>JBDTJA010000313.1:0-20472 GCA_039936075.1 Opitutaceae bacterium | reverse complement strand
CTGAGGGAAATGCTGCCGCTGTGCGACGTGCTCGTGGTCGCCGTGCCGTTTACTCCCCACACGGTCGGAATGATCGGCCGGGACGAACTGGCCCTGCTCAGAAAGGGCGGGCGGGTTATCATCATTTCGCGCGGCGGGATCGTCGATGAGGCTGCGCTGGCCGCGGCCTTGCGCGACGGCCAACTCGCCGGGGCGGCTGTGGACTGCTTCGTGCAGGAACCGCCACCATCAGATCATCCTTTCTATGATGCCCCGAACCTCATCATGTCGCCGCACATGGCGGGAGCCTACGAGGGCTTCTGGCCGGCGATGATCGGCTTGTTCACGGAAAATCTCCGGCGGTTCCACCTCGGACAGCCTTTGCTCAATCAGGCCAACAAGCGCTTGGGCTACTGACCGGCGCCGTCCCGTCGCATTCCGCTCCGGTCATGGCCGCCCCCAACCTTGTCGTGAATCCGGGATCTTCCCGTCCGCTGCTGACCGCGGCTTGGACGGCGGTCGCGGTGCTCTGGCTGGCCGGCGGCTCGAATTATCTTACGCGCACCATGCTGACGACGATGCGCGGATCGATTCTCGAAGCGATTCCCATGACCGACGCCCAGTTCGGCTTGCTCACTTCGGGATTTCTGTGGGTGTACGCTCTGGCCAGTCCCTTCGCCGGGTTTGTCGCGGACCGGTTCAGCCGCCGCCTGGTGGTCATAGCCAGCTTGTTCGCCTGGTCGGCGCTGACGTGCGTCACGGTCTTTGCAAAAACGTTCGAGCAGTTTTTCGTCCTGCGGGTTTTGCTGGGGTTGAGTCAGGCGTTCTACATTCCCGCGGCCGTCGCGCTGATCATCGACTTTCACCGCGGGCCGACCCGCGCGCTCGCCGCCGGAATTCACGTGACCGGGATGATCGCCGGCTCCGCGCTCGGCGGCTTGGGCGGCTGGTTGGCAGCGGCCCACAATTGGAGTTATGCCTATGCCGTCATCGGTGTGCCCAATCTGGTGATCGGTGTGCTGCTTTGCTTCACCCTGAAGGAGCCGCCGCGCGAGGGGTTGGCGGCCGTGGGGGAGAGCCTGCCAGCCATCCGGATGGGCGAAGCCTGGCGGATATTGGGCAAGCCGGGGGGATTCTACGCCATGATGGCGTGCGTGGCCGTACAGGGTGCGGTCAGTTGGATGATCATTGGCTGGATGCCGACGCAGATGATGGAGCAGTTCAAGTTGGGGCAGGGCGCGGCCGGGTTTTCTGCCCTCGGTTTCCTTTACTTCGCGCAGACGGTCGGCCTGCTCGCCGGGGGAAGGTGGACTGATGCCTGGAGTCTGGCCAAACCGCGCGCGCGGATTTTTCTCCCGGCGCTGGCCATCGTATGCGCCGCGCCGGCGTTTTGGCTGACCGGTTGGTTTCATCTGATCATCTTCACCCTCGTGAGCTTGAGCTTGTGGGGAGTGGCCATGGGCTTTCTGGGCGCCAACCTGATGCCGATTGTCTGCCTGGTGGTGGACTCACGCTACCGCGCCACCGCCATGGGCGTGCTCAACGCATTCGCCGCGGTCAGCGGCGGTCTGGCGGTCTACGCGGTCGGCGCCCTGCGCGACGCGAAATTCGGTTTCAACCTGATCCTGACGTCCGCGGGCTTCGGTGCAGTCCTCTGCGCATCTTTGCTTTGGATGGTGAACAACTCGGCCAAGAAACAAGAGTCCGGGCGGGCCCTGGCCTGAGCATAAATTCCCGTTTTCGAATCCATGACTAACATCGATTTCTCCGCATGGAAGGAACTGGTTCCGCTGCCGCTCCCGCGCGCCGGTTGCGCCGTCGGCATCATCGGCGGAGAACTGGTGGTCGCCGGGGGTACCTACTGGCAAGACGGCCGGAAATATTGGAGCGAACGGGTGGACGCCTTCGATCCGGCCACGAATTGCTGGACGGCCCGGACCCCGCTCCCGAGGCCACGCGGTGACGCTGCGGCCGCGATTTGCGATAGCACGCTCTACGTCTTTGGCGGGGGGGCGGACGGGGTGGCGGAATCCACCGTGTGGGCCCTGCGGGACAACCGCTGGAGCGAATTGCCGCATCTTGCGCTGCCCGTGCCGCGCCGGTCAGCCAGCGTTGCCGTGGTGGATGGAACCTTTCATCTGCTGGGCGGCCTCCCTGGGACGGGCAGCGATTTTTCGGGAGCTACATCGACGGTGTGGGCGGCGAAGCCCGGCGGTCACTGGGAAACCCGCGCGCCCATTCCCGGCCCGGCCCGGTTTAACCTTTCCGTCGGCGTGGTCGCCGGACGCATCATTGTCGCCGGAGGCTGCACTCCGGAGGACGGAGGGGTTAGAAACTTGGACGAAATTCTTGCTTACCATCCGCCCACTGACGCTTGGACGCAGTTGGGCCGACTGCCCTTGGCCATCCGGGCCGCGGGCGGTTTGGCCGACGACAGCGGTCTGCTCCTGTTTGGCGGTTACACGGACAGGTTTGAAGCCGGGATCCTGCGTTACGATGTGCCAAGCGGCCGGGTGGAGTCGGTCGGCCGGCTGCCCGTCGGTCTGGCAGGCGCGCATTTTCTGCGGGCGGGCCGGACGATCATTGGCGTTACCGGTGAGAACGGAGTTAAGATGCGATTCCCGGGTACTCTCTCATCGAACTGAAAACGGAGCTGCCGCCGCTTTCCGAAAATTTCTCCCGCCATGTCCTCCACCCCATTTCTCCTCCCATGAAAATAACCGCAGTCAAAACCTTCCTGCTCAAGAGTCCGATGACCCGCGCCACCGGACCGTCGAATTTCTATTACCGGATCCGCACGACGCTGATCATCAAGATCGAAACCGACGAAGGCCTGGCCGGCTGGGGGGAATCGGTGGCGTTTGTCGGGGTGAGAAATCTGATTGAAGAACAATACGCACCGATCCTCATCGGGCGCGATCCCGTGGCGCACCGCCCGTTGTGGCGGGAACTGTGGGGCCAGAATTTTGGTAACGGCATGGCCTTGGGGGGAGTGGATATCGCGCTCGATGACTTGCGCGGCAAGGCCCTGAAGTTGCCCGTGGCCGAGCTTTATGGCGGCCGCCTGCGCGACCGCGTGCCCGCCTACGCCTCGGCGATGAACTATATCGAAGGCGAAACGCCGGCCGATTTTTATCCGCGCGAGGCCACGGCGCTGCTCGATCAGGGCTTTCGAGCGATGAAGATGCGCATTGGCGGCCAGCCGATCAAAGACGACCTCGCGGCGATCAAGGCCGTGCGGAGGGCGGTGGGGCCCGATGTGAAGTTGATGGCGGATGGCAATGGAGCGTATTCGCTCGGGACCGCGATGAGGATGGGGCGGGAATTGGAGGAGCAGGACTTTTATTGGTTTGAAGAGCCGCTGCCGCAAAGTTCCCCCGGCTATGCGGGCTACGAGGTGCTCACCGCCAAACTGGACATCCCGATCGCCGCTTGCGAAGGACTCACGTCCCGCGCCCAATTCAAGGAGGCCATTTCCCGGCGGGCCATGACGATCGTGCAGCCGGACGTCTGTATTGCCGGCGGAATTGGCGAGTGTCTTTTTGTGGCCGACATGGCGCGGCTGTGGGGCATCCAGTGCATGCCGCATTGCTGGGCGGGCGGTCTGGTGATCGCGGCGTCGGTTCACTTGCTGTCGCTGCTGCCGGACGCCTCGTGGGGCCGCACGACCGAGACCCCGATGCTGGAGCTCGACCATGTTGAGAATCCATTCCGCGAGCAATTGTTTGCGCGATCGATCGAAATCAAGGACGGCTTCGCGACGGTCCCGAAGGTTCCTGGCTTGGGAGTCGAAGTCGACGAGGAGCGGTTGAACTACTATACAGCCAAATGAACGAGGTTCGGACCTGCCTCGCCGGTGGTCCGGGCCCGAGGACGCGGCCGCACTGGCATAATATCTCCGACGCGGAGGGGACGGAAGTTCACGAATCGCGCTGATGCGCCTGGAGGTCGCGGGGAAGTTCTGACGAGACTCTTAGGCGCCGACTTCGCCCGGCGGGCGACCAGTCGGGTTGGAAGCAGCGCGGCGGATCCGCTTGAGCCGGAAGCGGGCCGGTAATTTCGGCCAGTGGGAGTCTTGGATTACTGGCGCGCGCGGCGGGCTGCAGGAAGGGGAGCGCGCGGCCTTCATGATTGGGACTCAGATTGCGGTTTGATAAAAAATAGCAGCACCGCGCAAGCGGCAATGCTAGCGGAACCGAACTGGAAGACCCTGCTGATATCAATGTGGGCGTCGCGCAGCAGGCCTCCCACATAGATGGTCACGCCGCCGACCACACACGCAAAAAAATTCAACACTCCATAGCCGGTGGCGCGGTATCGCGCGTCGGAGATCATGCAGAGGATGGGCATCATGTTCGCGTCCGCGAACGAGCGGGCGAGGCCGTAGCAGACGAGGCCCGCCAGAGCGACGGCGAGCACGGGCGTGGAAGCCGCGAGGAGGATGCCCGGGGCCGCGATGAGAAGACCAATCATCGGGACGAAAATGCGGGCCCGCGGGTTCGTGCGACTCCAACGGTCGGCCCAAGCCCCGCCGACGATCATGCCGATGAGGGCAGCGATACTGCCATAGCCAGTGGCGGACAGGCCGGCAGTACCTTGGGAAAGGCTGAAGTGCTCGTTGAGGTAGGTGGGCATCCAGCCCATGACGGCCCACCCGCCAATGCCGAGCATACCCCAGAACACCAGCGCGACGATGAACGCAGGGCGGCTGAAGAGACTGGTCATGGCCTCGCCGATGCGAACCGTGGGTGCCGGGCCCGCCTCGTCCAGCCGCGCGGCCTCCGGGGGATTGCGCAAAAGGAGAAGAATGACGAAGGAGTAGCCGATGCCGATTAAGCCGAAGAGATTGAAGGCATAGGCCCAGCCGTGGCGTTCCGCGAGCCAACCGCCGATGCCGCCCAAGGCTGAGCCAACCATGACGCCGCTAAGGTGAATCCCGTTGGCGAGCGAGCGGGTTGATCCCCGGTGATAATCAGTGATGAGGGCCAGCGCGGCGGGCAGGTAGCAGGCCTCGCTCACGCCCATCAACGCCCGTGTGAGGAGTAGTTGATCGTAGGTCTTCGCGTGGGCAGTCAGCCAAGTGACGAACGACCAGAAGAAGAGGCTGCCGATAATCACGCGGCTCCGGTTAAACCGGTCGGCCAGAAAGCCGGCGAAAGGACTGAGGGTGGCGTAGACCAGCAGGAATACCGTTGTGAGCAGCCCGAATTGGGCATCGGTCATCGGAATCACCTCCTTGATCGACCCGCGCATGGTCGCGATCATCACCCGGTCAAGGTAGTTGAGGCACCCGACGACCCAGAGTAGGCCGACAGTCAGCCACGCGCGCGAAGGAAGGATTCCGTTCAAAGGGATAAGGGCGGGTACCGAGCTGCGCCGGTGCTCCCGGCCGCGTGGAAGAGGGGAGCGAAATCAGGCAACCGTCGCGGTCAACGGGTGTGACCTCGGGCGTCGACGGGCCAGGTGGTGATGTATTGACCGTGCTCGGTCACGACGACTTCGTCGGTGAGGTTGATGACGGTGCAGACGTGGGCCGGCTCGAAGACGAGGCGGTCGCCGACGTGGAGGGCGGCGACATCGCGCCCGCGCACATAGCCGTGTTCCTCATTCACCCGAACGATGGCGAGGTCCCGCCCGTCAGTGCTGAGGCCGTGAATGCCCTCGGGGGTGCGATCCGAGGAAAACGTTTTGGACCCGGCATCGATCAGCGCGAGGCCCGGCTCGGGCAGGTCGACGACGGTGGTCAGGATCGTGATCGCGGCGTCTTTCGGCTCCATCACGCGGCTGATATGCGTGAGGAAGAGGTCGCCAAAAACATACGCGCCCGGGCGGACGGCTTGGACCCGTCCGGTTGCAGCCATCCATCGAGCAGTGGCACTGCAGCCCGGCCACACGGGCAGGGTGCGATCAACCTGATCGCGCAGATCACAGATCCGGTCCACGAGCGCCGCGGCCTGTTTTGGCATGTCCGCAGGAGGGACTCCGTAAAAATGGCCCTCGTGGGTATAGAAGCCGGCGAGGTTGAGCCGGGAACTTGCGGCGATCCGCGCGGCGAGAAGGCGGGCAGTGGACGCATCGCGCACCCCTTCCCGGCCCAGCCCGGTGTCGAGGGCCAGCATGACGGGCAAGGTCAGTCCGGCGGCGGCCACGAGTCGCTCGAGCACCTCCACCTGCTCCTCACTCGTGGCGGCGACCCGCAAGTCGGGAACCCGTTCAGCCAGAGCGGCGAGGCGCGGGGCGAGCCGGATGTCCACGAGCGAATGGGCAATGAACAGGCTCTGCACGCCCGAGGGCAGCATCGCTTCCGCCTCGCCGAGCTTGGCGCACGTGAGCCCGCGAGCACCGGCCTCCAGTTGTTGTTTCGCAACCGCGACCATCTTGTGGGTTTTGATGTGCGGCCGCAACTCGACGCCGTGGGCGTCGCAGGTTGCCTGCATGGACCGGATGTTGGCGGCGACCCGGGTGCGATCCACCAGCACCACCGGCGTGGAAAGTTCGTCGAGGTGGGGCACGCGAGCGCGGGGTTACATCCGGCCGATTTGGCCCACGGTCAATCCGCCGTCGACCACGAGCACCTGGCCCGTGATGTACGCGGCGGCCGGTGAAAGCAGGAACACAGTCGGGCCCGCGCAGTCCTCGGGTTCACCGATCCGGGCTTGGAGAATCTTCTTTTCGTAGTGCCGGCGCTTCTCGGGCTGGGAATCGATCCAACCCGCCGTGAGCGGAGTCCGGATCAGGCCAGGAGCCATGCCGTTGACCCGGATGTGATGGGCCGCGAGGGCCTGAGCCAGCGTGCGGGTCATCATGACGAGTGCGCCTTTGGAGGTGTCGTAGGCGGTGGACTCTTCCTCGGCCTGGAAGCCGTTGGTGGAGGACACGATCACCACCGCACCAGGGCGTTTCCGAGCGACGAGTTCGCGGGCGAACGCCTGCACCAGGAAGTAGGCCGCGCGCACGTTGAGATTCATGGTGCGGTCCCACTCGGGCAGGCCCATGGCGAGGAAGTCCTTGTCAAAGAAACTGCCGGCGTTGCACACCAGCAGGTCGAGGCCGGGCTTGGCTTGAAAGGCGGCGGCGATCAGCGCTCCGGGCGCGTCGCCGCCGAGGAGGTCGCCGGTGACACACGCGCAGCCGGGAGGAAGCTGGGTCGGCTGTGAGGTGTTGCCGTGAAACACGACCTCGGCGCCGGCGGCGTGGATGCCTTGGGCGATGGCGAGGCCGATCCCCTTGGACGAGCCGGTGACGAGGGCGGTGCGGGAGGAGAGGGAAAAAGCTTTCATTGTTGGAGTGAAGTCACGCGAGATCTGCGCGTGGCGCGGGATAGGCTCGGTTCGTTAGACCCATGCGGCAGTCAGCCGAGAGGCGCTGCCTCCCGATCACAAGGTCAGTCCGCTTCGGCGTGGCTGGGTCATGGCGACGGAAAGACAAATCCACGCCGAGATGATTAGGGCAGTCGAGAAGCACGGGGTAATTTGTTTGACGAAACAGCTGTTTCACAATGTGAAATGAAAGCAAAGCAAAAACCGTGAGTATCGCCGTCCTCGACAAGGCATTTTCCGTTCTCGAAGTTCTCGCCCGCACCGGGCGCGAGCTGTCGTTGGCTGAATTGGCGGAGGAGGGGCGGCTGCCAAAGCCCACGCTGCACCGGATCCTCCGCAGCCTGCGTGATCTCGGGTATGTGGAGCAGGCTGACCGGCGTGGTACCTACCGGCTGTCGGGTCGGCTGAGTTCGCTGCGCGAGTACGCCCGCGATGGCGCGGTCCGGACCAAGGCGGTGCCATTGATGGCGCGGCTGCAGCGCGAATTCGACGAGACCGTAAACCTCGGGATGCTCGAGGGAATCTTTGTCCGCTACGTGCACGTGCTAGAAACCCGCCAGCCGCTGCGCTGGATCGTGAAACCCGGCGCGCGGGATCATTTTCATTCCACCGCGCTCGGGCGGGCAATCGTGGCGAGTCTGCCCGAAGCGCAGCAGGATCGCCTCGTCACCAAGGCGACCGGCCGTAAGACCCAGCGGGCGCGGCTCAAAGCGGATTTGGCGGCGACGCGGCTGCGCGGTTACGCGGTTGAGGAGGAGGAGACGGTGACCGGCGTGGCCTGCGTGGCGATTTCACTCGCGTGGATGGGCGAACCGCTCGCGGCGATCAGCGTCTCGGTGCCCTTGCCCCGGTTTCCCGCGGCGCGGAGGCAGGCGTTGATCACCGCAATGGGACAGATCCGCGGCGACGCGGTTGCGGTCTGAGCGACGGAGTGGGTTAACCCAGGCCGTGGGCGCGCCGGCGCTTCATCTCCCAAGCGAGCGCAAGCAAGCTCGCAGTCTACCTCGACGTTGTGGGCCCGGCTGAAGCGCGCGTGGTGATGTCCAATATCGCCCAAGCCGCTGCGATCCGCACATCGCCTGCAGGGGCGGCCAGCAACGGCCGGAGGCGAGCGAGGTTGGCGGATCCATAGGAGGGCATGAGTGCCTGCAGTGCATCGTAGGTCGCGAGGGGCGGACCTTCGGCGACCATTTTTTCGAGGATTTCGCGCCACCCTACGAGTTGAGCGGGGGAGGCCTGCAACTGGTAGGCTGCGCCCACGAGCATGGCGCGGGTCGTCGGATCACCGCCAGCCGGTTCGAGATCGGCGGCTCGAACGAGCGCGGCCAGCGCGGCAGGATTCTTGGTGCCGATCATACGAAGGACATAGGCGGCGCGCAGCCGTGCGGGAGCTTCGGACGAGTGTAGTGCGGAAACAACGAAGTCACGGGCGGAGACATCTCCGGATTGCCAGAGCAGCCAGGAAATGAATACCTCGTCCGCGTCGGTAGCGTGGGCCCGCCACCGGCGGGCGGCGGAAATCACGGCGACATCGTGCGGTCCACCCAGCTTGCACAGAGCCTCGATGGCGTGGGGGCGGTCGCGGGACGTGGGGTCAAGGAACACGCGAACGATCCACGCGACCTCCGCGGCGCGTTCCGCCGAGGTGGGAGCGGTCCGGGCGAGCACGCGATGGATTCCAACGCGGTATTGATTCTCATCGGGATGAAGTTTGAGCTCGCGGAGGAAAACGGGCCACACCGCGGCCGCTTCACCGTAGGTCGCGAGCACATCGGCGGCGTGGACCTTGCCCCAGCTCTGCGCGGTGACCAGTTCCTCCCGGAGAACGCGGCGGGCACTGGCCTCGTCGGCTGCGTCCGTCCCGGCCCGGACGAGTGGAATGACCGTCAAAATCCCAGCCAGGCAGAAGAGCGAAGTTTTCATTTTATTTGACGAAACCATCGTTTCACGATGTGAAATAGAAGTCCAGCCTCACCGCACCGACTGTCCCCCTCACCATGCCCTACACGTTTGCCCGCTCCCAAGCCCTGTTCGAACGGGCAAATCGCAGTATCGCCGCTGGCGTGAACAGCGGCATCCGAAAAATGGAGGCGCCCGTGCCGCTTTATTTCACGCGGGGTTCAGGGCCCAATTTGTGGGACGTGGACGGCAACCACTACCTCGATTATCAGATGGGCCAGGGCGCGATATTTTACGGCCATGCGCCGGCAGGGATGGCGCAGGCGCTCGCCGCGCAGGCGCAGCTGGGCACGCACTGGGCGGCGCAATCCGAGCTGGAGATCGAGGTGGCGGAGCGGTTGCAGGCGATGATTCCCTCGGCGGAACTGGTCCGCTTCAGCAACTCCGCGACCGAAGTGGTGCTGACCGCGTTCCGCCTGGCGCGCGGTCACACCGGTCGGCCGCTGATTCTGAAATTTGAGGGCCATTACCACGGGTGGTCCGACGAAGGGCTGGTGGGCTTTGCGCCGCCGGCCGACCGGTGGGGCGACGAAGAAAATCCCGCGCGGCTGCACCCGAGCAAGGGCGTCATTCCCGCGGTCCTCGACCAGTTCGTCGTCGCGCGATGGAACGACGTCGAGCACCTGCGCCGCCGGGTTGAACAGTATCGGGGACAGATCGCCGCCATCATTTTTGAGCCCGCGCTCTGCAACACCTGCTGCATCGAGCCGGCGCCGGGCCTCATGCAAACGATCCGTGAGCTCTGCGACCGCGACGGGATGCTGATGATCTCAGACGAGACGATTACGGGGTTCCGCTTCGGCGCCGCTGGGGCGCAGGGTTACTACGGCTATCGGCCCGATCTCACCATCCTGGGCAAGGCGATCGGCGGCGGCACACCGTTCGCCGCGCTGGCGGGCACGCGGGCCGCGATGGCCAAGATTCTGTCAGGCGAAGTGATTCATGCGGGTACGCTCAATGGCAACCCGCTGTGCCTCGCCGCGAGCAAATGGTGCCTCGACCAGGTGAACGCGCTGGGCGCGGCGCACCCGGCCGGCGTCCAAAAACTGGGCGCGCGACTCATGGCCGGGTTGTCAGCCTTGGCCCGTGACTACGGCGTGCCGCTGAGGCCGCAGGGTCCGGGGCTGATTTTCCATACTGTCATGCTGAAGCCCGGCGCGGCTGAAGGTCCGGTGAACAACTATCGCGATTACGTGCGGCGCAACGACGCCCCGCGGTGGGCGCACCTGCGCCGTTGCCTGCTTGAGGAGGGCGTGCGTGCAATCGAGCGTGGCCTGTGGACGATCAGCCTCGCGCACACGGACCAGGACATCGACGAGACCCTCGTCCGCGCGGGCCGGGCGTTCAAGCGCCATGCGGCCACGTGGGCACCAGCCGCCTGAACGGGCTGCCCCACTCCCGTCATTTCACAATGAACCCCCGTATCCTGTTCGGTGGACTGTTTCACGAGACACACACCTTTCTGTCTGAACCGACCCGCTGGGCGGATTTCGAAATAAAAGTCGGGGCTGACATCCTGGCCAAGGAGGGCGACGAGTCGCCAACAGACGGCTTCCTAACCGAAGCGCGCCGCCATGGCTGGACGGTGGTGCCGACGATCGATGCGCGAGCCACGCCAAGCGGGCCGGTCGACGACGAGGCCTTCGAACAATTCTGGCGCGAATTTGAGCGGCGGGCGCGCCCGGCCCTGAAGGAAGGCGTCGATGCAATCTACCTCGTGCTGCACGGGGCCATGGCCACGCGGACGATCGAGGATGTCGAAGGTGAGCTGCTGGCCAGGGTTCGGGCTCTGCCGGGCGCGGCGACCCTGCCGCTGTTTGGCGTGCTGGATCTGCACGGAAATATTTCTGCGCGGATGTGTCAGCACGCGAACGGTCTGGTGGCCTACCGCAAGAATCCGCACACCGACGCGAAGCAGACGGCGGTGCGCGCGGCGACGCTACTGCAACGCTGCCTCACCACAGGCCGGGTGCCGAAGATGCATTGGTGCCGTGTGCCCCTGATGTGGGCGCCGCCGGGCACCGGGACGCACTCCGACCCGATGCAATCACTCATGCGCCTGGCTGACCGCGTGGAGGCGGAGGACGCGACGATTTGGGCCTTCAATGTGCTCCCGGGCTTTTCCTTTGCCGACACGAGCGAGACGGGCCTCACCCTCTGTGCGGTTGCGGATGTCGGATCGGTCACCGCGCACCGGCATGTCGCAGACGGCGCCGCCTTGGCTTGGTCGCTGCGCGAGCAAGGAGTGGTCAATTATCCGGCGGTGGATGAAGTCCTCACCCGGATCGGACCCGACCCGAGTGGTCCGGTTCTCCTTGTGGAGCCGGCGGACAACATTGGCGGTGGCGCCCCGGGCGACGGGACAGGAATTCTGCGCGCAATGATCGCCCACCGGGTCAGGCGCGGCCTGCTGGCGGTGAATGATCCTCTGGCCGTGAGCCGGCTCGCTGACGTGCCGCTCGGTGGCACGGTGCAACTGGAGATCGGGGGGCGGGGCTGGCATCTGGACCCGGGTCCGGTGCCTCTCGAAGTGACCTTGGTGTCCCGGAGTAACGGCGAGTTTGAATTGGAGGATGTGCACAGCCACCTGGCGTCGATGAACGGCACCCACATCGCCATGGGGCCCTGTGCGGTCGTCACTCACGCCGGGCTCACGATCCTCCTGACGAGCCGAAAGACTCCTCCGTTCGATCTTGGCCAGTATCGCAGCCAGGGCATCGAGCCGCGCACGTTTGGTATTATCGGCGTGAAGGCGGCCGTCGCGCACCGCCAGGCCTATGACCCGATCATGGTGGCGTCGCATTTTGTCGACACGCCCGGGCCCTGTTCCAGCAATCTCGCCTCGTTTCCCTACCGTCGCCTGCGACGTCCGGTCTATCCTCTCGATCCCATCACTGAACCCGTCTTCCAGTACACATGAGCACGCAAATCCACTATCCGCGAAAACCCGGCACGCCGGTCTCCCACCTGCCGTTTAGCCCGGCAGTTTTCGTGGGCGATCTGATCTTCGTTTCCGGTCAGGCGTCGGTTGATATCACGGGCGCCATCGTGCCGGACACGTTTGAAGGTGAGTTTCGCCGTTCCGTGGAAAACCTGCGCAAGGTGCTCGAGACGGCAGGCAGCGACCTGCGGCACGTGGTCCAGACGCGCAACTATGTGCGCGATTCGGCCAACGTCGGCCGCTTCAACGAGCTCTATCGCGAGTATTTTTCCGCGCCCTATCCGGCGCGCACCACCATCACGAACTGCCTGCCAGTGACGCTGCACTTCGAGATCGAGTGCGTCGCGGTGGTGAAACCCGCCTGACTGTCTCCCCTCGGGCGCCCGGGGAAGAGGATCTCATGAGCACGACCATCGCAGGAAAACCGGTCAGTGCCATTGGCTTGGGGTGTGGGACTTTTGGGCGCGAAATCGATGAAGCGGCGTCCTTTGCGTTCATGGATCGCGCGCGGGAGCGGGGAGTCACGTTGTTTGATACGGCGGCGGCATACGGCGCGGGTGCTTCCGAGCGCATCGTGGGGGCATGGCTGGAATCGCGGCGACCGACGACGGTCATCCTCGCGACCAAGCTGCTTCCGCCCTACGAGCCGGCCAAGTTACCCGACCAGCTGGAGCAGAGCCTGCAGCGCCTGGGGGTGACGGCGGTCGATTTGCTTTACCTGCACCAGTGGCATCCGAGCGCCGTCAACCCGGAGACGCTCGCGGTCCTCGACGGATTCGTGCGATCGGGCAAGGTGCGGACATTGGGAGCCAGTAATTTCCTGGCGTCGCAGTTGGCGGTGGCGTTGAGCCACCAGAAGGCGGCCGGCCTCGCGCGGTTTGAAGTGGTGCAAAACAACCACAACTTCGCGGTGAGTGAACTGGTGCCGGCGTTTTGCGAGGTTTGCGATGCCAACTCCATCGCGGTCGTGACCTACAGTCCGCTGGGCGCGGGATTTTTGACGGGCAAACATCGCGGTGGAGTGCAGGCCGGGTCGCGCTTCGACATCGTGCCGGCCCATCAAAAAATCTATTTCCAACCAGAAGCGTGGCGGCGTTTTGAAAGATTGGAGGCCGTGGCGGCGCGCCACGGGTATCACCCGGCGCACCTCGCACTGGCTTGGGCGCTGCATCGGCGGCCGGTTGCCTCCGTGTTGATTGGCGGTCGCACGCCCGCGCATCTTGAGCAGGCGTTTGCGGCCTGGGAGCTCAACGATCCGGAAATATTTTCCGAGTTGGAAACCACGTGACGGTCGCCTGAATCCCCGCCGCGCATGGCCGACCCCCGTTCACGTTCCCGCCGGGCCGCGCTTGAGAACCTGACGGGCCCCAGGCTGCAGTCGAAGACCGCGCAACTTACCGATTACCTGCGGAAAGCCATCCAGGAGAAGAGACTGGTGGAGCCCGTGCCGGGCAACCGCCAGTGGAGTCAGCAGCTCGGGGTGAGCCGCCGCGCGCTGACCGCGGCGCTGCATGAGTTGCAACGCGAGGACTGGTTGTCCGTGAAGCGCCGTGGGGTCCGGTTGCATCCGGCCCAAGCCGACGCCCGGCCCCGCCACGCGAACGCACCGCGGCTCGTCCGCCTGCTGCTCTTCGGGGCTTACCGTCTTACCAGCCACAGCTATCTCGAAACGATCAGCACCCTGCAGGAGCAGCTGGGACGGCGCGGCCTTGAACTGCGCTGGGAAATTTGCTCCCCGGCCCGGCTGCGCGAAATCGCCCGGCAGCCAGAAGCGGACCATGAGCTGTTACTTCTGGCGTCCGTGCCCCCGGTCTACCAGCGACTCTTTTCGACGGGGGCCAAGCCGGTCGTCGTGCTCGGCGAGGTGGCTCCTGGCCTGGCTCTGCCGTTCGTCAATGTCGATCAGGCTGGGGCGGTGCGGCACGCCACGTTCCGCCTGCTGCGGCACGGCTGCCGCGAAATTGTCCTCGTGCACATCAACGTGCAAGCGGCCGGGATCAGGAGTGCGCAAGTGGCCTTCCGGGAGGCGGGGGCGGCGTGGCCGCGGCAGCCGGTCGTGATCCGGGAGGTTGCGATGGCGCTGGACCAGACCTCGCTGGTAAGCGCCACGCGCCAGCTCGCGGACAGCGTGCGCGATCAAACGGGAATCATTGTCCTCGCGCCGGTGCCCGTGTCGATGGTGGTGACGGCTCTTTGGCATCAGGGCGTGCCGGTGCCGCAGCGGGCGGAGGTCGTAGCACTGTTTCACTCGCCCGAGGGCATCAGGCTGTATCCGCCGCCCGCCCACTATCCCTCGCCGGTCGGAAAAATCGTTCAGCAATTGACCGGCGCCGCGGTCCGGTTTTTTGACACCGGCCGGTTGCCCGCGATGAAAAAAACGATCGCCGCCGAGCTCGCGCGGGAGACCTGACGCCTTACACGGTGCTGGCGATCCCGCGCTTCGAAAGCTGGTTTTTCAAACTTTCCTTGTAGCGATCGAAAGCCACCTCGTCGCGGGTGGTGGAGGCGCCGAAGCAAAAGGTGGCGATGGCACGGCGGTGGCGCGGGGTTTTGTTGGTTTCCGTCCAATGGATCGTCCCGCTCGAGTGGGCCACTGCATCACCCGGGGCGAGTTCGATCGGCACGCCGTCAACCTTTCGGGGGTCGAAGTCGGAGAGGCCTTGGCTGAAGCCCAGCACGCCACTGGCCGCGTGGGGTTGGACGCCCAGCTTGTGCGAGCCTCGAGCGTACCAGAGACAGCCGTTCTCCCGGTCCACCGGGTCCAGCGCGATCCACAGACCGCAGGCAATGTTCGGCTTCCGGCACCAGTAGAAACCGTCCTGGTGCGCGGGGGTGGCGTTGGTGTCGTAGGGCAGCTTGTCGAACCACTCCATCCCCTGGGGGCTGCATTGATCCCGCATGAAATGCTCCAACAGTGGCACATGGCTGCCGTGCTTGAGGAAATTGTCGAACCAAGGGTCGTGCTTATTCAACGACTGCATTTTCCGGAGGGTGTCCGGCTTGCTGTAGTCATCGAAGAACGCGGCCTCCTTCGGCAGGGTGGGCACGACCTCGCGCACGTAGCGGGCGAGATTGGACTGCAGGTCAGCAAAATCGGCCGGGGCGAACAGGCCGCGAACCACGACAAAGCCGTCAGCATCGTAGCGTTCACGGAGGGTATCGAAATCGGCGGGAGTGGTCATACGGAGGGGAGGGGAGGGGAGGGCGATGAGCGAAGTGTCGGATGGTCAATGCACGGGAAGGTTGGCGTCGGCCGCAGGCTAAGCACAAGGAGAGAGCCTTGGTCTCATTCTGGGGCCAAAGGAGTTCAGGCGGAGTCCGATGGAGGCTCCGCGTCGTCCCGTTCGACCAGGCTGATGAGATTGCCGAGTCCCCGAAACGGGCGGAGCAGCCAGCCGCCTTGGAGCAGCGGATAGGCGGGACCAGTCTTTTCCGGCAGCCGCTGCATCATCCCGTAAAGCATGCCCGAAGTCAGGAGGAGCGTGAGAAAGAAAGCCTCGAACACCGGCACGTTAACGGGCACAGCGGGATCCGGGCTCTTCATGAAAAGTCCCCAGAGCACCGGTGAAAAACCACCGAGGAAGGTGATCACGGCACCGTGGATGGACACCGGCAGCGCGCGGTCATTCTCGGGAAGAATCTTGGCGAGATAGTTCAGATTGGCGGAGGTCCAGCAGCCGGAGGCCGCGCCCTGCAGCAAATAGAGCGCCGGCAGCATGAACAGAAAGCGGCCATGCGTCTGAAGAAAAAACATCCAGCCCGCGGCGATCAGAGCGAAGAACCCATACGAGAGGCGAAAAAACGGCTTCGCCCCATGGTGATCCAGATGTGCACGCATGAACCAATTGGCGATAATCAGGCCGACGTACGTGAGCATGGTCAGCATCATGATGCTGGCCGCCGTCAGGCCGGCCGTGGCTTTCAAGTAGAAGGCCGCAAACGGCGAGATGGGGGTGATCGTGAAATAGAGTGGAACCGACAACCACAGGTAGGTGCGAAACAGACTCGGCTCGATCATCAGGCGCGGCGTCTCGGTAACGATTTTTTCCAGGCTGAGCATCTTCGGTCGCTCCACGTCGGGCAGAATGCGAAGCTTGCGGTAGGCCTGCCAGCCGCCGAAAATCGCCACGACGTACTGGGCGAGAAACGCCCAGTAGATCGGCAGCACGACGAAGAGCGCCGAGTAGAAGAGCAGCGCGCCCATGATCGCCAGGCCCGAAAGCATCTGGTCCGTCGCCCAGTAGCGGCCGCGAATCTCGGCGGGCACGAGCTGGTAGATCCACGCGGTGAGCGACGCGGCTCCGACCGCGCGAGTCAGGCCATAGAGGAACATCGTCGTGACCATCGAGTAGATCATCCACGGGACCGGCTGATGGGGAGCCAGCAGGCACAACCCGATCGGCACCAGCAGGGTCCAGCCGCGCAGGCTCCAGCCCGCCAGCGCCAGGCGCTTGAAACCCAGCTGCGGCAAAAAGGCCGTGGCCAGCACCTGCACCGGCGTCAGCAGGAACGTCCACGCAAAGACCAGGCCGACTTGAAAGGAGTCGGCTCCGAGCTGCTGCATGAAGAGCACGGTCGGCGTGCCGATGGCGACCTGCCAGTTCAGCGCGTTAAAGAACGAAAAGTAGAGACCGTGCCGATGCGGATAAAGTACGGGATCGCGCTGCCGGGTGGGAAAGAACATGACGCGCGCCGGCTCAGCTCGCGGAATACACCACTTCACCGGCCACCCACGTGAACTGCGGAGTGAAGTCCTCGTTCCACACCACCACATCGGCGTCGGCCCCGACCTCGATCACGCCCTTGCGCTTTAAGCCCAGCATGCGCGCCACGTTGACTGTGCCCATGGCCCAGATCTGCTCGGAAGGCAATTTCAGCCACTGATGCAGGTTGGCGATGCCGACATTCATCGTCAGGGCGCTGCCGGCCAAACCGCCATGACTCGGGTTCGCGGGGTCGTGGATGCGCGCGGCTTGGCCCGCGGCCACTTTCACGGGAAACCCAAACGTCGTGGGGTAAATACCGTCCGGCAGACCGGCGCCGATGTTTGAATCCGTAATGAGAATGATCCCGCCGAAACCCTTCGCGGCGAGGGCGGCGCGGACCGCGACCGGCTCGACATGCACGCCGTCGCAGATGAAGTCCACGGTGCAGCGGGGATCCGCGAGAAGAGTCTCAACCGCGCCGCAGGGCCGTACCCCGGGCTCTTTAACCTCCGGGATGGGAAACACATCATAGAAATGGGTCGCGTGGCGGGCTCCCGCGTCGATGGCGCGCTCGGTCTCCACGACGGACGCGCGAGTGTGGGTGATAAACGGCACGATGCCCCGCTGCACCAGGCGTTCGATGATGGTCAGGATGTTGGGCGTATCGGGACTGATGGACATCGCACAGGTTCTCCCGCCAGTGGCCGCCAGAATCTCGTCGAGCAACGTCAGATCCCCCGGAATCGTGTCCGCCCCGGCGCCGGGAAGTTTTAGGAACGGACCTTCGAGATGCCAGCCGGGGACGGAAACGCCGCGGGCCGAGTCGAGCGCCTGAGACAGTTGCGCCAAGTGGGATAATTTTGGGCGGGACATCACCCGGTAGAGTGTGGGCAGAACCGTGGTGGTGCCGAAGCGCCCCACGTAGTTAAGTCCGGCGAGCAGGCTTTCCGTTGACGATTCGTAGAGATGATGGCCCACCCCGTGCGTGTGTCCGTCGATGAGCCCAGGCGTGAGCAGGCGTCCGCCTGCGTCGACGCGCGTGGTGTCGGGGGGCACCGAAGACAGGTCAGGGTCAATCGCCGTGATCCGGCCGTCGGACATGAGGATTTGGCCAGGAGATATTTTTTTTCCGGGGTGAACGATGCGGGCGTTTGAAATCAGGGTGGTGCTCATGAAGCGAGGGTTGGAAGCGAATGCTGAATCAGAATCCAGTCAGGTCAGGCGTGACGCGCGCGCTCCGCAGTGGTTGGGGCCTCCTCGGCCTGCACTACTCGGGCGGTGGCCGATTCAGTGACGACGATCAGGTCGAGCGAAGCGCGGCGGCGAGACGCTCCGACTACGGCGGCACCCGCCTGGGCCGGCGCGGCACTCAGGCGCGGGCCGAGCCGGCCGGTCCCACCGAAACGAATGATTGCTTTGGCTTGGAGAGAAAACGCCGGACTTGCGGTCATGTAAGTTGATGAGATGGGCTTGGCCTCAGTAGTCGAGGCGCGGTTTGTGGATGGCACGATTGCGTCCGAACGGAATTGAAACGATGGGATGCAGCGTCCGCCAGCCGACTCGACGCAAAACCACCGTGGTACGCGCAGACGCGAAAATGAGTTTTCGTGGCGGCTGCGGATGATGGCGGCAACGACCCGCCTCCGTTCCCCGGTCGATGATTGGATAACGGCCTGACTACTCCCGACGAAGTCGACAGAGTTGAACATCCAACGGCAGCGCTCCAGACACAGGAGTCGCCCAAGGCAAAATCGGGGTTTGTTCGCTTGCAAATCTGTATACAGGGGCATCTCATAATTGCATGAAAAAAGTCAACTCGGATGTAGCCTATGATTATATCCGGAAGCGGATATTGAGTGGCGAGTATCCGCCTGGCTTTTCATTGATGACCGAAGTGCTCGCCGTCGAGACGGGCGTAAGCCGCACCCCCGTGCGCGAAGCGTTGCACAAACTAAAGGCGGACGGCTTGGTCAGTATCCGGGCACGGTTAGGGGCCAGTGTGAAGAAGGTCGACGTGAAGGAATTTCGGGAAATGTGTGAACTGCGGCTGGCCTTGGAGGGGCACGCGGCTGGCTTGGCTGCGGTCAACCACAGCCAAGCCGATTTGCGAGAGATCAAGTTCGCCCTCGATGCGATGCGGAGCTTCACTGAGCGCATTAATGCGGCCCACCAGGAGCGGCCCTTGCTCGACGAAATGTTGCAGGAGGACGTGCGCTTCCACATCGCCATCATGACGGCGGCAAAAAACGACTTGATGAAGAAGGAAATCCTGCGACTCCATCTCGTGAACCGGATTGTCTTGGGCCCAATCAACTCGGCTGCCGGCACGCCGGTTCCGTTGGTAGCGAAATCCGAGAGCGATGCGAACCGCCGCAAAGTCTTCGCCAGCCATGATGAAATTTATGAGGCGATCGCGCGGAGCGACGCGGGTGCGGCTAAGCAGGCGATGGAGAATCATATCCAGGACATCATCGAGAAGAGCCTGCGAGCGATGTCCCAAGCTGGAGGCGGTTTGATTGCGCGTGAACTTACGGCTGAGGAGTTGAGCTATACCGCGTAGTTTGGAGTCTTGTTCCAGAACACGCGTCGCCAGAAAGTCCGAGTAGCAAACGCGTTTGCCGCCTCGCTTTCGTTCCGCTGATTGCGGCGTTAAGATGAGAAGTGCCCGTCTGCGATCCAGTCGTGCGGTAAGACCATTTAGCGAGGCCCGCACGTAAGCCTATTCAGGATTCAGCGCGTGCAGCCCGCAGCCTTGTTCCTCGCGACCCGCAGTTTGCCTGAACAGAAAAATCCCATAAAATATGGATGTATACAGTTTGTCCTCAAGCTAGCCGGTCTTATGACGACCGGTCATCTCAGTGCCTGCGGGCAAGCGCGCGGGAGGCTGGAATGAATCCAAACCTTTTGTGCTTTCGGTGGTCATCGTAGCTTGCTCCTAAGTTCCCGTGCACGCTTTCAGAATTCAACGCTTTGTCTATTTCAGCGCGCCAGCCGGTTGCCCGAGATCGTGTTTCGCAGAGCACAGCTTGGCATTTCCCCGGAGGTTTTTTCTCGTTCTAAAACCAGAGTATTCAACTAAATCCGCGTTTAATTAGCTACGTAACGTCTTTTCGAATCCGCGGTTCAGCCCCGATCTCGGGTCCCAACGTTCGCTCTTCGAGTATCTGATGGCATGGCCATCTTTTGTGGACGGAGGGCAAATAGGGAGAGAACCGGCGAGGCCGCGAGGAATACAAGTGAGCTGTCTTCCCCAGCGCAAAGAGCGCCGGTGGAAGGTCCAGGGAAGTGGGTTTGGGTCCATTCAGGATTCAGCGCGGGCCCACTTTGATGACACCCTTGCTGCGGTTGGCGGTCCGACCATGGTCCAGCTGGTGAAGATTCTCCGGATCATGCTTGTCGGGTTGGGTATCGCCGTCGCGCTTTTGGGCGTGCTCGCGGCCGTCGCCTTTATTCCGGAGGTGCAAACCTGGTACGCTCAGAAGCGCCTCGATGCGCTCCCGGATCTGCACGGGTCCGTGGGGTCACTCTCGGCGGGATTCAGCCATGTCGAACTCACGGACCTTCACCT
>JBDTJA010000312.1:0-3356 GCA_039936075.1 Opitutaceae bacterium | reverse complement strand
ACCATTGAGGGGAAAACGGTGGTGGTCGGAAAGTGGAAATTCCTCGAGGCCGAGGGCGTCGTCATGGACGCCACCCTCCAGGAACACGCGACTGAGCTTCAAGGTGACGGCAAGACCGCCCTGTTTGTCGCCCTGAATGGCAAAGCGGCCGGCCTGCTCGCGGTCGCTGACCCCATCAAGGACTCCACCGCCGAGGCCATCGCCTTGCTCCACGAGCTGGGCGTGAAACTCGTCATGGCCACAGGCGACAACCGGCGCACGGCCGAGACGGTGGCGCGGCAGCTCGGGCTCGACGAGTTCGATGCCGAGGTTGAACCCGCCGACAAGATCCGGAAGGTGAAATCACTTCAGCAAGCCGGCCAAGTCGTCGCCATGGCGGGCGACGGCGTCAACGACGCGCCCGCGCTGGCCGCCGCGGACGTTGGCATTGCGATGGGCACGGGCACCGATGTCGCGATGGAAAGCGCGGGCATCACCCTCATCAAAGGCGACCTGCGCGGCATCGCCAAAGCGATCCGGCTTTCCCGCGCCACGATGCGCAACATCCGGCAGAACCTTTTCTTTGCCTTCATTTACAACGCCGTGGGCGTCCCCATCGCTGCGGGGGTTCTTTATCCGTTCTTCGGCGCACTCCTGAGCCCGATGATCGCGGGCGCCGCCATGAGCTTCAGTTCTGTCTCCGTCATCACCAACGCCCTTCGCCTCCGGCACACGCGGCTTTGAGGCTTAGGGAGACCGTGCGCTCCGCGCGCGGTGGGCGGCCCGCCGCTTTTAGCGCTTTCCCGCCCGTCGCCCGCGGCCTACCAGTAACCCCGGTCGCCTGCCTAGCGTCCCAATACCCGACCCCATGTTGCCCCTTTCGATCTCCGCCCTGCAAAAGTCGTTCCGCACGCCCGAGGGAGAACGCAAAACCATCGTCGACGTCCCGGGCTTCAGTCTCGCCGTCGGCCAGCAGCTCGCACTCCGCGGCGAAAGCGGCTCGGGGAAAACCACGTTCCTGCATCTCATCGCCGGCATCCTTGCCGCCGACTCCGGCTCGATCCTGATCGATGGAAAGGACATGGCCGCGCTGGGCGAATCCAAGCGCGATCGACTCCGCGCCAAATCCATCGGCTACATTTTCCAGACGTTCAACCTGCTCCAGGGCTACTCCTGTCTGGAAAACGTGATGCTCGGCATGGCCTTCGGCGCCGGCAGCGACCGGACGCATGCGACCGCGATGCTGGAGCGCGTCGGTCTAGGCCACCGGCTGAAACACTATCCGCGCCAGCTTTCCACCGGCCAGCAGCAGCGCGTGGCCGTCGCCCGCGCCCTCGCCAACCGGCCCAAGCTCGTCCTCGCCGACGAACCCACTGGCAATCTCGATCCCAAAAACGCCCGCGAATCCCTCGCCCTGATTCGCGAAACCTGTCGTGAAAACGGCGCCGCCCTGGTGCTCGTGAGCCACGATCCCGGCGTGTTGGCCACCTTTGAAAACGTGCAGGACTTCGCCGCGCTGAATCGCGCGGTCGCGGAGGCTGCCACATGACGCTCGGGCTTATCATCCTCCGCAGTCTGCGGCAGCACCTGCTCTCCACCGTCATCACCGTGCTGTCGATCGCGCTCGCCGGCGGTCTGCTGATGTCCGTGTGGGTCGTGAAGGTGCAGTCCCAGACCACGTTCACGCAGGTGAACACCGGCTTCGACGCCGTGCTCGGCGCGCGGGGCTCCAAGCTCCAGCTCGTCCTCAACGCCATCTTCCACCTCGAGGCCTCGCCCGGAAACCTGTCCGCCACCGACTACGAATTCATCAAGCGCCATCCGGCGGTGAAATTGGCGATCCCGATCGCCGTCGGCGACAATCTCCGTGGCTATCGGATCGTGGGCACCATTCCCGAGCTGTTTTCCGACGTGGAATACGTGCCGGGGAAAAAATTCACGTTCGAATCCGGGCAGCTCTTCAACCCGAACGCCAAGGAGGCCGTGCTTGGAAATTTCGTCGCGCAAAAACTCCATCTGCAGGTCGGGGACACCTTTCATCCCTTTCACGGACTGATCTACGACGAGAAAAATCAGCACGCGGAAACCTATCGCGTGACCGGCGTGCTCGCGCCGTCGAACACGCCCGCCGACAAGGTCGTGTGGATTCCGCTCCACGGCCTGCAAACCATGAGCGGCCACGATCCCCGCGCGGCCACCGATATCAGCGCGGTGTTGATCCAGCTCCGCTCCCCCACCGCCGGCTTCATGCTCGACATGATGTACAACAAGCAGGGCAACCGACTCACCTTCGCGTATCCGATCGGCGCCATCATGGCTGAGCTCTTCAACAAAATCGGCTGGTTCGACCAGGTGCTCACCCTCATCGCCTATCTCGTGGCCATCGTCTCCGCCAGCGGGGTGCTCGTCGCGATCTACAACTCCATGGCCGCCCGCCGCCGGGACATCGCCATCCTCCGCGCCCTCGGCGCGCGCCGTCGCACGATCTTCAGCGCCATCGTTTTCGAAGCCGCGGCCATCGGTTTCCTTGGCATGCTCGTGGGTTTCGTGGCCTACGGCATCATTCTGACCGGCGTCGCCACCGTCATCCGCGCCCAGACCGGAGTGCTGCTCAGTACCTGGTCCTACAACCCGGTCATGCTCTGGGCACCCCTCGGCATGATCGGCCTCTGCGCCCTCGGTGGCCTGCTGCCCGCCTGGAAAGCCTACAGCACCGACATCGCCGAGAATCTTGCGCCGATTTCCTGAAATTGTTCATCTGCCCTCCCGCATGAAAGGAACCAAACTCTCTGCCACCCTGCTGCTGATTGCGCTGGGTCTTCTGACGGCCTGCTCCAAGTCGTCCCCCACCACGAGCGCGGCGCCCTCAAGGCACGACCATCATCCGCCCCACGGCGGCACGCCAGTCGTCCTCGGCCATGAGGCCTATCACCTCGAACTCGTGCGCGATTCGATCGGCGGCACATTCCAGGCCTACCTGTTCGACGGCGAAATGGAGTTCTTCGTCCGCGCCTCGGTCCCGTCGTTTGAAATTGTCGCGATTGTGAACGGTCAACCCCAAACACTCATCTTCCTGCCGGTCGCAAATCCCGCCACCGGCGAAACCACGAGCGACACCGCACTCTACACGGCCCAAGCCGAGTGGCTGAAGTCGACACCCACGTTCGACGCGACCCTGAAGAGCCTGACTATCCGCGGCACCACGTTTTCCAACGTGAAGTTCAATTTCCCCTCCGGCAACGACCATGACTGAAGATCCTGAGGAGACCCCTGCGCTCCGCGCACAGTGGGTCACCTGTAGGCAGCGGGTAGCAGGTCAGTTTGATTTTTCCTGATCTGGTGGGTCGGGCTTTACGCCCGCTATCGGCGGATCGGAT
>JBDTJA010000311.1:0-19145 GCA_039936075.1 Opitutaceae bacterium | reverse complement strand
CCCGCTGGCCTGAGGATCGACATTGACAACGCCGAGCCTGGTCGCGAAGTTTCCCGGCTCTTTGTGGCGGTCATAGCTCAGTTGGTTAGAGCACTAGATTGTGAATCTAGGGGTCGCGGGTTCGAGTCCCGTTGGCCGCCCCATTTTTAAAGATGCTAATGCATGGGCATTAAGGGGATATTTCAGGGTCGTTTTGACCCGAAATAGATCTTTGGAAAAGCGCGTGTCCCCTCGGTGCCCCCTTTTTGCATCGTGCCTCCACGGCCTCTCCGGCGAACGCAAAGGCCTCAAATTTACCTCACGTTTTCGCGCGCCTCTTCGACCGCGTGCATGGAAAGGACCGGGCCGAGATCGAGGTACCTTGACGGTCTCTGCCAGTGCCCTGCCGGCGTCGCATAAAAGATAGCCGCCCGCGTTCCGCTGACTCAGCCTGAGGAGGCTATCACCCCGACAGCGAAGCAGCCGAGACTCTGTCCCGCCGCCTGACCGCCTCGAAGACGTTGAGGCTTTGATCCCCCTTTTCGCCGCCGGACCGCTGACCACGGAAAAACGTCGGCTGGTGGGTGTCGCGATTAAGGAGCTCCGAGACCAAGACGGGACGGCAAGGGGTGACCGGGCGGCGGGGGCGAGATCAGGGGGCCTGAGTGATCCTTGGGGGTGCTGTGACGCAAGGGCGGGAGGTGGGCCCGACTCCCATCCCGGTCCTCGTTCAGCATCGCTTACCGTGAATGCTCCAACTATCATCTCACGGTGAAATCCACTGAAGAGCTGAAATCCCTCGCCGATTGGCTGAGCAAAAACTCAGACGCGAACACCATCGAGAAGATCCGCGACCCTCTTCTTCGGATTTCGCAGCAGGTCGCAGCGTTGGAAATCGAGCTCAAAGTTGCGCGGGACTCCGCCCACCTGTTCCTGTCCCAGAGAATTGCTTCCGAAACCGCAGGGGAACTCGCTCCCAAATACCGGACGTTCTTAATGTCGTTGCAAAACCAGCTCCAGACCATGGTCGCATTTGTCGAACGATCGAAGGAAACGGCGACGATGTCGGTCGTCGGCCGCGCTGCGTTGCAGCACGTACAGGACCGGATCGAACGCGCCCTAGTCGAGCTTAGGACGGTCACCGCCGGTCGTAGGGATAAACGGCCGGTCTAACGCCGAGAAGTCGGGAACGGGCTGAGGATTGACGGGGTGAAGACGGTAGGTGTTGCGCTGAACACATGGCCGACGAGGAACCCATCGAAGCGCGCATCCTGCGCCACATGCTGGCCGTCCGTTGCGGCAATGGCCGGCTGGCGGCGGTTGCCGACGTGCCCATCGAGGAACTAACGGACATTACGCCGGACAATCTGCGGCGGTTCGCCGAGGATTCCGACCATTTCCCCCTGGTTTATCACGGGTAGCTCACGGTCGGCGGGCTCACCTGGCAGTCGCATCGCGTCATGGTCTGCGCCGTCGTCGACCACTTTCACCCCGACTGGTTGAAGGCTATGCCGACACCGGCCATGGGATGTCCTGGCCTTGTGGGATATGACCGGCGGGGCCGACGCTTGACTGATGACTAAAGCGGCCAACGCGACTGCCGTCGCTCTATGTAGGATGCGCGTTGCATACCCCGGTCCGGTACTCCTTTGCTTCCCTTTTTGCTTTTTTTGCCCCGGCGTTTTGGTAAAACGGGATCTCTCACTTAGCCATGCTTCCAAGTGCGCTAGTCATTGTGGCCGGAACGGCATTAAGCGGGGTTATCTCCGCGGGCGTTTGGATTATACGTCGCAAACAATACCCAAGTTTCTGCGATTGGTGGAACACGGGCGGCGCAATGATTTTTATCATGCTGTGGCTGTTTGTGATGGCAGCCTTGGCGGGAATGAAACTGGTTTCTGAGCTGCGATAACGGGCCCGAGACAGATCATGGCTTGAAGTATCCCCCGGCGTCCCGGCTTCGGACTGACCGGTCATCATGTGAACTTGACGTCGATCTTCGAAGCAACATTGCGGCGGAAGCTCGCGCGAAAATCGTTTATGAACGCCTGATCAACTTCTGTGATGACCCGGGTTCCATTGACGCCCTCCAATTTCTGATGACTCGAGAGATTACTCACCTTCGTCCTTTCATGGCCGCCCTCGACAGCATGGGGAAGGATCCGCTTGAGATCGGGGTCATCCCTCCCACGCCTGAGATCGTGGTAAAATTTTTCAACGACTCCACCGATCACGGCGATGCAGGTGAAACAGATGCCCGTGGACCTTGGAACGAGGGCGCGAATATCGAGTACGTCGAGTTGCCAGCGAAAATGGAAGCTCAGGTGACTGGCGACGAGATTACTAGGGAAATCAAAAAAGCAGCGAAAGGAACCACTTCAGACGCGAACAAGCCTCGCTCAAAACGCACATCAAAGCTGCGCTGACACGGTGCATGGTTTCGGGGTAATTTAATGCAACCCAGTTATCGGCCCCGCGAATGGGCACGGTATAGCGCCGAAATCGCACTTACTCGCAAACCAACTGTCCATCATGACCTGTATCAAGATGGCCTACTCACCGATCCACCCTGAATCCTCCGCCGTTTCCCGAACCGACGCTTTTTTGTGTTGGAGCGGCCGGATGGCTCCGCTGGCCACACGTGCTTCGCTTGCCTTAATCTTTGTCTGGTTCGGACTGCTTAAAATCTTTGGCGTCAGCCCGGCGGCTGAACTCGTAAGCCGGACCTTTTTCTTCATTCCAAGTCGCATCGTCGTCCCCACGCTGGGTCTGGCTGAATTCGTGATTGGAGTCTGTTTTATAGTCCGCCGTCTGTTGCCGCTGGGCTTGGTGCTCTTGGCCTTGCATCTGCCCGGAACCTTCCTGTCGTTCATCGTAGTGCCAGATATGTGCTTCAATCACTCAATTTTCCTTCTGACTACCGACGGCGAGTTCATCCTCAAAAATCTGCTGCTGATCAGTGCGGCGCTTTTTCTCGCAGGAACTCGGGCTCGTGATCCTCTCGTGCGTCCTTAGGTCGTTGATCCCAACTCTGAGAGGCTTTGATCCAGGTGGTGAACCTGCGCGACAGCGTGCCAGCGGTCGTGCAGGTTGTTTCCCGGGACCTCCATTCCGCAACGCCTACCAATCGCGCGGTCTCACACTCGACGCCGCTCGCCACGCTTGCACCCATTTCTGCGATCCGATTTGCATCGGTCGTCGCCCAGGCGGGGAAGCCAAGGCCCCCTTCGCGTGGAGCCCGCCCCTAAAGGATTCCGCGTTCAAGGTGGCTCTGGGCGAACCTGAGGTCATGACCATCCGACAGCAGTTGCGCATTCCCCACCAGGTGAGGGCGACGCCGGATAGGCGCGTGACGGACCTCCCTATGATGTCGCAGCGACCTGACCGAGCAGTTGGAAGAGCTTATCGGCCTTCACCGGTTTGACCAGATGGGCTGCAAACCCAGCCTCCTTAGCCTGCCGGACATCCTCCTCCATGCCGTATCCGCTGAGGGCGATGGCGAAAACGGGGCGCTGGCGTTGCATCTCGCGGATCAAATCCAACCCGCTGCCGTCGGGCAGACCAAGATCACTGATCACCGCGTCGAAGGGCGCTGCACCAAAACAAGTGAGCGCCTCCTGAACCGTCGCAGCGGTAGTGACGGTGTGACCGCGCCTGGACAACAAATGCGTTAGCACGGTCCGCGACGTCTCGTGGTCCTCCACGAGGAGCAACCTCAGCACTCGGATGCTGACCTGCTCCGGAGGCTCCGCCAGCGCGATGGCGCCGGGTGGAACCACTGTGTCGACTGCGATGGTGAAGGTCGCTCCATGACCGAGGCCTTCACTGTCCGCGCGGATCGCGCCGTGATGCGTTTCGACAACGGCCCGCGCGATCGCCAAGCCCAAGCCGAGCCCGCCGTAGCGATGCTGGCCGGCGACGTCGCCTTGGTCGAATGCATTGAAGATGTGCGCCAATGCTTCCGCACTGATGCCGATGCCGGTATCCTGGACGCTCACCACAATTCTTCCCCCGGCGTCATTGGCCGTTCTCACCACCACGCTTCCGCCGGGCGGGGTAAACTTGATCGCGTTCTTGATCACGTTCCAAAAGACCTGCTGGAAGCGCGTGGGATCGACCATCGCGTAGCTTCTGCCGGCTTCGAGCTGGAAGACAGTGCGCACCTGTTTACCCCGGCTCTCGCTGCCCACGATCTCCGCGGTATAATTCAAGAGTTGGTGAATGTCGGTGACCAGCGGCGCAATTTGGAGCTTACCGTGACGGATGCGCGTGAGGTCGAGCAAGTCGTCAATCAGCTGCACCTCCAGCTCGACGTTTCGGCGAATCATCGAAAGCTGCCCGCGGACTTCCTCCGAAAGCCCTCGCTCCCTCTCGAGTTCGGTCGCAATCAGCAACACTGGAGTGAGGGGGGTGCGGAGTTCATGGCTAAGTGCGGCGAGGAAGTCGTCTTTGGACCGCAAAGCCGCCTCCACTTTCGTATGAGACTTCTGGAGTGCCTCCGTCGCGCGCTTGCGGTCGGTAATATCGAGGTTCGTTCCCACAATCCATTCCCCCTGCCCAAGTCCGTTGGTGCGCACGGTTTCCACGGCTTCGATGTCTCGGACTTGCCCGTCGTCGCCGCGGCGAATGCGGAATTCGCGACGGCTCTGCCCGGAGCGGCGCACAGTATCGTTCAGAATCCGCTCACATTCCGGCAAATCCTCCGGCAATACGGCCCGGCGCCAGGTGCTGTAGGTCATCCTACCATCCTCAATCGGCGCGATGCCGTAGAGGCGGAACATCTGCGCGTCCCAGTGAACCCGGCCGCTGAGGAGGTTCCACTCCCAAATTCCCACCGAAGTGGCCTCAGTCGCCAGCCGCAAACGTGTTTCGCTTTCGCGAATGGCGCGGTCTGCCCGGTTCCGCTCCGTTACGTCCTCGAAGTAACAGACGACACCATACCGGCCGTCAGCGAGCGTCACTCGTTGGGTCTGCCATTCGTAGGCCTGCTCCCCGCCGATATCGTATCGCTCGTTAACGAAGCCCTGCGACACGTAGCGCTCGCCGGTATCCAGCGTATGGCGGAAAATTCTCGCAACCTCCGCACCCACGTCGGGTCCCCAGATCACTGCGATGACTTCCCCGAAGTCGCGACCAATGAGCGGATCGACTTTCGCAAAGACGGGCTCCGCCAGCGCGTTCACCTGTTGCATGCGGAAGTCGGCATCGACGACATACATTCCAGTCGGAGCCTGATCCACGAGACGGACGAAGAGTTCCGCATTTTGCCGCAGCGTTTCTGCACTGCGCCGGCGCTCGCTGATATCCATCCCCGAGGGAATGAGATGCGTGACGCGACCTTCGGTATTCTTCAGCGGGGCGAGCTGGAAATCAATCCAGAGTATCTTGTCGCCCGCGATGCGGACGGGCACGTCATAGCGCACGACCTCCCCAGCCGCGGCACGTTCGCACGCGGCGCGCAGCCGTGCCTGCACCGCCGGGGAATAACTCCACCACGAGGAGTTCCAGAACTTCTTTCCGAGGACCTCGCTGGGGGAAATGCCTGCCGCCTCCAAGGGTGCGCGGTTCACCTCGATCAACGTTCCGTCCACCGTCAACACGCCGACGAAGGCATACAGATTGTCCAGGACCTGACGGGTGAATTCCCGGCTTTCGCGCAGCGCGACCTCCAGTTCTCGCTGCGCGGAGATGTCGGTGTTCGTGCCGAAGAGTTTCGTGACTTTACCGGCGGAATTCCGAATGACTTTCATGCGCGATAGAAACCAGCGGTATTCGCCGTCCGCACGGCGGAGCGGAAAAGTGTCCTCCCAGTCCAGTCCTTCTCGCACGTGGCGCTCGAATTTCTCGATAACGCGTGCCGCATGGTCGGGATGGTGGACCCTTTGCCAGCCTGAGCCGCGCATCTCCTCCAGCGTGGTTCCCGTATATGTAAGCCAGGTTCGGTTGAACCAGTCGACCTGGCCGTTGGTATGCACCTCGGCGATCCAAGCGAGTTGCGGAAGGTTGTCGGCCAGATTGCGGAAGTGCTGCTCGCTCTCCCGCAAGGCTTGTTCCGCTTGCCGATGGTCCGTGATATCGGTGTGTACGCCGATCCACTCGCGGATTTCTCCTTGGCCTCCGATCACGGGCATGGCGCGAACGGAAAACCACCGCCAGTCCCCAGCGTGACCCCGCACGCGATGTTCAATGCGGAACAAGCGCTTTTCCGCCACGGCCATTTTCCAAGCGGCAAGTGTGGATTGGGCGTCCTCTGGATGTATGGCATTTGTCCAGCCAAACCCATGATACTGCTCAGGTGTTTGCCCGGTGAATGCACCCCAACTAGGCTGTTCCCCTTCCATCATTCCCGACGCGGTGTTGGTCCAAACAATACCGCCCACCGCCGTCATCGCGGCTTGAAAGCGGTCCTCACTTTCGCGGTTGGCTATCTCAATATCCGACACAGCGGTTCCCGCCTTCAGCTTGTTAGTCTGATCCATGGAAGCTAGAAATTGGGGGTGAAGAAGGTCGTACTCAGCTATTCGCCGCGAATATTCTGTCCGGTCCAGAGGAACCAACGATCCCACGCCTTGGATCGAGTTCATCGGCGGTGAACGGTTTAGCTCAGAGTCATCTCATGGAGAGGGTCCAGCTCACCGATGCACGCATCATTTGAAGGCCCATAACATTCCCTCTCTAAGGTGTTTTTTGGCCGATGCAATGTCCTTGCGGGGCCAATGTAAATCGAGGGTATAACCACATAATTGAGTGGCTGCATTCATGGTTGGCGCTGGGATACAAACCGGCAGCACGGCGGATTTTTTCCGACTCGATCGGCGACTGAACGCCGGCAGCACCGGTTATCTCAAGTTTTCGTTGTCGACTGCGCGCTAGGCGGCCCTCGACGTGTCATTTGGCTTTGGCCGAAAGCCGGAGAATCCTAGCGAGAAATTTACTCACTCGGCGTGTAGGTTGTTAGGAGGTTCCCGCGAATGCTGCTTCCAATATCCTCGACGCGTTGTTGCGGCGGCGGGAGCGGCGGAAAGTAGGCCTGACCAAAAAGACTGGTTCATTCCTTTCGGCACTTTTGCAGCGTTGAGGAGCGTGTCAGATCGTGAAGTCGTTCCGGATTGAATAACGCGTATAGGAACCTCCGAGGTTGAAGGTGGAATTCTCTCGCTGGTCGGGCGGCCTCCCTGCAGATGCTGAAACTCAATCCGGCGCCGCTTCCATTATGAGGCGATATTTTGTGCGGTTCTCGTCGATAGCGATCTATCGGGCGGGATGTCCAAATGCGCCGTCATCCGCCATCGGCATCAGCCGTTGCAGCCTCGCTACGACACCACCGCGATAGATGCCCGGACGGTGGTCCGCTCGGGGGATGAATCGTGATCCCGTGGGCGGATCCGTCTGGAGCCATTTGAGGTAGCCGCGCATCGGGGTGATCTCCCACTGCGCCTCCCACATCAACCGATAGAACGTGAAGCAGAGATCCCGATCTTCCAGCTCCGTGATTTTCAGAAAAAGAGCCGCGATGGCGTCGCAGGTTTTATTAAACCGACCCAACCGCGCGCCCCATTCTCCCACCGGGTGCGTCATGAGAAAATCAAAGTCCGCGATCCATTCCTCCACCTCACGCCCCCCGGTATGCGGCAGGTAGAACAACCCAATCAGCAACTCCAAGTCCTCCTTCGTCACCGCCAGCGCGCCCCGGCCGGCAAAGGCGGGCAGCCAAGCCGCACGGGCGTCCGCCAGCGCGGCCTCGGGGCTCCAGCTGGATTGGGCACGGGCAAAACTCCCCAGAGTGTGCAGCGGAATAAAATTCGCCTCAAACTCGCAGTTCGGATTGCTCAGGATCCCGCTCACTTCCTCCCGCAGCTCCAACGAGCGCCCTGTCAACGGTCCGAGATACATCCGCCTCAAATCGTAGTCGTTTGCGTGCAGGTTGTCCCAGATCAACGGCGGCCGGCCCAGCACAGTTCGTAGTTCGCGAATCGAATCGACCGGAATGCGCTCCGAAATGATCTGTGGACCCGTCCACAAAACCTCGATCTCACGCGCCAGCAATGATCCCACTTCCCGCAAGTAGTCATTTTCTGTAACGCGATCATTCGCAAACCGTCCACAATAGACCGTGGGACAAAACCAGAGCCGGCTGCACTCCTCACTGGCAAGTAGCCATGTCCATAGCTCATTCGCCACATGCACCTGAGCCCGTGCGAACGTGCCGAAACGTGCGGTGTCTTCCGCTCGCATCGCGTCGGGGATGTCGTCAAACAAGATCGCAAAAGTTCGCACCCCAAGACTCCGGATCTGAGCGACCTTGGACTGTAACACCCGTTGGTCCGCGCCGAACCTGATATCGAGTCCCGGCGCGATGGCATAGACGAATTCGATGCCAAGCCTGCGACAACCTTCGATTAGTAAGCGGAGCGGTCCGAGTTCGGTGTCGGTGTAGGGCTCTCGCCAGAGCGTGCGATGCTTGATGTCGTCCTTGGGAGCGTAGAGATAAGTGTTCAGCCCACCCTCCTTCATCCAGGCGAGCAGCCGGGTGCGCTGTTCCGAAGTCCATGGCCGGCCGTAAAACCCCTCGATTACCCCACAGCGAAAACCGAGTGCGGCGTTCATATATTCGTGCAAGCGACCGCTGGCCGGCCGGCCATCATGCGAGCAACTCCATGAACACGAGTTCGGCCGCACCGATCACGATAGCATTGCCATTGAGCAGGGATATTTCCAATCGGATCGGCTGGGGCGTGCGGTGTGCGGTGAGGAGCTGAAAGCTATCGCGCATCGCCGAGATCAAAGGCGCGTAGTTATCTGCGTCGGCGAGATCGCCCCCGAGGATGATCGTCACCGGATCAAACAGCGACGCGCTGATGGCGAGCGCGCGACCGAGAGCGCGGCCCGCCCGGGCAAGCATGTTGCGCGCCAGCAGATCTCCTGCTGCGGCCATGGCGCAGAGTTCGGACACCTGCAGCATGTTTGGATTTTGTACGCGACGGAAATTCACCTGACCGCCATCCCGGACAACCGCCCGCGCTTTTTTCAACAGCGCCCACTTCGCCGCGACCGTTTCCAAGCATCCGATGTTGCCGCAGTGGCAGTAGTCGCCCTCATCGTCCATCGGCATGTGGCCGATCTCACCTGCGTCATTGGCGTCGCCGAAGACGACGTGCCCAGCGGCAATAATCCCAAGGCCGATGCCTTCCGAATAAAGCAAAAAAAGCCCATTTTCGACATTGCGCAGCCGACCGCTTCGGCGTTCGCCCAATGCACCGCATGCGGCATCGCACCGGCACATGACCGGCAGCTGGAATGTCTCACTTAGCGATTGGATGAGTGGGTCGGCCTTCGCCGCCGTGCGTTCCTGCGCGAAGGCCTGAGCCGGATTCCAAAGCCCCCGATCCGCAAAACCCACGCCGATGCCCAGCACGCGCGGAGCGTAAGGTTGGGCCATCAGTTCCCGCACCACCTTTTCAACGCATTCCAGGAACGCTGGCCCATCGCGGCGGACGGGGCGGTAGTTCCTGGTCCGTCCGACGGGCTGACCATTGAAGTCAACGATCACCGCACTCACCTGGTCGAACCCGATTTCTATTCCGATCGCGTAAGCCAGCCCCGAGGACACCGTCAACACCGCGTTCCGCCGCCGCGTACCCGGGGGATCAGAGAACAGGACCTTCGCCAGTAACAAGGGACTCACCTCGCGGCTGACTGAAGATGCGGGCCAGTTGAGGCGGGTGCCGAGCTGCTCGCGGGTGGAACCGCCGGACTCCCGCACGCTGAGTAGTACTTTTTTCTGTGAGGGGGTCAGAGTTCCCCACAAGGGCATCGTCGGTTGCTCTGCCGGCTTATTCTTTGCCATGGCAATTAATTTTTAGAGTAATGGCTGGGAAAGCTTAGCCGAATGTAATTTATTACTGTGAAGCAAATAACTGCGGGGTTATCGTTGTCTTTTTAGCTTCTAATTTGACCTACGCAAGATTTGTCCGGAGTTTTGCTAACCGAGATTCAGTAGAAAATCCAAACTCCCGGATTTATTATGGCTACCATTTACTACGTTGGCGATTGGGCGGTGCAGATGGGGCCTCAATTTGCCGAGTCGCCCTTTCAAAATTCGGTGAAGGGGCTCGAGACCTTCAACTACGGCATATGGCTGAAAAACGCCTTGGAACAAGGCGGCGGGAATACAGTGCAAAGTGTGCCCTCATGGGATTTCTACAAGCTCCCGCCCGGTGAATACGAAAGGATTATCGCGGAAAACGATGTCCTTATCTTCAGTGACGTTGAGGCCAAGATATTCCAGCTCGCGCCGGCTTTCTTCGACAGCCTGCAGTTTGGCCAAAAGCCGCTGACGTTTCCAGACCGGGTGCGGCTAACGGCTGATGCGGCACGCAAGTCCGGCAAGGGTCTGGTCTTCGTCGGAGGCTGGTACTCCTTCACGGGCGAAATGGGGAAAGGCGGCTGGGGCCGAACCCTTTTGCGAGAGATTTTACCCGTCAAGTGCCTGGCGTTCGAAGATCTGGTGGAAAGCACCGAAGGGTTTAAACCCACCGTGACCGCGGCAGGAAAGGCCAAGCTCGCCGGAATTTCATTTGCCGATTGTCCCCCGATTCTTGGCTACAACCTCACCGAGCGCATTCCTGAGGGTGAAGTCTTGATGGAGATCGGCCCCGAAGGCGCGCCTTTGCTGGCCTTGCGCAAGGTGGGCGCAGGCAAAGTGCTCGCGTTCACCTCGGATCCCGCGCCGCATTGGGGATGTAATTTTGTGCATTGGCCTGAATACACCAAATTCTGGCAACGGTGCATCGATCTGGTCGCACCGATCGGATGATCAGACTGCTCCAGCGCACCCAAGGTTGAGGCTGGACGGTTCCCTCTAATTCATCTCCGCGCGACCATGAGAATCGGCCTTGCCCACGTTGACATCACCCCGCGGGTGGGGGGTGAACTTTGTGGCTTTGCCTCGCGCGTTCAACCGGGGGTCGGTGTGCTCGACCCCCTGCAGGCCAAGGCGCTGTACTTGACGGACGGCTCGCGCCGCCTGCTGTGGATTCATTGCGACCTCATCGGCTTTGATCCCTCGATCATCGCCGCTTTCCGTCGGTGGGCCTTCACCGAATTCGGCCTCGAACCCGCCGAGCTGATGCTGTCTGCCACCCACACTCATTCTGGGCCCGGAACACTTCAGCTTGACGAAGCCGGCCGATTCGATCCGGACTATATTGAATTCCTGCTGGATAAGCTGCACGTAGTCGCGCGCGACGCGCTGGCCCGGATGGAAGAGTGCGATTTGGTCACCGCGCACGGTCAATTGGAGCTGGCGGTGGACCGGCGTAAACAGCCGAGCAGTCATACCGACCCATGTGTCGTGGGAGCGGGTTTTCGCCGGTCCGACGGGACATTTGCGGCGGTCATCCTGAATTACGCCATCCACCCGGTCGCTCTGGGATCCGTCAACCGCGCCGTCAGCTCCGATATAATGGGTCGTGCGGCCGATGCCCTCGCGAACCAACTGCCCGGCCATCCCATGGTATTCGCGACTAATGGCGCATGCGGGAATTTAAATCCCCCCGCGACGGATGTCCCTCTTCACCAAGTCGTCAGCTGGGGCTGCCAGATTGCGGCCGCGATTACCCCCCGTCTCTTGGCGGCAAAGGCCCAGAAGCAGGCAACCTTCTCCACCGTTGCACGCTCCTGCCTCCTGCCGCTCGAGGTGGTCGCTCCTGCTGAACTTGCCGCCTATGCCAACGCCGCAATCGCACGTGGACCGAGCAGCACGGCTTGGAGAATCAAATACCGCGGAGTGATCGAGCGGTGGCGAGACGCACTCCTCGCTGACTGGAAGAATGGCCCCGTCCCGCACCAGCGGGAAGTGGAACTCTTCGCCATCGACCTGGGAGGCTTGGTTTTTCTGGGCATCAATGCCGAGGTCTTTTCACGCTTTACCGAATGGATTCGTGGCACGACGGGCCGACGGGTCTGCATCGTCGCGTATGCCAACGGAAACTTGGGCTATCTCTGCACTCGCGAGGCTTACGCCGAGGGTGGTTACGAGGTTGACGACGCCCATTTCTTTTACGGGGGCTACCGCTTTCAAGCCGGCGCCTTGGAAATCTTGGCTGAGTCGGCGGCCGACCTGCTCCGGGCCCTCCCACCGCCCTCCGAATTTCCCGCGCCTTGATTAGATGAATCAGCACCGGCTCCATCCTCATGCGAATCATTGATGCCCACACCCATCCTGTATCCGGCGGGAAAGGAACTTCCCGGACCGAGGTGGAAGCCCTCGTGAGCCACGGGCGGTCTTTGGGCGTCGAGCATATGCTCTCGCTTGGCGATGTCCTGCGGCACGGGCGTTTCCCGACGGAGGCGCAGATTACCGCGATCAACAGCGACAGCGCCAAGGTGCAGCAGTTTTGCCCGGGATATTTTTCAACCCTTTGCTTCCTCAACCCCACCTTGGGCGAACGGGCTGTAAATCGGGAGCTCGAGCGCTGTCTCACCCAACATCGTTTCGTGGGGATCAAACTTGAGATCTGCAACAATGCCAGCGATGCGTGCATGAAACCCGTGATGGCCGCCGCCCGGCGGTGGAACCTTCCCGTCCTCCAGCACACGTGGAGCATGACGCACATCCGGCAACGCAGTTTCCACACCGATCCGATCGACACGGCCACCCTCGCGCGGCGTAATCCTGACGTCACCATCATCATGGCGCACCTGACGGGATGTGAGACTCGCGGAGTCCTCGAAATCAAAGATCTTCCAAACGTCTACATCGACACTTCCGGCGGCCCCCCCGTCGACGGACTGGTCGAGTACGCGGTGGAACAGTTGGGCGTCGAACGCGTCCTGCACGGATCCGATCTCCCAGGCCGGGCTGTCGCAGTTTCGATTGAACGGATCCGGGGCGCCCGCCTCACAGCTGCTGAAAAGCACCTCATTCTCTTCGCCAATGCCGCGCGGCTGCTCCGTTTGCCCTCCTGAACTCCCTGGCCAATGCTAATTGACACACATGCTTTCCTTGGCCCGTGGCCGTTTTATCCGCACCCGCCGCGTTCGGGCCGCGGCCTGGCCGCCCAGCTCGCGGCGCACGCAGTGAGGCGGGCCTATGTGTCGCCGCTCGGCGCCGCCTTTCTGCCCGAGCCCATGCCTGCTAACCGGGAGTTATTTGCCGCGGTTCGTCGCGTATCCGTCTTGATTCCGGTGCCGGTGATTAACCCCGCGTTAGCGGCGTGGCGCCACCATCTCGATGCCTGCCAGGCGGCGGCGCCCATCTCTGCGGTCCGCCTGATGCCCAACTATCATAACTACTCATTGCGACGCCGGGATCTGGGGGAGTTCATGGCGGAAATCTCCCGGCGCGGTTTGCACCTAGCCGTGAGCGTCCGCTTGGAGGATGAGCGCAACCGGTATTTCGGCCTCGCGGTCAAAGGAGTTCCGGTTGGTGACCTCGCGGCCTTCCTCAATCACCATCCGCACCATCACGTCCTCTGCAACGGTCTCTACAAAGGCGAGATCGAACGCCTGGCGCAAACCTGCGATAATTTCTCCGCCGATCTCACGTTTGCCGAATTTCTCGACACGATTCGGGCGCTGCGGGCCACGCTGCCCGCCCGCCGGATCATGCTCGGCACCGGCACCCCGTTGCTCTCGATCGCGGCCCAGATCGCCAAGCTGCGGTTCGCTCGAATTCCCGCCGCTGAACTCGCGGCCATCGGGGCCGGCAATGCCGTGAAATTTTTCGAACGACAACGCAAGCGTGTCTGAGCTCCTCCTTTCCCATGCGCCACTACCTGATTGCGTCCCTGATCCTCGCGGTTCTCCCGTTCGCCCGTCCAGCTGCCGATCTTCGCCCACGACCGCTGCCGCAGGCTGAAATCGTAGTTCGCGGCAACCAGCGGCACCCGAGCCTGAACCTCACGCCAACCCAACTATCCCTCACGCTGAGCTTGGTGAAATCCACCCCGTGGGCCCGGCAGGCGGCTGAGGAGATCCGGCGCGCCGCCGCGCCGTGGTTGGAGCACTCCGACGCCTACTGGCTCGGCTTCCGGCCCGGACCCGGCGCTTGCTACGCGATCGGCTTCACCGGCTGCCCCATCTGCGGCGGGCAGACCAATGTCGCCATCGGCGCAAATGCCCGGCCGAATTGCTCTTGGGACGAGCCTGGCAAGGTACGCTGCGAAAACGGTCACCTGCTGCCCGATGCCGCTCACCCGGACTCAGGTGACGGCTACACGTCGCCGGATGGGAAGAAATTCTATTTCGTGGGGCAGTTCAATGCCTGGGTCACCGAGCAATGGACCAACGTCGCGCTACCCGCGCTGGCGCAGGCCTACCTCCTCACGGGTGACGAACGGTACGCGGACCGTGCTCTGCTTCTGCTGGATGCCTTGGCCTCGGTCTACAAGGAGTCAACCACGGGGCCTTGGGATTATCCCGACCCGCATATCAGCGGCCGGCTGGCGCGTCCGTTCTATCAGGTTGCGCGCACGCTGGTGCCCTACGCCGACTACTACGACTGGCTGTACCACAGTCCGGCCGCCGAAAAGCTTTCCGTGCGCCCCGGGTTCACGCGGCGGCGCAACATCGAGGAGAACCTCCTCTTGGATGGGGCCTACTATTGCTACGCCAACAGTTGGTCGGGCGCGCTTCACAACGGCCACGCCGACGACCTGCGGGGCGCCCTCGCTGTCGGCTGCTTGCTCGACGTGCCTGAGTACATCAACGCCGCCGTTCAGGGACCGTATTCCATCCAGGCGATGCTGGCCAACAACATCGATCGCGACGGCCTCTACTATGAGTCGTCCTCCGGCTATGCACTGTACGCGAGCAGCGAGTACCTCACCTATGCGAATCCGCTGCAAAACTTACGCAACCGCGAATATCCGCATGGATTCGACCTCTATGGCAATCAGCGCTTCCTCGCCTGCCTCATCCTCCCGGACCTGCAGTTGCAGCTGGCCGGAAGACGCGCCAATTTCGGCGACTGTGCGCCGGAAACAGGTTACCTTACGCCGCCCTCTGCGCTGTTCAGCAAGTACGACTATCAATTCATCGAACAGCTGCATGCGCACGCGCCCACCCCGGCCCTGGCCACCGATACCGCCGCCGTGCTCCACTTTCTAGCCGGATCAGGTTCGGTGGACCAGCTCCGCGCCACCTACGCCGCCTCGAGTTGGAACCACCTCCTCTGGCAGACCGCCCCTATGCCGCCCACGACACCTCCGCTGCCCACCCCGCTGGCGCGCCGCGTTCAGGGCAGTTGGGTTGCCGGCATGAAGGGACTCGTCATCCTCCGGCAAGGTTCGCAGGCCGCGCTTCTCCGCTACGGACCCACCCTCAACCACGGCAACCCGGACGAACTGGGCCTGCTGTACTACGCGAACGGCTATGAACTCTCCTATGACATCGGTTACGGGCTCGGGAGCACCCATGCTCATGTCGGATGGGCCGCGAGCACCGTCAGCCACGCCTTGGTGACGGTTGACGAAGCCAACCAGTCGTATGCGCGCGGCAGCGGCGGCAGCCTCCTCGCGTTTGCCTCGCTGCCTTCGGTGCAGTTTGCCTCGGCCGACAGCCCGCTGAGCTATGGCACTCATGCGATCCGCCAATATCGCCGCGCGATCGCGCTGGTCGGCGCGGGATATTTGGTCGACTGCTTTCACGTCGAAGGAGGACACCAGCATGACTATGGCTTTGGTAGCCTTGGGACGTACCTGACTCCCTTCGGCGTGCAGGAGTTTCACGCGACACACGGTAGCCTTGCGGCTGGTTATGCGTGGGGTGAATCGATCGGCGCCGACGGGGATATCATCGGTCACCCCAACCAGCCGTTCTGGAATCCGCCGCCAGGCAATGGCTACGGCTTTTTTCACGACGTTCGGCGCGGAGCGGCCCCCGGTGGCGACTGGGGTGGGACGTGGCAAATCAGCGAACCAGGCCCAGACGGCGCCCCCGGCCATCCGACCTCGCTCCGACTGCATCTCGTCGGCGATGCAGCCGAGCCGATTTTCGCCCGGGCGCCAGGCCTATACCCGAATTTACCACCTGCCAGCTACGTGCTCGCCCGACGCCGCGGGGTGGATCTCAAGAGCACGTTCCTCGCGGTGTATGACCCCGGTCGTGGAGACGGTGATGCCGGTCGTCTCGATCGGGTCGAGCGGCTCGGACCGAGCGCCGTTACTGTATACCGCCGCGACCATGGGGTTGATCTGGTCTGCTTCGGCCCGTACTCCGGTGGCAGCCCGTATGGGCCGATCGATTTCCACGGCGACTTTGCGTTGCTCACGGGCGACGGGACCCGGCTCGCCCATGCCGAGTTTCTCGGCGCCGATCGGCTACTGGTTGCCGGCCGGTCACTCGTCGCCGGACCCGGTGTGATCACGGGGAGAATCCAGCGAGTTGATGCCGCGACCGCGACCGTGGACACGGATGTTGAGGTGCCCCCTGCGGTTTCCGGACTGGTCGCGATCTTTGCTTCACCCGCAGCCGGCCGCACGACCAGCTACCACGTCGCACGCGCCGAGGGCCGGCAGGTCCGCCTGGAGGCGGCAACGCTTCGCCTCGGCGAGGGTCGCGTTCAGCGCTACGACGACCCGCAAACGCTGGTCAGTGACACTCCCCACGAGTACGCGCGGAGTGTCCAGCATCCTTACGCGACGGGATACTTCGACGGCCGAATCTTAAGCGGCCGCAACGGTGGATTCGCGCGGATCGTCGGGATTGAACCCGGACCGCCGTTCCGGATCCATGTCGCCGCCGGCGCGACGCTGCGGGAAGGCGAGCACTTTGACTATCTAGACCTTGAGCCAGGTGACCGCATGACGATTGCATTGCCCGGCACATGGAACCGCCCGGCCCAATGATCCGGATTTTTGGCGAGCGGACGCCCTACTCTGGCGCCACGTAATTCGCCTGGCCGCCGTACCGGACAAAGTAGCGATTGACGACCACCGTCGCGAGCAGGGACAGAAATGCGAGCACGCTCACCCACACGTACACGTAGTGGTAGTCGTGGTTGCTCAGGTCCAGTGACCAGCCGCAAACCGGCGCGATCACCATCTGCCCGACCGCGCCAGAGATATTTTTTGCACTATCCAGGGTCGCAAATCTCGGCCTGGCCAGAAGTGCCGAAGGCAGCGCGGCGACCGCCGTGCCCCAGAAACCCCAGAGAGTTCCGCAAAGGACAAATGCAATCTCGAAGCTGGTCGCGTCGCGGACCAGCAAAAACGCCATCCCGTTGCCCAACGCGATCAAGGCCAGCGCCACCATCGTGATGCGCAAAGGGTGAAACCGGTCCGCCAGCCAGCCGATGGGATAAGCCTGCACAAGGGAGAGCACAAATTGCACCGCCGTCAGTTTCCCGTATGTAGCCATGCTGATGTGGAAGGACTGGGCAAAGAATAGCGTGAACAGGTTGGCCGGCACGGCCGCCATCGCACTGAGTGCATACGCTCCGAAAATCCAGCGGTAGTACGGCTGGGCGAAACACTCGCGCAGGTAGGTCACCACCCCGCGGACCATCTGCCTGACCCGGCGTCGCAGACCACGCCCGGGCAAGGAGGCTCGCGGTGGTGGGGGCGGATAGGTGCCTTCCTTCACTTTCAGGCACATCGCCGTGAAACTGATGCCGTAGACGGCGGCGATGGCGAGGAAGACCGCAGTATAGTGCCGCTCGACATGGCCGAGCACAAAGTAGCTGAAGAGGATTCCGGCCAAGAGCGACACGAAGCGGAACAGACCGAAGAACCGGCCAATCATTCCGCGCGGCACAACATCAGTGATGAGGCTGACGAGGACCGAGTTGCAGATGATCGCGGCCAGCTCGAACAGTGCCCAGAAGATGGCCAAGGTCACAATTATGCTCGTGTCTTCACCCGGCGACGAACGCCCGAGCGCCAGGTGCAGCCATCGGCCGATCGCCGGACCATAGGCCAACCCGACCATCGCGATGACCGCCATCGGCGTTGGCACCAGCAGGAACGGGATGCGACGCCCCCAGCGCCCGCGATGCCGGTCGCTGTGGTACGCCACTACGGGCCCGACGAGCACGAGGATTAGCTGCGGCAGGGTCGCGAGCAGGAACCCCGTGAGCAGGTCAGAGACCCCGTGTTGCCGCAGCAGCAACTGCAATGTCAAGGGGACCGCTCGGTCCTTCAGGTTGTAACCAAAGTCGCCACCCAGGAGCCAGAAGAACAAACCGATCAAGCCAGTCGCCGTGTAAGTTAGTGTTCCTGCGTGCCACACCCGGCGCGGAGATGCCGCGGGATCCGCAACCCCGAGTTCAGGGCGCGGATCAGCGGCGGAGGGATCGTTAGTCGGCGAAATGGGAAGAGACGTTGAATTTAACCGGACGGCCGCCGTGACGGTCCGGCGGACCAGACCGTGTCGAGAGGAATGGTAAATGCGTCGCCCGGCTCGAAATCAAACTCGTATCCGTGATCGTAATCCAAGGGCAGCAGGTTCCCCCGCACGAGAACGTGCGGGCCGAGAAAGCCGCGAACAAACGTGATCGGGCCACAGTCGATCCTGCTCCCATCGCCGTCCGATTCGATGCCTTGGATAAGATAGGCGGCGTCCCGATCGCCGTGATTCGCGATGATAAGCAAGCGGCCGTTCAGACTTCCATCCGTGGGCAGACGCGTGTTGACCCGCAGCCAACCACCTCCGGCCAGACCTTGATTCATCGCCACCACTTGGCCGTGAAGGGCCGCCGGGGAAGAGAGGCATACCGGCCCATGGACCAATTTTCTCCCGTCAATCAGAACCGCTGCCTGCGGAACGCCGGCCACATCGCGCACAAACCCCAGGCCATTGGAGAGGAAATCCCCCTCCGGCGATTGCATCGCCACCGTCCCGGAAGGATTGAACCATACCCGGTCAACGGTCCCGTCCGCCAGCTCGATGCGCAGTCCCACCTGGTCATCGTTCGCCGGCAGCCGCTGCACGGATTTGATGAACGGAGTCGCACGATAAGGTTCGATAACCGTCACGAACGTGCTCGTGAGCTCCGGCCCCTTCCGATGCAGCAACGCATAGTCGATTCGCTTGGGGTTGCCCGGCCGGTTCTGCGGCGGCTGCCCCGCGGCCAGCGCCACGTCATCGCAGGCGGTCAGCACATGCAACCGCAGGTGCACTTGGTCCGCCGCCGTCAATCCGCGGTAGCCCGCCTCGGCCTGCCA
>JBDTJA010000310.1:0-13634 GCA_039936075.1 Opitutaceae bacterium | reverse complement strand
CCTGCGTCCACACGCTGCGGCATTCGTACGCGACGCATCTCCTGGAGGAAGGCGTGAGCATCCGGTTGATTTCCGCGTTCCTGGGCCACGCCTCCATCGAGACGACGGCGATCTACACGCACCTGACTGCGGTGAACGAGGCCGGGGCCCGCACCGCCGTCGCCCGGCTCCTCCCCCCGCGCGGATAACTTCGGAGCGTTCCTCGCTCCTCGATGTCTGTCCTGGCCGACTGGCTGGTGCGGCACGCCCCGGCGTGGCTGGACGGTTCCCGTCCGCTCACCCCGGCGCAACGCCGCGCCCTGCTCGCGATCACGCGCTGCCGCACGCCCGCCTTGGGCGGCCATGTGTACCGGTGCCGCGACTGCACGGGCACCGACTTTGCCTTCCATAGCTGCCACCACCGCGCGTGCCCGCGCTGCGGCGGAGGGCGGACCGCCGCGTGGACCCAAAAACAGACGCAGCGGCTTTTGCCGGTGCCGTATTTTCTGGTCACTTTCACGGTGCCGGCAGAACTGCGCTTCGCCTTCGTCGCCCGCCCCGCCGTCCTTAATGAGCTGCTCTTTGCCCAGAGTGCCGCGGCGTTGCAAACCGTCGCCGCGAGCCCGCGGCACCTCGGCGCCGAGCTGGGCTTCGTCAGTGTGCTCCATACCTGGGGCCGGCAACTGCAGCGTCATCCCCATGTGCACGTCATCGTCCCCGGCGGCGGTTTGTCGCTGGATGGCAAGCGCTGGCGTGCGGCCCGGCAGGGCAACTGGCTCCTGCCGGTCGCGCTCCTGGCGGCCACGTTCCGCCGGGGCATGGCGGAGGCGCTCCGCGCCGCCGCTCCCGACCTGCACGCCCAGGTGCCCGACTCCTGCTGGCACACCGGCTGGTGGGTCCATGCCCAGCCCGCCGGGGCGGGCACGGCAGTCGTGCGCTACCTCGCCCGCTATGTGACCCGCACCGCGATCAGCGACGAGCGCATCCGCCACGCCGATGATCACGCGGTGCGCTTCGCTTACACCGACACCCGGACCGGCACCCGCCGCGAGTGCACCCTGACGGCGGACGAGTTCATGCGCCGTTACCTCCAGCATGTCCTCCCGCCCGGCCAGCACCGCGTCCGCTACTTCGGCTGGATGCATCCCGCCGCCAAGACCCGACGGCTCAAAGTCGCGACCCTCCTCGCCGTTGTCATCGTCGTGTCGCCCACGCTCGACGCCCCCGAGCCGTGGCACCTGCGCTGCCCGCAGTGCGGTGCCTTCGCCCTGGAGCGCATCGGCAAATTGGCCCGTGCTCCTCCGGCCTGCCGATGACAGCGATGACCCGAGCTCAGATGATTCCGCCGCCCAGGTGCCACCCCACGCGCGCCAGCCACCGCTTTGCGCGGGGCGGGAGAAAACGGGCTTTCTCGGGCGCAAACCTCGCGCCCGCGCTCCGCTGGCGCGGGCCAAACGAGGGCGCCGAGGTCAGGCGCGCCACCGGTAGCCGTACTGCGAGAACTGCGCCACCTCACCCGCACCAAATACTTTCCGCATAACCCCCATGGGCTGTTCCCGGGCTTGTTCAACCGGCGTCCGGTGTCGGCCGCTGCGACACCGAACGCTCAGAGTTCGACGTTTCCTTGAGACCGGTGAAAGATTGGGAAATCATTGCCACGCTCTTCCATGGCAACGGAGTCTTCGCCTCGGCCACCGCCAGTTACGTGAACCGTTCCTTCAAGGACACGCACAGCCTGCTGACCAAGTATCACTTCACATCGGGTCCGCTGAAGGGCCTGGTGATCGGGGCCGATCTGTTTCACATGGGTAGTCTTTATCTGCGCCCGGCGCCGGCTCTGCCGGCTTGGACGACTTACGGGCTGTTTGCCAACTACACAATCCGGTCGGTGCAGGTCGGCGTGAATGTGGAGAATGTCACAAACGAAATCTATGCGGCCGGTGGTAACAACCGTTATTCGATCGCGATTGGCGAGCCCCGGACCTACAGCATGTTCCTCAAATACAAGTTCTAAGAAAAATCGCTTCCGCTTCGGCTACATGCCGATGCTTACGTTGCACGGCCACCGCTCTTTAGGTGGCCGTGCCATTTTTGAATGCCGCCGGCGCAACCCGAAACAGGGAGGATTCGTTGGCGGTCATACCTCGTCTTTATCCACCATGCCTGCTCTGGTTTGAGCCGGTCCGGATTTAACGCGTTGCGGTCGCTGCCCGGCGCCGGAAGCGAGTGGACGATCAGCGATGAGGCGGGGCAGACGTCCCGGGAATCGGATCAGGTGAGAGGAGCCCCAGTCTGCGTGCGCCGGCCGACGCAGGAGCAGCGTTTCAGCGGGAAGCGTTATCTGAACTGATCGAGGCCACGATGGACCGCGCGAAGTGCAAGGCCCGACGCGGAAGGGTGAGGGGAGAGGGGTGCAGGTGGGATCAGCTGCCTTGCAACAACTCCACCGCGGCGCCGACGCGCATGGTGCCGGACTTGGTCTCGTGGATGAGATTCTGCCCGAAGTTGACGTCGGTGGGATCCATTATGGCGCGCCGGTACATCGCGAGCGTGCGGAGCGGTTCCTTGCCGCGTTCGGCCGTGAGCTGGTTGGTCGTCGTGATGATGCAGCGCGCGCACGGCCCGGCGGTGCGAAAATCGATCGCGTCGACGCGGAAGCGCTTCCAGGTGTCCTCCGCGAAGGCATCGCAGCCGGTCACTAGGAAGCTGGGGCGGAAGCGGTCCACCGGCAGCGGCTCGTCGAGTCGGGCGTTGAGGTCGGCGAGCGTGGCTTCGCTCAGGATCATAAAGGGATAGCCGTCGGCGAAATTCAAAACGTCGCCTGGCTGCGACTTGCCGGGCTTCACGATGTTGCGGCGGAACTTTTCACCGATGCGCACGAGCCGGCAGGGAAAGCGGAGGAAATCGGAGAGCCACACGGCAACCTCGACGCCGCAATCCTCGGCGAGCAGGCCATCGCTTTTCCACACGCGGACGGAAACGATCTCCGCTGGCGTGGTCGCGCGCAGCGGTACCGCGCAGGAACCGCCGTGGGGGGCGCGCAGCACGAGATCCTTCGCGGTCATTGCGGTCTCGATCAAAGCCATGCGAGGCAGGGTGCGCTGCGTGAGGAACTGGCCATTCGCGTCCACGACGAGAAAGCGGCGGTCACTGATAAATCCCAGCGCATCAATCCCAGCCAATGTCACCGCGTAACCGCGCAGGGATTTGACCGGGTAGATGAAGATGCCCGAGACGTGCATGGGTCAGCTCGCGGGAGGCTTGCGCCGGTAGATGGCGAGAAAATGCGCGGCGCCAGCCTGCGACGCGAACGCGCCGGGCGCGGTGCCATCGAGTCCGTAGCACACATGCAGGTGCTCTCCAGCGAAGCGATAGATTGCGGGAATGGTGCGGCCGGCGTTGGTGCCGGCCACGCCGGTCAGCGTGAGTGTCTTCGCGGAGGGGTGATCGCCAAGGACGAAGGTGCCCTGATCGGCGATGTCGCTACCGAAGTGGACGGCGTACGTGTCGGCGGTGAGATGAAGCTCGATCTTGTGCGTGACGAGATCGGGCATTTTTTCGCCGGACAGTTCGGCGGATTCGATCTGCCAGATGCCTGCGAGGGCGGCGTGATCGGACATGGCGGGATCAGCCCTTCAGCTCAGGTGAGTTGACGCGTCGTGGCTGGTCTTCCACCTGACGCGGCTCGATGATCTCTTTCTCGCTGCCGCCGCCGAGCTTCTTGAGCTTGCGGCCCGTGACGAGGAGCTGGTTTTCGGTCTGAAAAGCGGTGCTGTTGTAGGCGCCGACGGCCTGCTGCAGGCGCTGGCCGAGCTCGTCGAGATTGCGCGCGACGGCGCCGACGCGCTCGTGAAGCTCAACCCCGAGCCGGCGGATCTCGTCGGCATTTTTGGAGAGGGCTTCCTGCTTCCAGCCGTACGCGGCGGCCTTGAGGAGGGCGATGAGCGTGGCGGGGGAGGCGAGGATGACGCCGACATTGGTGCCGCGTTCGAACAGATCCGGCTCGTAGCGCAGCGCCGCGCTGTAGAACGCCTCGCCCGGAATGAAGAGCACGACGAACTCGGGCGAGGGCTGGATGTTTTTCCAATAGGACTTGTTGCCGAGGGCATCGATGTGACCACGGACGGTGCGTGCGTGTTCGAGAAATTTGGCCTTGCGGACGGTTTCGTCGGTGGCCTCGAGCGCCTCGAGATAGGCTTGCATCGGGGCCTTAGCGTCGACGGCGATGGATTTTCCGCCGGGAAGCTTGATGATCATGTCGGGGCGCACATCGCCGGTGGCTTCCTGCTGGATGAAGTCAACGTTCTCGACCATGCCGGCGAGTTCGACGACGCGCTGGAGTTGGATTTCACCCCAGCGACCGGCAGTACTGGTGGAGCGAAGGGACCGAGAGAGCTTGGTGGTCTCGGACTGCAAGGAAGTCTGGGCGAGTGCGAGGCCTTTGAGCTGCTCAGTGAGCGAGCCGTAGGCTTCTTTGCGGGCGTTTTCGATCGCGGCGATTTTCGTGTCCACCTGGGTGAGTGATTCCTTCAGCGGCTTGATCAGTGCATCGATCGCGAGCTGGCGTTTTTCCAAGTCACCTTTGGCACCCTCTTGATATTTCTCCAGTGTCGCCCGAGCGAGCTGGAGAAATTCCTCGTTATTTGACTTCAGCGCGTCGGCCGAGAGGGCCTTGAATTCGTTGGCGAGCCGGACTTGGGTGTCCCGCTCGGCGGTCAACTGGGTCTGGAGTTGGGCCGTGAGGCCCGCGAGGCGGGTGTTCTCGGTCCGCAACATCTGCAGTTCGGAAGTGAGACGAGAATTTTCCACCTCGCGACTGCGTAAACGCTCGGCTTCCCCTGCGTGGCGCCCGCGCAAAATCAGGGTCGTGATCCACCAGGTTAAAAGGCCCGCGAAAATTGCCGCCAGCAAAGCGCTGAGAAAAGAGAACACCGAACGATGATTTGGCGGGGCTTGACGCAAATCAATCCTCGATGCGTTTCTTGACAGGGCATGGGCGGTTCGGCAAACCCGTGTCATGCTCTCCGTGAGTTATTTGCCCCCGAAATCGGCGGACGACACGCCGGGCTCCATTTCATGGTAACGGAACCCACCCCCGCCAAGCCAGCAGTGGCCGAAAAACTGCCGATTCTGGTGGTGGATGATGAGTACGGACCGCGCGAGTCGATCGCGTTTGCCTTGGCGTCGGAATTTAATGTCGAAACCTCGGATCGCGCGATGGACGCGCTGAACAAGATCCGGACGAAGCCTTTTTCTCTGGTGGTGATGGACATCCGGATGCCCGAAATGGACGGCATTACCGCGCTCGAGGAGCTGCGCAAAATCGACCCGCATGTTTCCGTGATCATGCTCACGGGTTATGGGACGCTCCACACGGCCCAGCAGGCAATGGTGAGCGGCGCGAACCAGTACCTCCGCAAGCCGCCGGATATCGCCGAGCTGCGGGCCGCCGCGCGCAAACAGGCCGCCGCGACGCTGGTCCGCCGCCGCCAAGCCAAGATCAATTCAGATGCGATCGAGATGAATTCCGCGCTCAAGCGGGAGATCGAGCAGAAGGAGCCCCAGGTCTGGCAGGCGCGCGCGTCGGTCGAGCTGGTGCACGATCTCAACAACCCCCTGACCGTCGTGATCGGTTACGCCACGTTGCTGGTTGAAGAGGCCCGCGCGGTGGCGATGGTGGACGCCGAGCGCGGCCGTCGGTTGCAGGAGTACGCCAATCTCGTCGAGAAGGCAGCCGAGTATTGTCATCATCTTTCGGAAAACTGGCGCCTTGCGTCGAAGCAGGCGGCGGAGTTCGCGCCGCTTGACCTGGTGAAACTGTCCCGCGAGGTGCAGCAGGTGGTCTTTTTTGGGTCGGTGGCGATCAACTTCACGGGCCTCGAGACGGCACCGATCCGCGGCTCGAAATTCGAGCTGATGCGAGTGTTCCAGAATGTCTTCAAAAATTCGCTCGAGGCCGGGGCCACCCAGCTGACGGTGGAGATGGCGCGGGCGGGCGACCAGATCGAAATGACCGTGCGGGACAATGGCTCCGGCATGGACGCCGAGCGCATGAAGCGGGCGTTGAAGGGCGGGTTCACAAGCAAGGAGAACGGCACGGGGCTGGGCCTCAGCATCTGCCGGCATCTGCTGGGCACGCATGGCGCGACGATGGTGTTGGACTCGACAGCCGGCCAGGGCTCGATGATGCGAATGGTATTTCCCGCGGCCACCTGACCGCGCCATGAAACGCCGACGCGTTAAAATCACCGGCCTCGGATTCGTGACGCCGGCGGGAATTGGGAAGGACAAATTTTGGCAGGGTATCCTCGAGCCAATCAGCCGCGTAACCGTCGCGACCAAATATCCGGAGGGTGCGGGGGCGTTTGTGTCAGCGGAAGTACCAGATTTCCGGCTCGACCGATACTATTACACCGACTCCAAGCGGATGCCGCGGCATACCCAGTTTGCGCTCGCCGCGGCAGCGCTGGCGGCGAAAGACGCGGGATTCGAGCTGAGTGATTTTCGCGACCAGGGCGCGATCGTGATGATCGGGGCGACCCTGATGGACTTCGGCGTAATCAACAAGGGCGTGGACATCATTGTTCGCAAAGGACCGCTCAATGCGCTGCCCACGGCGGTCAGTACCGCGCTGGTCAGTGCGATCGGAGCCACAGTGGGCGAGGCCATCGGTGGCACGACTCGCACAATGTCATTGCAAAGCGCCTGCTGCTCAGGCCTCGATGCCATTGGGCGTGCGGCGGAGATGATCGCAAACGGTGAGGGGGAAATTGCAGTTTGTGGTGGGGCGGAGGCGCCGCTTTATTTTCACCCGATGCTGGAGCTGAAGCTGGCGGGCTTGGCGCCGGGCAATCCCGAGATGGCTGAACGGCAATGCCGCCCGTTTGATTTGTGGCGGACCACCGGCGTAATCGGAGAGGGCTCCTGCGTCATGATCCTGGAACCCGAAACCAGCCCGCGACCCGGTTATGCTTATGTCGGGGGCTACAGTTACGCGTCGGACCCGGTCGGTGAACCCTGTGCCGGCCTGGCGCAGGCGCTGCGCCTGACCCTGGCCAACACCGGGCTGCGTCCGAAAGACATCGAGTGCATCAGTGCCTGGGGCCCGGGCCACAAGATGCTGGACGCTGCCGAGGCGCACGTGTTGAAAGACTTTTTTGGCAAGGAGCTGGCGCACATCCCCGCAGCCTCGATCAAGGGCGCGATTGGCAATCCGTTGGGCGCCGCCGGTGCCATTCAGGTGGGCTGTGCCGCGCTCGGTATAAAGCACTCGGCGATTCCACCAACGGTAAACTGGCAGCACTCCGACCCGTCCTGCCCGCTTAATCTCAGCGGCCAGCCACGCTTTATCGAGCACCGCAATGCACTGATTAACGCCCACGGGCTCTCGGGGGCAAACGCATGTCTGGTCCTGAATCAGTAATCACCAATCCGACGGTGCTAGCAGCGATTGCCGTCGCGTATGTCGGCTTTGTGGCCTTTTGGGCCAACCCCCAGCGGGCAATGAACCGGGCGTTCTTCACCGGCTCGCTTCACGTGGCGATCTGGCTGATCATCCTTCATTTGGCGCTCACGTCGACGGGTGGTCTTTTCTGGCTGAAATGGTCCTGTGCGATCGGCGGGTGTTTGCCGATGCACATCTGGATAATCCAGCAGAACATCGTCGATCGGCGCATGGGCACATTGTTGGGATGGGCCCGGGGAAATTGGGGCTGGTTGCTGGTTTCAGGTTTCTTGCTGATTATCCCTTTTACGGAGTATTTTATACCATCTCACTCCACTGCGGATCACCGTCTACGTGGATGGGGCTACTATGGATATGTTGGGCTAAGTATTGGGGCCTATGGTTACCTCTTTCGCGACGCTTACAGAAGCTTTAGAAATCTGGCCGGCGTAAGGCGTTTGGAGCTCCAAGTTTGGCTTATTGGGGGCTGCACAATCGCGGTCACAGTTTTAGTGTTAATGGCCTTAACGGATGTAACGAGGGATCCTATATTTATTCGAATCCAACCTTGGATCGTTCTCTTGTTTTATGCGGGAACGGCCTATGCGATTACGACTCACCGCATTCTCGATGCGCGTCAAATTCTGCTGTTTGGCGCACAGAAATTGATTCTTGTTATTGCGATTGCCGCCGTCGCCTATTTTTTGGACTGGGGCTTAAGAACTGTTTTGCCAGAGCCATTTGGATTCCTCGCGACGACCGCTCTGGCCTTATGGTTGGCGGTAACCCTCAATGGCTGGCTCGATCGCTGGTTTCATTTTTATCCTCAGGCGACCGCGGCCCGCCAGGCCGCTTTTGCCGCGGCCCAGCGTGAGACTCACGGAGACAAACTCGAGTTGGCCTTTGTCGAGGTGCTCAAAGGTTGGGGTCACAGCGAGCATGCTCTGGTCGTTTCGGGCGGCAAAGGAATGCTAACCGGTGGCGGGATTGAGCTGCCTGATGACGGCACAGTCGTCAGGGCGATGCAGCAACTGCGCTGGATCACGCCTGAGCGCCTCACTCGCGAGCGTTCCACTCCCGATCGAGCGGCGTTGCAGCAGTTTCTCACGGATAATGGATTAGGCGTCATGGTCTTCATTGCAGGTCCTTCATTGACCGCGCTCATTGGCGTCGGGGTGGCAGCATCCCGGCGCCCTATTACCTACCCCCAGGTGACCCAGTTGCAGGAACTAGCCTCGATCATCGAAAATGCGATTGAGCGGACGCATTTTTCGGTCAAGGCGCAGCGCGCCGAGCAGCTCGCGACGGTCGGTCTGCTCGGCGCGAGTCTCGCGCATGAGATTCGCAATCCTTTGGTGTCCATCAAGGCCTTCGTTCAATTGCTGCCTCAACATTATCAGGACCCCGTGTTCCGGGAGAAATTCTTCCACCTCATCGGCGATGAGGTCATGCGCATTGACCGGCTGACCGAGCAGTTGCTCGATCTGGCTTCACCGCGGGTTTACTCGGCTCAGGTCATTGACTTGAACGCGATCCTGCACAGCACGCTGGAACTGGTGGCGGCCAAGGCCGCCGATAAGCACATTCAGTTTCTCACGGACTTTCAGGCCTCGCCGGATCAAATTTACACCGACGCTTCCGCAGCCAAACAGGTGCTGATCAATCTTTGCTTTAATGCCATTCAGGCCTTGGAAGCCCGTCCGGGCGAACGTTGGGTGAAACTCTCCACGCACAATCTGAAAAATCGCGTGGAGGTCGTAGTTGAGGACAGTGGCCCCGGCATTTCTCCGGAGATTCGCCCCCGGCTTTTCCAACCGTTTCAATCCACCAAGTCGTCGGGCTTTGGGCTTGGACTCGCTGTCTGCAGCGACATTCTCACCGGGCTCGACGCGACCATCACAGTTGATGCGAACGAACCCGGCCGCGGCGCCACCTTCCGTATCGTCTTCCCATGCCAAGCCTAGTCATCCTTGCGACTGCCGATTCCGCCCTTGCCGATGCTTGGGAACGGCAACTGCCGCCTGGCCGCTCCCCCTTGCGGCTGACACCGCTGACTTTTTCCTCGGCCTCGTCGCCGGGGTTTGCGGCCGTTGTCGTACTGGACGCGGCTTCAGAAGCCTCGCTGCCGTTGGCCTTGTCCAAGTGCCCGACAATCTATGTCGGCGAGCCGCGGAGCATTCCCTTTGAGCAAGCTCGCATGGCGGGCCGTGCGCGGGTTTACCTTTCCTACGACGAAAGTACCACTCGGCTGCGCGAGTTCCTCCCCTTGGTGGAGGAGGTGGCCGAAAAGCAGTCCATGGTCGCGCTGTTGAGCGACAAGGCCCGTCGGACGGAACCGTCCCGCGCACTCTCCCGGTCGGCTGGTCCGCCGGGGGATCCGGCCGAGCTTTGGGACTTCCTCGAAGGCGCCGTTGAAAATCTCGATACGCGGGACCGGTTGATTGGCGAATTTCGCCGGGCTTCCCGCCAGTTACTGCACGCTTCGCACGCGGTCTTTTTCCTCCGGGAAGCCGATGGGTTTCGGGCTGATCGTGGCACCTCCTTTTTTGGCGTGGACGATCCGATCGTGACTCTGCTCGAGAATCACCCCGCGGTGATTGACGGGGCGAACTGGGACGGACCGGCTGACCCAGTAGCCGAACTCTCCGTGCGCAACCGCCTCGCGATGTGGGGTGCGCGGCTGCTGGTGCCGATCCACGACAATGGCCGGTTGCTCGGCCTGATCGCGTTGGGAATCCGCGATGATGGAGAGCCATACGACGAGATGGATCGGACGCGGGCGGTGTTTTTTGCACGCCTGCTTCGTCATTTTCTCGCCAAGTCCGCCCAGCTGGGCCGGCTGCATCAGCTCGCGGAGCAAACCCGCGTCGGCATGAAGTATCTGCCCAGCACGCTCGTGCTCTCGCCGGAGGAGAGCGTGCCGCGCCACGTCCCGCTGGTGGTGCGTGACTTGATTGGCCAGGCCCGCCGCTCGCGTGAGATTGCCCGTGTGGCGCCGACTTCGGAGCAACCGTTCCGCGCCAGCGCGGGCATGGTGGCAGAGACAGGTGGGGTCTGGGCGTATTGGGAAGAGGCGAGTGGCGAAGTCCATGACGCAGCCGGTCGCCAGCGGACCAGTCGGCGCAATCTGCTGCGTGAATTGTCGCTGACGCTCAGCCATGAATTTGGCAACGCGCTCGTGTCCCTCGCGACCTTTCGGCAAAGCACGCCTAACCAGCCTTTGTCGGCTGGGTTGATGGAGACGGTCAAGAGTGACGTTGCGAAGCTGGAAGTCCTCAACGACCACATCGGGCTGATGCATGGCCTGCACGAGTCCGATGCCACGGCGACGGACATTCGCGAGTTGGCGGCATCGATTGGCAAGACCCTGAATATCCGCGTGGAAGTGGGGCCCGATCCGGTCGTATTGATGGTGAACCGCAAGCTGCTCGATTTCGGTTTGAGCGCGCTCATCCAAAGTGTGGCGGAAAACCGCGGTGAGCAGGGCACCAACCAGCTCGCGCTGCAGGTGCGCTCGACGGGCTCAGGTGCTGAGCTGACGGCGCTCTTTTCGATCAAGGGCAAACACCTTGAGCTGGAAGGCATCCTGCCCGAGCCGGTCGAAGACGCGGTACCTAATCAAGGCCGACTGGGAGTGTTTCTCGCAAAGGAAATCCTGCGGCTCCACCACGGTGAAATTCACGCCGGCCCGGGAATGGAAGGCACAGAGATCCTGATCTCGGTAAGGGCGCCGTGAATTTGTCGCGATTCCGATGACCGGGGATTCAAACAATCTGCTATCCGAGCTCACCATATGGATTCGGAAGGAACCGAAGGTGAAAGCTGCAATACTTTTTGGCTCATCCGCTGGAAAAGTGGGTTTGAATGACTTTGCAGATCAATGGTCCGACATCGATTTGCATGTTATTACGACGTCGCCCAAAGCAATTGAAGAAATAGATTGGTCTCAGGTTATTCACTCAGAAACTTTTTGTCTTAAAATCATAAGGCCCGCAACCGCGGGGATGCGCAAAGTCACCGTTCTGTTTGACTGTGGCCAAATCGACATGGTGCTAGTTCCAGCTTCGCGGCTAAATCTGGCCCGGCTGGCTTCTTTGTTGGGTCTACATAAGCGAATTCCTTCATTACGAATCGCACTAAACGAAATCCACACATGTATTCGCTCAGGCTATATCTTCCTGAAGGGTGAACGCAAGTGGGGTGCTTTTTATTCGCTAGCAATGAACAAGATGCCAGGTGTTAGGCTGTCCGACACTGAGATTTTAAATTTGGCCGAGGTATTCCTGTGTGATCTACTATGGATCATGCAGAAATTAGAACGCGGAGAGATTGCCGCGGCTCAGCACATTTTGCACAAAACATTGGCAGAAACGAATTTTAGGCTCTTGCGGGAACTACGCCTGCGTCGTGATCAACCGCTATTATCTTTTGGTATAGCTCGCCGCGTTGAAACGTTCCTCTCATATCCTCAGCTTTCGTGGGTGCAGGTAAGCGCCCGTTTAGATTGCGAGGAGATTCGTCGAGCGTCATGGTTCGCATTGGAAGGATTAAAGGGGTTGATCAACGAGTTGATACCAGAATGGACCATCCCAAATAAAGTAATCAGGCTCATTTCTAAGTACTCGAAGGCTCGGGTTGATACTTAACGGTTAAATTACACCGAACATCTCTGTCTTTTGTGACAGCTTATGTCACGAAAGCTGAGAGCGCGTCACCCACGATCGAAAGCATTAAAAAGATTTTCCCATGCATTTAATATGACGGCCATAGTTTTATTTTCAGCGATAATGGCGTTTTGTATGGGTGCAGCAGTACTTTGGGCAAACCCGGAGAGGTTTGCAAACCAGGTATTCGCGATAGCTGCGTTGCTCGTAGCGATCCACGCAGTACTTATTCTATGTGCTTTGCGGGACGCCACTCTGTTGGCGGAAGGCCAACTCGCTGATCCGCTCCCTATGGTCCGTGGTAGTTCTGCAGTTTTGATGTTTATTCCATGGCTAATTTGGATGCAGAAGGAATCAATGGTTACCGATGAAGCACATAAGAAACAGTCTATAATGCAGTCGATGCCGCTGTTTATAATTAGTTTTATATTGGCGGCGCTATGCTTTACTGATTGGTATATACCATCAGACTCGACTCCAAGCAATGAGAAACGAGGCCTGGGATATATGGTTACGAGTATTATAATGATCGGCATTTGCGGTATGCTGATTGTCCGGTCTTGGGGTGAGATGAGGCGCCAGAAGGGCATTCGTCGCATAGAAACACAATTTCTTGTCCTAAATTGTGCGATTGGCGCTATTTCGGCATTAGGCTTGGCTTTGCTTGGTCACCTTATTGATGTTCCGGTAATAAGACGCTTCGGACATCTTATTATTATTGTTGTTTATGCGTTGTCGGCGTGGGCGATAACATATTATCGAATATTTGATGTCAGGCAGGTATTTCTGTCATTGGCGCATCGCGCCGGCATTGTTACAATTATAGCTTTGGGTAGCTATGTAGCGTGGTCTTTGATGGGAGCAAGGCTGCCGCAGTCGATGGCACTGTTGATGAGCGTTGCGATTTTTACCTCGCTGGCTTTTTGGATGGATCGGCAAACGCGGATTTGGCTTGGTCTGGGTGGGGAGAGGGAGTTGGACCTTATCCGACGTGAGATTATTGGATTTGCGCGGACGGAGCCGCATCCCGAAAAACTTGTTGCCCGGTATGAGTCGCTTTTGAGAGACCGATTTTGTGCGAGTTTTGCCTCCATTTTCGTTGATCAGGGAGCGATGTTTACGGCTAATGGTGTAGAGTTTGTTAAAGTTCGACCTGCTTGCGCTGCCCTCGTCGATAGCGGATGGGTAACCCCGGAGAGTCTTCTGCGACGGCGCTCGTCTCCTGGATTGCTCGACCTTCGAGAGTTCGTGTTTCGACATGCAATCGGTTTGATGATCGCTGTGCCGCGCGCGAGTTCTTCGCCCGTGTTTCTTTTGACGTTGGGAACCAAAGGTAACAAGTGGCCTTTCACTTATCCGGAGGTTGAACGGCTTCAGAGTATCGCGGAGCTGATGGATAGCATTCTGACTCGTTCGCGGTTGACGATGCAGGCGGCGATGCAGGCCAAGATGGAGCATCTTGCCATGATGTCGCGGGGTTTGGCTCATGATCTCAAAAACCTCATCACCCCGGTTTCTTCGTTTCTCGTTCACACCGATAGCCAGTT
>JBDTJA010000309.1:0-3396 GCA_039936075.1 Opitutaceae bacterium | reverse complement strand
ATCCCCAAGGACAATGAGGAGATCCATCCCGATCAAAACCTGGCCGTGCGGACATTCCGCCGGTTTTTTCCCGTTTCGGAACAGGCCGACACCGGCACATTTTTTGTCACGGAAGGCGGCCGCCGCGTGGCCACGCGACTGTTCATGGTGCTGCTCGTCATTGAGACGACCGACCTCGTGTTCGCGCTTGATTCCCTGCCCGCGGTGCTCGCCATCACGAAGGACAGCTTCGTCGCACTCACCTCGAACATCTTCGCCATCCTCGGCCTGCGCTCACTCTACTTCGCACTCAACGGGATCATGCAGCTTTTCCGCTATCTCAAGATCGGACTCGCGGTCATCCTCGTTTTTATCGGCGTGAAGATGCTCATCCACTACTGGGTCGACATCGCCACCGGAGTTTCGCTCGGCGTCATCGGCGGGGTGCTGGGGCTCTCCATCCTGTTTTCCTTGCTCATCAAGGCACCCGGCGCCGAGAAGGTTAATTGAAGGGACTCCCGCCGTGGCCGGCACCCGCGCAGTCGTCGCAGAATTTTCCTAAGCGATGAAACGCTCTGCCCATTCCGGCCGGGCCAGGGGCTGCGGTTTCCACCCTCCGAAAATCCGATAGCGCCAGCGCGCCACGAGCCGGTAGCCCGCATCGCGCGCCGCCGTCGGAAATACCGCAAGCACCGCGGCCAGCTCGGCACCGACCGCGCCGCTGCCGCGCAGCGCGGCGATCACGCCATCCGTGCGCAGCAAATAATCCTGCGGCGTCCGCCGGTCCCAATCGGGGACGAAGACCAAACTGTCGAAATCCTCCACCGGCAAACCCTGCGCGCGCAGGTAAGCCTGGGCCGCGGGGCCCTGCAGCGGCGCAAAGCGAATCCGCTCCGCCGAATCCAATCGCAGCAGCAGGCGCACGACCCGGTTGCACAGCCCGCACTCGCCATCGTAAAGCAGCACCGGGTCCGGGGAAAAGCGGGAGGTCACCCCAACTTTCATGCGCCAGCCTTCGTCCCCGCGCAGGCCTCGGCCACGTCGGCCAGGTCGCAGACGATTTCCGCCGCCTGCGCGCAGCGTTTGCACACGTCATTGCTGGAGAAACCACCCATCTCCGCATATCGCACCATGCCCTGATCCAATTTGAATTCCATGCCGCGAGCGTGTCCGCCGAGTTCCCGCACCAACTCACTGATTTTTTCGCGCACCTCGGGCAGAAGCGCGGCGGCAAAATACTCCGGTTGGCTGGTCTGGATGAACCAGTCGCGGTCAAATTTCGGGTCGCCCACCTGAATTTCCTTGGCGCCAAACACCTCCATAAACCTTGTGCCAAACCCCTGCCGCTGCAGGTGAAAGGTCAGGGCGCCGCTCGCCGGAGCGGGCACCCCCACGGCGCACCACTGCACCCGCGATTTACCCGAACCTGTGGCAAAAGAATAAACCTCCACAGGCCGGCCCCGCAGCTCGCCCGTCGCCTTCGTTCCGGGATTAAAAACCCCGAACGTCCGCGGTAAGGCGTTAAACTGCAGTCCGAGCGTTCCGGCCAGTTGTTGGAGATTCTCCGTCGCCCGTTTGCTTTGTCGGACGCCCGCGAAAATGGCCACGCCCATCAAACCCAGAAAAAAGACAATCATCAGGAGGGGAAACATGGCGGCAGGATGCTCCCACATCTCGAGACCCACCGCAAAAGCAAAAAACGAGCGGCGCAGAGGTATAGCGACGGCGGTTTCCCGCTGCCGTCATCACCGGTTGCTCGTTTTCGTGGCCCCTTGTCTCTTGCCGCGTGGAGTTGCTCTCGGCCCATGCGAAAGGCGAAGGCTGGCGTGCGCGGTCCGACATGCGGCGAGGCTCCTTCATCCCAGGCTTGGGAAATTGCCACTTTTCTATCCCAGGTGGACCCAATCAAAAATCCAGGCCAGACACCTTGCGGCGTCTGGCCTGGATTAGAGGGCTAATGCTTTCGGCTCTTCGCTCGCAGACGACGTTACGCCACCGCGATCTTACGGGGCTTCACGGCCTCGGGCTTCGGCAGCGTGACGCGCAATACGCCGTCGATTAGCTCCGCGACGATTTTGTCGGCGTCGATTGCGTTGTCATGCGTGAGTACCAGCTCGTAGTTGGCGGGGTGCGTCTCGCGGTGCAGCGGCGTCCAGCCTGCCGGCTGGGTCCAGCCGCGGCGGCCGGTAATGCGAAGCTCGTTACTCTCGGCCGTCAGCTCGAGGCCATCTTTCGCGACGCCGGGCAACTGGACCACGAGGCGGTAAGCCTCAGAGGTTTCCTTCACGTCATAGGTGGGCTTGATGGCGGTCGTGGCTGTGGTGCACGCCGCGCCGCCGGCGCAGGATGCGGCCGCCTCGGGCGTGAGGGAGGGAATTGGATTAGAGAATAGGGACATGGTGATGGTGATTTTTGAGTGTGGGTTGAGTGCCGCGGTTATTTGACCGCGACGGTGATCTTCTTCGGCTTGGCCTCTTCGCGCTTCGGGAGCGTCACGGTGAGGATGCCGTTCTCGTAAGCGGCGGTGACCTGGTCCGCCGAAATCTCGGTGGGGATGGTCAGTGAGCGGGTGACCGACGTCGATTGCTCGACCTGACCTTCAACTTGCCCTGAGCCCGTCGCAGGAGTCGGTGGCGTTTTGCTCGCCGCAGTAATGGTCAGGACGCCATCGGTCATCTCGACCTGGATATCGTCGCGGTTGACGCCCGGCAATTCGGCCCGGACATAGGCGTGATTCGGATCCTCGTAAAGATCCACTGGGAAGCTCGGAAGCGCTTCGGCATAATCAGCGACTGAAGCGGCAAAGAGACGGTCGATCTCGGACTCAAGCCCTCCCCAAGGAGAGCGTGAAAACGCCGCCGAAACGGGAGGCAGACTGCGATAGGCAGGATAACGATAGCGAATGATATTCATGATGAGTTTTGCGTGCGTTGATTTTGTTGGGCGAATGCCCTTCGGATGACACTCCCCTTGCAGGAGGGATGCCGGATGTGCGGATTTTCTAAGATACTAATAACAAATATTTTATAGGTTCCACATGGGCTCTATGGAGTGACGGAATGGCTTGGATAGATTGTCTCACCCGGGTAAAGATTACCCACTACGGGCTGCCCAAAACGTCCCCAGTCCTGTGCAATAGTACGTAGCAAAAAACAGTGGTGATGCCGCCGTCATCGGATGAGGTTTACACCCTAGATAAATGATTAACTCCCGGTTCCCATTCCCCCTCTGCGTCACCCTCCTGCTCTCGCTGGTTTTAGCCACCGCTGCGCAGGCTGCAGTTGATAATTGGACCAGCACGTCGTCGGGCGTCTGGGGCACGACGGGTAATTGGAGCGCCGGCGTGCCCACCCCCACCAGCGCGGTGACATTCAATGCCACCGGCGGCCTGAAGACCGCGATCACACTTTCCGCGGC
>JBDTJA010000308.1:0-3327 GCA_039936075.1 Opitutaceae bacterium | reverse complement strand
TTTCGCGCCCGTCCAGCCGCACGGTCGTGTCCTTTTGCGACTCCATGGCCAGGTAGTACGGCGCGTATTTCAGCCGCATTTTCGTCGGATAGTCGTCGCGACAGCGGCTGAGGATAGCCTTTTTGTTTTTAACAAAGAAAGAGAGCGCCATGGGAGCGGCCAACGATGGGGAGGGCGGGGAGGACTTGGCAAACGCAAAGGCTGGGCGGGAATCAGTCCCGGCGGGGCAACCCGGCCATCCAGCCGGCGACCTCGGCCGCATAGGTGCGCCACGATTTGAACGTGCGGGCCTGCGCCGCCACGGCCAATTCCGCGAGCTCGGCTGGAGAAGCAAGAAGTCGTGCGATCGCCGTGGCGAGATGAGCGGCGTCAACCGACTCAAGCGCGAGGCACCCGCCGCTGCGCGATAGTTCGCCGAGCGCACCGTGGGCAGAGCAGATGCAGGGCCGGCCGCGGGCCAGACTCTCGATCACGGGCAGGCCGAACCCCTCTGCGAGCGAGGGGTAAACCGTGAAGGCGCAACGCGCATACGCGGCGTCCAGAGCGGTATCACCCAGCGGTCCATCATAACGCAACGGCCGGCCCGCGAGCTGCATCGCCCGCATTTTTTCGTAGGCGGCGCGACCGGTCTGGCGTTGCACGCCGCCCACAATCCGCAGCTCGAATTTTTCGCCGCGAGTCCAGAGCTGCTCGCAGGCCGTCAGCAGCGCGAGGTGGTTTTTCCGGCCTTCCAAAGTACCGACCGACAGCACGGTGGGGCCAGCCGAGTTCGTGGGGACGGGCAAGGAACTGGTGGTGGCTTGCCGCGGCGGATCGACGCCCAGCGAAATCGCTGTGATGGGCGGCGGGTTTTTTACACCGAGCCAGCGCCAGTAACCGAGGAGAGAATCCCGGGATTCGTCCGAGTTCGCGGCAATGCCATCGAACTTGAGCAGCTCCTGGAGATACGCTGGAAAGCGCGCCACGGTGCCGCCCGGCGACAGCTCGGGAAAGCGCAGGGCGATGGCGTCGTGAAAGACCGCCACGCGCGGGAAAAATTTGGGGAGAGTAGCGGCGGCTTGCGCGGTGAAAATTTCCGCGGTGAGGAAACCCTGATAGTCCCCCCGCAGGGCGAAAGCCTCCGACCGATTGGTCGCGCGCCGCCATTGGCCGCGCCACCGGGCGAGCAGTGGCCACGTGGCCCGGCGGGTGGAGCCGGCGGCATCATCGGCGAGATTGGCGAGCTCCCACGGTTCGAGTCCGCGCCAGGCCCCCAGGTAAGGATCATGGGTGACCGGGAAGGCCGCGGCGCCCAGTTCGCGATGCAGCGCACGCGTCACCCGCTGGATCCCGGTGCGGGCCGCAGTGTGGCTGGTATGGGTGAGATCGAGCAGCAGGGCGGACATGGCGCAGCATGGTTCTGTCAGGTCCGCCCCAGCCGGATAAAGCGCAAACGCACCTGGTGTTGGCTCCGCGAAGCCACTCGCGGCACGCAATCCAATCTTGCTTCAAGGCCGCGGCGCGTGAGCCTTTTTCGCCGTAGTGGCCAATCTCAGACATTTTCTTCAGCGCTATTCCCGTCTGCCGGTTCGGCTGGCGTATGCTCTCACGGTGGCGGTTTTTTTGTGGGTCTGCTCACAATTCTATCTGCCCGGCAAGGGCTTCACCTACTTGGTCATGTTCGGAGCGAAGGAGAGCCCGCGATTCATCCCGCAGCTGCGCGCGGTGGACCACTATGAGCTGGAAAACTCTTCCGGCTATGACGGCGCCTATTACGCGGAGATCGCCATGCAGCCCAAGCTGACCGATCCGGCGCTGCGCGCTGGCGTCGATAATCTCGCCTACCGTGCGCGCCGGATTCTCTTTTGCTGGACCGCCTATGGACTGGCGTTGGGCGATCCCGTCCGCGCCCTGCACATATTTTCCGTGCAGAACATCGCGTGCTGGCTGTTGCTCGCCTGGCTGATGCTTCGCTGGTTTCCGGCCACCGGGTGGGGAAATTTCTTCCGCTGGTTTGGCGTGCTGTTTTCCTACGGCATGTGCTTCAGCCTGCGAGGATCTCTCGTGGACGGGCCGAGTTTGCTGCTGATTGGAGCGGGCGTGGCGCTGGCTGAGGCGGGTCGGCCCTGGTGGTCAGCCCTGGTGCTTGGAGTTTCAGGCTTGGGCAAGGAAACCAACATTCTGAGCGGCATTGCGCCGGCTTGGCCGGCCGGCAAGACTTGGCGGGACTGGTTGGCCGCGGCGGCCCGCGGCCTCGTGGTCGTCCTTCCGATATTGATCTGGGTGCTACTCCTCCGCCACTGGCTGGGTGGCAACGATGACATGGGGATGAGAAATTTCGCCCTTCCCCTGGCTGCTTATTTCTCCAAGTGGCATGTCACCCTCTCGGAGCTGCGGACCGGTGGATGGAATCCATTGGCCGGCTCCAGCCTCCTGATGCTGATCGCGCTGACGACCCAACTGCTGTTTTTTGCGTGGCAAAGACAGTGGCGTGATCCGTGGTGGCGGGTGGCGGCGGTTTACTCGGTCATGATGATCTTTCTGGGGCAGGCGGTTTGGGAGGGCTATCCCGGGGCGGCTTCCCGGGTCCTGCTCCCGATGACGCTGGCCTTCAACATTCTGCTTCCGCGCCGCCGTGGTTGGTGGGTGGTGTTTCTCCTCGGTAATTTGACGGTGTGGGCATCGTTTTCGTCGGGCCTGCTCAGGGCGCCCGCGCTCGAAAGCTACGAAGTCACGGGCGAGAGCACGCTGCGCCTCGAGGGCGAAACGGGGCGACGGGTCGAGGCGATCTTTGATGACCATTGGTATTCGCCGGAACGATCCCGCCTCGAATACTGGCGCTGGAGCAGCCGTTCGGCGAACGTGACGCTGCGCAACCCGTATTCATTCCCCATCCTGGCCACGGTCTCGTTCGGAATCCGGTCCAAGGATGCGCGCACCGTCGGCCTGTGGCAGGGCAGCTATGCGCGGTGGGAGCGCAAACTTGACGCCGGGGAATTGCGTGAAGTCAAGGTGCGCAACATGCGGCTCGAGCCGGGCGACACCCTGTGGGAATTCAAGACCGACGCTCCAGCCATCCGTCCCGACAATAATGATCCCCGCCTGCTGGCCTTCCGCCTCCGCGATCTTACCATCACCATTCTGGGCAAGGCGGACGTGATACCCCCGGCAAAATAGTCGGGTCACGGCCGAGACCGCGGAAGACGACGCCGTATTTTATGATGGTCGTTCCGCTGACGGACGCTCAAAAAACGCCATGGCATTCGGACATCGCAACCTCTTGCGACTCATCCCGGGCTTCAGGCAAATGGAGAAGGAAAACGCCCGGTTGCAGGCGGCGGCGGCCAA
>JBDTJA010000307.1:0-22800 GCA_039936075.1 Opitutaceae bacterium | reverse complement strand
CCGAGTGAGGGAAACATCGCCCACAGTGGCGGCGCCACGGCTGAGTCCGCCGTTGCCCGAGTAGGTGTAGCTGGTGGAAAACTCGTCAGCGAGGGCGGGCCGGAACGTCGCGCTCGCGGGCTGGGCGTGCAGGCTGGGCGCGAACGCAGCAATGAGGGAAAAGAGGGTGAGCAGAGGTTTTAGTTTCACAGCGTGCCTACGAATGACGGGTCGGTTTGGACGCAGATGGGCTCGATCAAAATGGGATCGGGCAAATGGGGCTACGGCTGGCAGGAGGATGGGCTCACGAAGTTTGAGGTGAGCTCAGACTGAGGGCGTGGGCATCGGGGTGTCGGACCTATGGGGCCCATGAGGCTTATAGAACCTATATTCGGACCAGTGCGGGGAGACTAATCGCCGGGTCTGCGGCGATTTAAAATATAGGCCCCATGTGCCCCATAGGCCCATGGTTCGCTCTGTGCCCCATGAATCGGCTCGCGCCTGCGGTCCCCAGACTCTCAGCACCACCGACGCACGCGAGAGCGATATGCGGCGAATTGTCCGCCGAACTTCGCAGCCAGCACTCGTTCCTCGGGCACGATTTGGAATCGGGTCAGGTAGGCGACAAAGGCAGGAAGAAACAGCAGGGGTAACCATTTGCTGAGATACAGCCCCCAAGCGGTGAGGACCAACACCAAGCCGAGATACATGGGGTTCCGGGTGAAACGGTAGATGCCCGACACCACGAGCGCGGAGGCGTTCTGGGGCTTCGTCGGATTACGGGTCGTGCGGGCTCGACGCATCACCCACGAACCCGAAAAGGCCGCCACTACGCCGGCAACCGCGATGACCCCGCTGATGGACGTTTGGTGGGAGAAGGCGAAGGCCAGAGTGGGCGTGGCCTTGGCGGTGAGCCACATGAGGGCGCCGGTTGCGATCAGGAGGACAGGCGGCGGGATTTTCAGTTCCAGATTGGGCATGGAGGATTGGGCTTGGTGGTCATAGGCCACGGATGACAGCCCTAGCGGCTTTCTGAAGAGCGGTCGAGTCTGGGGGCATGGGAGATGGTTTGGCCTCGGGGAAATGGGCGGCAAGGTGTTTCTCTGATCGGAGATGGGGCCTATATGGCCTATGGGGCTTATGCGGCCTATGGCTCGCGATGCGGAAAACTAACGGTCTCTGCCGTGCCCGAGAGTACCGTCGGAGTCTTGATTCAGTTATGGCTGCCGAACGTTTGCTGGGCAATTACGGAAACTACCGAGATCTGCGGTCGTTGCAGAAGGCGGAAATCATTTACGATCTGACCCACCGGTTCTGCGAACGCTTTCTGGAGCGGAAGGATCGCACCGTTGACCAGATGGTGCAGGCGGCCCGCTCGGGAAAACAAAACATCATCGAGGGCAGCAAGGCATCCCGCACCTCGAATGAGATGGAATTGAAACTCACCAACGTGGCCCGGGCCAGTCTCGAGGAATTGCTGGCGGATTATGAGGACTATCTCCGGGTGCGAAACGGGCCGAGATGGAACAAGAACGACAAGGAAGCGCTCTACATCCGGAAGCTGGGCTCCCGGCCGGATGGGACGTACGAGATATTTCGGAAATTCGTCGAGACGCGCGATGGTTCGGTGGTGGCGAATATCGCGCTGTGCCTGATCCACCAGGCGAACTATCTGCTGGATCAGTACATCAAGAGACTGGAGACAGATTTTCTGAGGGATGGCGGTTTGCGAGAGCGGATGACCAGGGCTCGGCTGGATGTCATAAAGAAATAGGCCCTATGGGGCTCATAGGGCCTATGCATCGTCCGCCGTCGCAGGCGATCCGTCTGTTGCTCTGTCGGGCGTAAAGCCCAACCTACAGCTTTGCCAGAATCTCGTTCAGCGTCTTGCTCGGCCGCAAGGCAGCCGAAGCCAGTTGCTCACTGGGTTGGTAATACCCGCCGACGTCGCAGGGTTTGCCCTGCACGGCGATCAGCTCGGCGGCGATTTTTGCCTCGTTCGCAGCCAACTGCTCGGCGATTGGGGTGAACAATTTCTTTAGCTCGGCATCCTTGCTCTGCGCAGCGAGGGCCTGAGCCCAGTACAGCGCGAGGTAGAAATGGCTGCCGCGATTGTCCGTCGTACCGAGTTTGCGGCCGGGCGAACGGTCGAGTTCGAGAAACTTGCCCGTCGCTTCGTCGAGCGTGTCAGCGAGGACTTTGGCTTTCGGCAGGTTCATCGTCTGCGCCATGTGCTCAAACGAGGCGGCAAGCGCGAAGAACTCGCCCAAGCTGTCCCAGCGCAGGTAGTTCTCCTGCTGGAATTGCTCGACATGCTTCGGCGCGGAACCGCCCGCGCCGGTCTCAAAGAGGCCGCCGCCGTTCATCAGCGGGACGATCGAGAGCATCTTCGCGCTGGTGCCCACTTCGAGAATCGGGAAGAGGTCGGTGAGATAATCGCGGAGCACGTTGCCGGTGACGGCGATCGTGTCCTGACCGGCCTTGAGACGTTCGAGGGTAAACTGCGTGGCGGCGGCGGGCGCGAGAATGCGAATATCGAGGCCGGCCGTGTCGAGACTTGGCAGCGTCGCCTTCACCTTGGCGATGATCTGGGCGTCGTGCGCGCGTTTCTCGTCGAGCCAGAATACGGCGGGCGTGGCCGAGAGACGCGCGCGCGCGACCGCGAGCTTGATCCAGTTTTGGATGGCGGCGTCTTTGGCCTGGCAGGCGCGCCAGACGTCGCCGGTCTCGACGGCGTTTTCGATCAGAACTTTGCCGGAGGCGTCGACGATCCGGATAACGCCATTGCCCGGAGCGACAAAGGTCTTGTTATGCGAGCCGTATTCCTCGGCGGCCTGGGCCATGAGGCCGACGTTGGGCACGGTGCCCATGGTCTTCGGGTCAAAGGCGCCGTGCTTTTTGCAGAAGTCCACCGTGACCTGATAAACACCGGCATAGCAGCTGTCCGGAATGACGGCGAGAGTGTCCTTCGTCTTGCCAGCGCGGTCGTACATCTTGCCGCCCGCGCGGATCATGGCGGGCATGGAGGCGTCAACGATGACGTCGCTCGGGACGTTGAGATTGGTGATGCCTTGCTCGGAATTGACCATGGCGATCTCGGGACCAGCCGCGTACGACGCGGCGATATCGGCGTCGATCGCGGCTTTCTGATCGGCCGGCAGCTTGGCGATTTTCTCGAGGAGATCGCCGAAGCCGTTGTTGAGATCGACGCCAATTGAGGCGAGGAGCGCAGCACGCTTGGCGAAGACGCCCTTGAAAAACACGCGGACCGCCAGACCGAACAGGATGGGGTCGGAGACCTTCATCATAGTGGCCTTCAAGTGGAGCGAGAAGAGCACACCGTCTTTCTTGGCCTTCATGATCTGCTGAGCGTAGAACGCACCGAGGGCCTTCCGGTTCATGAAGGTGGCGTCGAGGATCTCACCGGCCTGCAACGGGGTCTTTTCCTTGAGGACGACCGTCTGCGAAGCTTTTGCAATGGCCTCGGGGGAAGCGCCGGCGGGCGCGGGGTTCGGGACGAACTCGATCTTGACGGTCGTCGCGGCGGGAACCGTCAGGGACTTCTCGTTGGAAAAGAAATCATCGTGACCCATGGTGGCGACCGTGGTCTTCGAGTCGGGCGACCAGGCGCCCATGGAGTGCGGGTGCTTCTTCGCGTAATCCTTGACGGCTTTCGGAGCGCGGCGGTCGGAATTGCCCTCGCGGAGGACGGGGTTCACCGCGCTGCCGAGGACCTTGCCGTAGCGGGCGCGGATATCTTTTTCAGCGTCCGTTTTCGGGTCGGCCGGAAAGTTAGGCAGCTTGTAGCCCTTGCCTTGGAGCTCCGTGATGGCCTCGATGAGCTGGGGGACGGACGCGCTGACATTGGGCAGCTTGATGATATTGGCCTCGGGCTTGAGAGTAAGGGCGCCGAGTTCGGCGAGATCATCGTCCTGGCGTTGGGCGGGCGTGAGGTTTTCGGGAAAGGCGTTGATGATGCGGGCGGCGAGGGAGATGTCGCGCGTTTCGACGGCGATGCCCGAGTGCTTGGTGAAAGCCTGGATGATCGGCAGGAGCGAATAGGTCGCGAGCGCGGGAGCCTCGTCGGTCTTGGTGTAGATGATGGTCGGTTGGGAAGACATGGGGAAATTGGTGAGGGGTGTTGGGTCAGGGGTGATCGGTGAGAGGTCCAGGCGATTCAGAGAAAGCGGGAATCGGTAGGAATGCGGGATTTTGGGAAAATGGGAAACGCCAAATGGGTGGGAATGCTAATAGCTACAAGAAAAGGACATGAGCGAGGCTGATCAGGCCGGACTTCCATGCCATTGCGAGGAGCTTGTGCGACGGAGCAATCTATCCGGAGGAATGGCTTCGTCGGCGAGTTGCGCCGCCTCGCAATGACAATACTGAAGTAGGGCAGGGTCTTTGACCCGCCGGTTCGCAGGTTGATTGTAACTTGTCATCACGGCGAGTTTCCCGGCAGGAAAAAGCGGGCCGAAGACGCTGGCCTAGGTCGGACGCTCAGACGAAGAAGTAGACGTAAATTGCGAAAGCGAGGGCGAGCACGCCGGCCACGGCGGCGGCTTTCCAGAGGCCACTCCCGTGTTTGCGGGCCATGGAGAGTGTGGCACCGATGACGGCCATCTGAGCGACGAGCATGCCGTAAAAAAATTGCGCGCTCCGACGGTGGTGGCGCTCGGCGGAGACATTGCTCTTGCGCACCTGGAGCTCGTATAGCTCGGCGATTACCTGATTTTGACGCGATTCGAGTTCATAGCGTTTGGCTGAAAAGGAAATCCGCGCAAAAGCGAATTCGCGCGAAAAAGCATCAACGCCGTGGTTGTCGGTGCCGGACCCCCGCGAGAGTTCGGTTTCCATCGAATCGATGGAGGTGGTGATGGGCTTGATGTCGGCATCGAGAAGACGCACTTCGTCGGCGGCGTTCCGAAGCTCAGCCGCCAGCTCGGCGTCTTTGATCGCGGTCAGCGCACGCGCGATTTCGGCGTCGGATTTGCCCTCGCCCACCATGACGATCGCGGCCGCGATGCTGGGGTTACCGATCTTGGCGCTCGCGCCCGTGTAAGAAACAGCCCCGCCCGTGAGGGCATTCACGATCTGGTTTCCGTGGGGTGACGTGAGCAAAAGACCGGCGGGAGTGCCGGCGAAGCGAGCCGCGAGGGTGGTGGCGTCGAGAGGCCGCACCGTGGCCTGACTGCGGAGGATATCGAGCGTGTTGCGCTGAAGCGCGGCCCGAAGGCGTTTTGCCTGGAAGTAATTCCACTGGTCACCCGCCTTGGATTGGATCTGCGCGGCGAGGGAGCGATCGTATTGGGCTTTGACCATTTCACTCGAGGACAGGCCCGCCAGCAGCGTGGCGATGACAGTCATGATGATGGGCAACGCCGCGATGATTTTGCCCAAATTGGTCTGAGGCAGGTCGGCTTTGAGGGCGTCGGGGATTTTGGGGCTCATGAGTGGGTGCCGGAAATGAAAATGCGGAAATCAGGAAATGGGAAACGTCAAATGGCTGGCAAGGCGATTGGTCATGGAGGGCGAGGTTTGCGAACCGCCTTCTCTGAATCCGAAAGGCCGGTCGAAGACCCCGCGCGACCTCGGAACAGTTGAGCGTGGAACGAAACCAATTACTATAATCTCATGAGCAAAGCCTTCACCCGCGAAGATGATGATACCGACGAGCCGGTGCTACCGGCGCCGGTGTCGTTGCTGCCGCTGGGAGCGAAGAATCTGCTCACGACGGCTGGCGCAGAGCGGCTGCGGGCGGATCTGGTGAAACTCGGCGAGGAACGGACAGGGTTGGTACTCCAGGCAGCGCATGATCGCGAGGTGAAGCGTGAACTGGCGCAGCTTGATCAGCGAATCCGGGGAGTGCAGGCCAGCTTGGCTACCGCAGAGATCGTGGAGCCCACAGGCACCGACCAAGTGCAGTTCGGCTCGACCGTGACGGTCCGCGATGGACGAGGGGAGGAGTCGATCTATCGCATCGTGGGCGTCGACGAGGCGGATTTTTCACGGAACGAAGTCAGCTGGCAGGCGCCGATCGCGCGGGCGCTCATGAACGCGAAGGTCGGGCAGAGGGTGGAGTTCAAGTTTCCGAAGGGAATGAGCATACTCGAAGTCGTCCGGATTTCGTAAGGGGGACTGGGCTAATGGTCATGGGTGATCGGTGAGAGCTGATGGGGCCCGGCTTTCGGCGCGTCTGAAGTTTTAGGTTTCCTTACCCAAGACCTAACACCTATGACCTATCACCTTACCCATGTCTCTTTTCATCGGCATCGACTCCGGCACCCAGAGCGTCAAAGCGGTCGTCCTCGACCTCGCTACCCGGAAGGTCATCGCCGAGGCCCGCGCGCCTCACACGCTGATCGCGGGGCTGCCCGCAGGATCCATGGAACAACATCCGTCGGACTGGACGGCGGCCATGGACACGGTGCTGGCCGCAGTTGCAGGCAAGATTGATGGCAGCCAGGTGCGAGGGATTGGCGTGTCCGGCCAGCAACACGGCTTTGTCCCGCTCGACGAAAACGGCGGCGTGATTCGCCCAGCCAAGCTGTGGTGCGACACCAGCACGACCGCGGAATGCGCGATCATCACCAGGAAGCTCGGCGGCCCGAAGGCGGCAATCCGCCAGACGGGAAATTTGATCCTGCCGGGTTTCACGGCGCCGAAGATCCTGTGGCTGAAGCGGCATGAGCCCGCGAATTACCGGAAACTGCGGCATGTGCTCCTGCCGCATGACTATCTGAATTTCTGGCTCACCGGAAAATACTTCATGGAGTTCGGCGATGCGTCGGGCAGCGCGCTGATGGATGTTCGCCAGCGGACGTGGTCGAAATCTGCGATCAATGCGATCGACAAGAATCTGGCGAAGTGGCTGCCGGTCTTGTCCGATTCACACGAGGCAGCGGGCACGCTCAAGCCCGAGCTGGCAAAGAAGTACGGTTTCACTGGCGAGGTCGTCGTGAGCGCGGGTGGCGGCGACAACATGATGGGGGCGATCGGCACGGGCAATGTGACGGCAGGGGTCGTCACGGCGAGCTTCGGCACCAGTGGGACGATTTACGCCTACGCCGCGAAACCTGTTGTCGATCCGCAGGGCGAGATCGCGGCGTTCTGTTCCTCCACGGGCGGATGGCTGCCGTTGCTCTGCACGATGAATGTGACGACCGTTACCGAGCAGGTGCGAGCCCTGTTCAACCAGGATTTTGCGGCGCTCGATGCGGCGGTGTCGGCGGCTCCGGCGGGTGCGGGTGGGCTGGTGCTGTTGCCATACTTAGCCGGCGAGCGGACACCCAATGTGCCGGATGGCTCAGGGGCGCTTGTCGGGCTGAATCAGGCGACGTTCAATCGCGGCCATATGGCGCGCGCGGCGATGGAAGGCGTAACGATGGGCATGAATTACGGCCTGCGCCGGCTGGCGACGCTCGGCGTGAAGGCCAAGGAGATTCGCGTGACGGGCGGCGGCGCGAAGTCGCCGGTCTGGCGCCAGCTGATGGCGGACATTTTTGGCGTGCCGGTCGTGGCGATGATCGAGGACGAGGGCGCGGCACTCGGCGGGGCGTTACAGGCGGCGTGGTGCGTGGCCCGGCGCGACGGCAACGCCAAGGCGAAGCTCGTTGATTTTACGAATGGGGTAGTGGCGCTGAACGAGTCCACGCGCTGTGTGCCAAACAAGGCCAACGTCGCCCGGTATCGTGAACTGCAGGCGCTGCAGGATCAGCTAAGTTTGGCGCTGAGGGATGTCTTCGCGAAGCAGCGCGGCCTCGTTGGGTGACGCTTCGGAAAGGTTCATGCCAAGGCGCAAAGCCGCCAGGTCCGAACCCTCGGGATAATCAGAGCTTGGCGGCTCTGCGGGTTGGCGTGAAACTCAATCCGACTTCCTCAACGAACATTCAATCACTGCGCACTTGCCTAACGGAGGCGGCGCAGGGTTAAGTTCAATTCTTCTTTCCAAAAAACGTGAGCACCAAACACAAACAAATCGGCCACGCCGACCATACCAAGGATGCCGCCGCCCGCGGTCTGAACGGCCAGCTATTGCGGCCCATCAAGATCACGATGCTCGGCGCCGGCAGCGCGTTCACGCCGCGCCTGATGAACGACATCCTGCGCATCCCAGGCGACCAGGGCGGCACGATCGCGCTGGTGGACATCGACCGGGAGCGGCTTGACACAATGGTGAAGCTCATCACGCGTCTCGCCGCCCAGCTCGGGAAGACGAATTGGACAGTCATCGGCTCGGCTGACCGCCGCAAGGTGCTGGGCGGTTCCCATTACATTGTGAACTGCATCGAGGTGAGCGGCACGGCCTGCGTGCGGATCGACAACGACATTCCCGCGAAGTACGGGATTGACCAGTGCATCGGTGACACGATCGGGCCGGGCGGCCTGTTCAAGTCGATGCGCACCATCCCCGTTTTCCTGCAGGTGCTGAAAGATGCCGAGGAACTCTGCCCCGATGCGATCGTGCTCAACTATACCAACCCGATGGCGATGATGTGCCTGGCGGCGGGTCGGACATCGTCCATGCAGATCGTCGGCCTGTGCCACTCGGTGCAGGGCACGAGTCATTTGCTCGCCGATCGCGCGGGTGTGCCGGTGCACGAGATGGATTGGGAATGCGCGGGCATCAACCACATGGCGTGGTTCACGCGGCTCGAGCACAACGGCAAGGACCTTTACCCGCAGCTCAAACGCAAGGCCGCCGCCGAAGTGGCGCGGGCACTCAAGGACGGTCGGGCGAAGAACCCGAAGCGCCTGACTCCCCACCAGTGGGAGGCGCCCGTTTGGCACAAGGATATCGTCCGCAAAGACATGATGCTGCACTTCGGGGCATTCATCACGGAGTCGAGCGGCCACCTCTCGGAATACCTGCCGTATTACCGCAAGCGGAAGGATTTGATCAACCGCTACAGCCGCGAAGGCTACGACGGCGGCACGAGTTTCTACGCGAACAACTGGCCCACGTGGCGCAAGGACGCCGACAAGCAACGGGCGCGCATGCTCGCCGGCAAGGAGGCGATGGAGTGGGAGCGCAGCTGGGAGTACGCCAGTTGGATCATCGAGGCGCGCGAGAAGGATTCGCCCTATCGCATTCACGGCAACGTCATGAATAACGTGGCCGGCGCGGGCCAGCTGATCACCAATCTCCCGGCCGACGGCTGCGTGGAGGTTTCCTGCATGGTGGACCGCAACGGCATCAACCCGACGCGCTACGGCGCGCTGCCGCGCCAGATGGCGGCGCTGTGTGACTCGAACATGCGGATGTTTGACCTTGGCGCGCAGGCCTGCATCGAGCGCAGCAAGGAACTCGCGATCTATGCGTTGATGATGGATCCGCTGACGGCGGCCGTCTGCAGCCCCGAGGAGATCAAGAAGATGACCCTCGAGATGTTCGCCGCCGAGAAGGCGTTCCTGCCCGGGTACAAGTGATCGATCGCCGATTTTCCATCGACGATGGGCGAATGCCGGATGAGTGGAATGAAGCGCGTGGTCGACCCGCACTTCATTGCGGCGCGTATTCAAGTAGGGCGGCGTCTTTGACCCGCCTGGACACATCGGGCACGAGCTAGTCGAGGTGCCGGGCGGCTCGGTAATTGAGGAAGTAATGGCTTCCTCCTGAGCAATATTGCGGAAGGCGGGTCGAAGACCCCGCTCTACATTAACCCACGCGCTTTCCGACGATGATGAGATCGCGTTTTGCGATCTCAAGTTTGTCGGCGGCGGGCAGGTGGGCGATACCGGGCAGTCGCGCCCACTGCTCAAACCCGAAGCTCGCGAAGAACCTTAGACTGGGTTCGTTGTGGCCAAAAATGTATCCCAGAAACGTGTGGATGCCGAGATCCGGCGCGTGCTCGATGGCGCGCGCGAGAAGAAGCCGACCGACGCCGGCCCGGCGGTGGTTCTCCTCCACGTATAGGCCGACCATCACCGTGCCGTCGTAGGCCGCGCGCGGGAAAAACGTGTCGCAGCTGAGCCACGCGAGGATCTCGCCATCTTTCTCCGCGACCCAGACAGGGCGCTTCGTGGGATCATGGGCTTCCAACCAGGGAATCCGACTCGCCACCGTCACCGGTTCGAGGTCGGCGGTGACCATCCGCCCGGGAATGATGGAGTTGTAAATGGCCACAATGGCCGGCAAATCGGCCTCGGTCGCGTCGCGAATCGTCATCGCCACTTACTTCTTGATGAAGCGCAGCAGCCAGATGAATAGCAGCGCGCCAAGCACCGCAAAGATGAGTTGGCCAAGCAGATTATGCGCGCCAATCCCGAGGAGGCCGAAGCAAAATCCGCCGAGGAAGGCACCGACGATGCCAACGATGATGTTGCCCATCACGCCGAAACCTTTGCCCTTGGTGATGAGTCCACTAATCCAACCGGCCAGGGCACCCAGCAGAATGAAGGTGAGAAAGCTTTGGAGCGTCATGCAGCGAACTTGGCCAATGGCACGGAAGGCGCGAGCGAAAATCCGACTGCATGCGAAGCCAGACTGCGACAGGTCGAAGTCCAAAGTAGAGCGGGGTGTCTGACCCGCCGCGGCTGAGCCAGTGACGACTGCGGGTGCGAGAGCATTGAACAACGCGCAAGCGAAGCGGACGGCTCTGCTCTGCATGATTCAAGCGGACGCATCAGGACCCCAGCCGAACCCGGAAGGCGATGAATCTGCGGCCGGATGCCGCCGCCACGTAGGGAATATCGGGCCTGAGGCCCGACCTACGGCGGCCACTCTTACGAGTCCGTCGCAGGACGCGTGAACTCCATCTTCTTCACGATGTCCTCGAGCCGCTGGTGCAGGATCTCGTCTTCCTCAGCGGGGGTTTTCTTGTAAGCGCTCCGCTCGATGACGCGTTCGGCGAGTTCCGTGCTGATCACGTAGACCATACCGCTGCGGACGAAAACCAGGTTGCCGCGCTTGGCGACGGGCGGGCCCTCACTATCACCACCGATGGCACGTCGGTCCGCAAACATCGAGCCCCCCGGCAGCAGCGTGTAGGCGACATACGCGCCCTTCATCAGGTCCGGCAGATAATGCGAGCTCTCCACGCTGGCGTTGGGGAAGAGGTTCTGGAAATCCGACATCACAAACGTGTCGAAGAAGTAATGGAGATAGTCCTTCAATCCGCGCGTGGAGAGCTCCCAGCGCTGCGACGCATCCATCGGGAACGCGCCAATGCTGACGTGGACGTTGAACTGATCCTGAAAAGTCACGACGTTCGGGGTGTCGTTGATGGCGCCCCCCAGTTCGGGCAGTACGGGAATCGCAATGCGGAACGTACCGCCGGGCGCGATGTACACCTTGCCGTCGACGCGACCCGCCAGCGCCGCGCCGGGTTGGGGCTGGGCCTGCAACGACCCGGTCAGGAGGGTCAGGAGCACGAGGAAGATACGCCGCATGGAAAGGAAAACTAAGGACAACGATCCGGGCATTCAAGCCGGGGCTGCTAATTCATACCGCCAAGGCGCGCCAAAGTTCCACCGGAATGGCCTCCGCCCGCGCCTGCGCGGACACCCCATGCGCCGCGAGAAATGCGAGCCAGGCTGCGCCGCGGTCGGGGAGCAAGCCGCGGAGCAGACCGCCGACCTGCTTCCGGCGCTGCTGAAAGCAGGCCCGGATGAGTTTTTTCGTCGCCGGCGAGAAAACATGGGGCGCGGGCTTGCGCACGAGATGCAGCAGGTAGGATTCGATGTCGGGCTTCGGGTAAAAACAGCCCGAATCCACCTTGTGGCCCGGAGCGATATCGTAGGCGGACTGCAGGAAAACGGAGATGGCGCCGAACTCCTTGCCACCGGATTTGGCGGCATAACGCTGGGCAGCTTCCTGCTGGAGCATGAGCACCATGCGCTCGGGCAGCGGGCCGGAAAGAACGCCATCCATCCACGGCGTTGAAATCGCGTAGGGCAGATTGGCCACGACCTTGAAAGGCCGGGGTACAGGGAGGGGAGCCGGACTCGTGACCGGAGGGACCAGACTGGACTGCGCTTCTTGAGGCCGTCCAAACGGCTCGGGAGACGCGGGCCATGACCTATCATGAAGCGGATCAAATCCCGCGAGGGGTTGTTCGACGGCGTCGCCCTCCATCAGGTGCAGGCGGCCAGCCGAGGAAGGCAGTAGGGTTTCCTCGAGGTGGAGATGCAGGTTGCGGTCTTTCTCCACCGCCCAGACTTCGGCGCCAGCGGCGAGCAGAGCGCTGGTTAACGTGCCGAGACCTGGCCCGATTTCGACGATGGCATCACCGGCGGTAACTCCGGCAAGTTCGAGGGACTTGCGCACGATGTTGCCATCCACGAGAAAATTTTGCCCAAGAAAGCGCTTCGGCTGGTGGCCGAGCCTGGCGAGCAAATCGCGAGTCGCCGTGGGGGAGAGGGGCATCAGGCGGAGCGAAGTTCGGCGGCCAGTGCGACGGGATCGGGGCTGCGCATCAGAGCTTCGCCAACGAGGACGGCGTGGGCGCCGGCCACGCGGACCCGGGCGGCGTCATCGCGCGCGTGGATGCCGCTCTCGCTGACCGCGATGACCCCGCGCGGCAGCTGCGGGAGCAGCCGCTCGCTGAGGGCGAGGTCGGTTTTGAAGATGGCGAGGTCGCGGTTATTAATGCCGATGATCTTCGCGCCGTGCGAAACCGCGCGCGCGAGGTCGGCCTCGTGATGAATCTCGAACAACGCATCGAGACCGGCGGCCTGCGCGGCCTCGTAGAGCGGTTTGATTTCCTCGTCCGCGAGCGCCCGAACGATGATCAGAATGGCGCTGGCGCCGGCTTCGCGAGCCTGCACGACTTGGATGGGATGCACCATGAAATCCTTGCGCAGGCAGGGAATGGCCGGGGCGTTTTCCTGGAAATAGGCGGTCACTTCGCGCAGATCAGCGAGTGATCCGCCGAAATATTTATCATCGGTCAGGACGGACAGCGCGTCGGCGCCGGCGGACTGGTAGCGTCTGGCTTGGTCGAGCGCAGTGACTCCGGCCTTGATCTCGCCGGCCGAGGGCGAGCGGCGCTTGATCTCGGCGATGATGGCAAGTTTGCCGTCGGGCCGCCGCAACCCGGCCGAGAACGAGGGCGGACGCGGCAGGCGAGCGTTGAGCAGCGACAACTCTGACGCGGGGACCGGCCGAATGAGCGCGGCGATTTCGCGGCGCTTCCAAGCCATAATCTCGGTGAGTTTGTCGGACATCGGGCCCACGGAACACCCGGAACTCATGGAAGACAAAGCCGTTTTTCGTATTCACGAGGCGAGCGTGACCTCGAGAGTCGCGAAGCGCTCCGGGGCGATCCAGCTGGATTGCTTTGTCCGCGCAATGCGCTGTCTCGCAACGAAATGATGACTTCGGACTAGAAAACAGTTCGGCCCCCAATTTTTCCGTGTATTCCGGGTGTACCGTGGGCAACGTCCAAGCATGAGCGCGATTGACGATCTTCGCCAGACCATGGCCCGGCTTCGCGGGCCGGGGGGCTGCCCTTGGGACCAGGAACAGACGCATGCGTCACTCGTACGCTGCCTGATCGACGAGGCCAGCGAGCTGATCGAGACAATTGACCGCAACGACCTCCCGCACATGCGCGAAGAGTTGGGCGACGTCCTGCTCCAGGTGGTATTCCATGCCTGCCTCGCGGAAGAAGCCGGGGTGTTTAATTTCGACGACGTGGCGCGGGAGATTAACGAGAAGCTGATCCGCCGGCATCCGCACGTCTTCGGCACGGACAAGCTGCAAACCTCCGCGCAGGTGCTGACGCAGTGGGAAATCATCAAGGCGACGGAAAAGAAAAACGGTCCGGCCTCGTCAACCGTCTTCAAGGCCCTGCCGCCGCGCCTGCCCGCGCTGATGTTTGCCGAGTCGGTTTGGAAGCAGATTGGAAAAAAGAGCCTCCCGGTGGAAAATTCCGTGGATTCCGCGCAGGTGCAGGCACTCAGCGGACATCTCACCGCGGAGACTCTCGGGCGGATGCTGTTCGAACTGGCGGCAGCGGCGCAGGCCCGGGGGCTCGACGCCGAGGATGCCCTGCGCAAGCATGCCACCCAGGTCATGAGCGATGTCGAAAGCCGCCTCCAACCCTTCCGCGCCTGACTTGGCGCCCGCGGTTGTCACCGAATGGTGGCTGCCGTTCGCGGACTATCTCGCGAAGGAACGGCGCTATTCGCCATACACCCTGCGCAACTACCGGCAGGCGTTTGAGGATTTCCATCGCTGGCTGGGCGGCGCGGGGCTGGCCGATAAACGCTGCGATGAACTCGACCCGCGAGAAGTGCGTGATTTTGTGATCGAGGCGCAGCGGCGTTTCGGGCGGCGGACCCTGCACAACCACGTCTCGGGGTTGCGGGCCTTTTTCAAGTTCTGGCTCCAGCGCGGGAAGGTTAAGCGCAACCCCTTCCTCGGGGTGCCGCTGCCGAAACTCGAGCGACGCCTCCCGAAGTTTCTCACTGAGGAGCAGATGATCAAGTTGCTCGCGGGGCCGCAGCGACTGCTCGCGAACGGCAGCCTGGATGAATTCACCGCGCTCCGCGACCGACTCGTGATGGAGCTGCTTTACGGCGGTGGATTGCGCGTCAGCGAACTGGTCGGATTGAATTACGGCGCGATTGATTTCGATTCCGGCGTGGCCCGCGTGCTCGGAAAGGGACGCAAGGAACGACTGTGTCCCCTTGGCCGCGTGGCGACGACGCTGCTGACGCGTTTCAAGGCCGAGTTTGCCGGCGACGTGGGCCCGAGCTCAGCTGTCGTCATTGATGGGCGGCATCATCGCCTGCCGGTGCGCCAGGTGCAGCTGATGCTGAAACGCTATCTCGCGCTCGCGGAGCTGCCAATGGATCTCACGCCGCACAAGTTGCGGCATTCGTACGCCACTCATTTGCTCAACGCGGGCGCGGACCTGCGGCTCGTGCAGGAACTGCTCGGCCACGTGCAGCTGGCGACGACGCAGGTTTACACGCATGTGAGCATCGCGCGGCTGAAGGAGATTCACGCCAAGGCGCATCCGCGGGCCTGAAGGCGCTGCCGTCGCGAGGAGCACGGAGCGCGCCGTGGCGATCCAGCGGGACTGCCTCCCGGAATTCCCGTGATCTGCGTCCGGGGTAGGGCGAGGTCTTCGACCCGCCTTCCGTCGGGTTAACATGCAACGTTGAAAAGGCGGGTCAGAGACCCCGCCCTGCGTCGGATTACCACGTCAGGCGGCGGCTCGTGCTGTTGCCGGCGGCGTCGTAAAGGATGACTTCGACCGAGGTGGCGCCCGCGGTTTTTCCCGCAGGAATTTCGAGTATGAACGTTTCCTCCCGACTGTCGCGAATCCCGTCCACCGGTTGCTCGGTTTCCTCGTGAAGGCCATTGTTGAAATTCGCTTCTATTCCCTGAAGCAGGGAAAGCGCGTCGCGCCCGTGGATCGTCACGAGCAGAATGTCGCCGTTCCGCTTCGCCGACGCTTCGAGAATGTCCGGTGGCGTGTGATCCACGGTCAAGTCATCCGTCGTGAACGTCGTCGACAAACGCTCCTTCTCGGGGCGAGGCGCGGTCTCGGTCACCACGAGGCGGGTGAAATAGACGCCCTCGGCGAGGTGGGAGACGTCGAATTGCACGAAGGAGTCAGCCGTACCGACCACGAGGTCCGTCCAAGCCGTGTCGCCATCCTTGCGGATCGAAAACGTGCTGAGGAGATTGTCGCCATCCGGATCGGTGACGCTCCACAGCACAAGCTGCGTGCCGGGCTGCGGCACCACTTGACTGGCCATGAAGGCATTTTTTCGCCTGTCGGCATCCTTGGGAACGCCGGCGGTGAGCAGCTGGCCGAGGGAAATCGTCGCGGGGGGCATGCCTTCAGGCGCGGGCACCAACCCAAAGTTCGGCGCGAGTTCCCGGAAGTCCTGCAGTTGCGGGCGACGATTCTGCGGCAGCAGATAGAGCGCAGCCTTGTCGACTTCGACCACACGAGCGGAACCGTCGGGAAGGGTGACGCGCAGCTTGGCGTAACGGCCGCGCAAGCCGGAGGCGATCCAGCCGCCGTTCTCCAATTTCAAGGGGGTCCACGGACTCCAGCCCTCGATCTCATCCGTACCATTGCTGATCCTGATTTCCAATTTGAGGTCACTGTCGGCCACGTTGCGCAGCCGGTTGAAGCGTAGCGCCCCGAGCTGCGCGGGAGTGCCGAGATCGAGGCGGCGCGTCTCCGCCGTTCGCGGGCCGGCCGCGTGCAAATCGAAAAACGCCAGGCCTGCCGCGTTGTTGCGCAGGACCACAAACCGACCAGGTTGGCCGGCCATGGGCGCAAAGCCGTAGAGCTGCGACGACGCGCTCCCGGCGAACGTGAGTGCGAGCTGCGCCTTCAAATCATAACCCAGCAGCTCGCCCTGTTCGCCACCGGCGCCGAGAAGCAGGTCGCCCTCGCGCGCGAGACGATAGATCGCGACATTGTTGCGGGCGCTGAGGACTTCCGGAAAGCCGTTGGCGGGAAACCAGATGATCGAGCTGCGTCCGCTGAAATTCGAGACCGGGGCCGGAGCAAGCAGCACCGGGGCCGGCGCCGGCACGGCAAGCGCGCCGGGCGGCGTGCCGGGTGGAACCAGTTTGGCCGGCGGTGCCACGCGCGTCTCGGCTGGAATTCCGCCGTAAACAATCGAGGCGTAAAGATCTCCGTTGGCCTGGGGCAGCAGGTCCGTGACCTCAGCGTCGTGATTTTCCTGCAGGATGACCGGCGCGCCGCCGTCACGCGGGAAAACGTACACATTGCCCTTCGGTGCGGAGCCCGCGGCGATGCGGCCGTCCGGGAGTGCCGCGATGCGACGGATATTCCGATCCCGCACTTCGCCGAACAGGTTGACGCCGTGCGCCGCGAGCTGCTTGGCATCGGTCAGCTTGTCAGGGCTGAGACCCGCGGTGGCAAACTTCGCGAGATCCACGCGGTAGATCCGGGCAGGATTGCCGGTGGCCACGAGCACGGTGTGGGCATCGACCACGAGCAGGTCGAAAATGGAATCCACCGGCAGACCCACGCGGGCGACGATCTTGCCCTCGCGCACCAGCGAGAGCCCGCCGTGCGGAGACGAACCGGCGAGCACGGCGCCATCAGAAAGTCGGCGCAGGGCGAAGACATGGGTGTCGGTGAGTTTGACAAGTTCGCGGGCAGTGTAGCTCGCCTTCGCCTGATCGAGCGTCACCTCAAAGATTTTCCCATCAGGACCCGTGCCCACCAGCCACTTGTTCGCATCGGGCGTCGCCTCGAGACACCAGAGCAGATCAGCGGGTGCCGCGCCGGTGAGCTCGGTGAGCACGGCCCCGGAGACCAGGCGACCGTCGGAACGGGTGGCGAGGCCCTTGAGGTTGCGGCTCGGGACATCGCGGTAGAAATCAATGTCGATCTTCTTTGAAAGGGAATCAGCGGCGAGTGGGGTGACCGTCGCCAGCAAGCCGGCGAGAACAGCGAAGGGATGAAGGCGCATGGAAAATTATTCGGTGATCCGCAGGGCGCGGCGGATCACAACCGGGGAAAGTTTGCCGGGAAGAACGTGCGCCTCCCAGAGCGGCAGGACGGCGTCGCGTTGCTGGAAGCGGGCCTCGTCGGCCGCGCGGGCGATGCGCTCGATGGAGGCAGGGGCGTCGGGTGTGCCAACGGTCTGGTCCGTGAACAGCCGCGTTTTCTCCACCACGGCGAGGTAGAGCCCGTCGGCCGGCCGCTCGCCACGCTGGGCGGCGAGATAGGCGGCAAAGCTGCGCAACTGAGCTGCCGCGATAGACCGCGGGCGACCGGTCAGTTCGTCGAGCGCGGGACCGGGTGCGAGCACGACTTCCAGCGTCTCTCCGGCCCACGCGGCGTCGACCGGAATAGCGTGCGTCTCGCGGTGGGACTCACCCTGCCAGTCGCGCCAGGACAGCGTCGCCTGCACGACCTCGCCGACGGCGGCGGTGGTGCGGGAAAGTTGGAACGAGTCGAGCGTGATGGCCGGATTGTGCGCGAGCGGCTCGACGGTGAACGAGACCTGACTCGGAAATGTCTTCTCGTAGGGGTTGCGCAGGTTGTTCGAAAGATCGCGCACGAATTCCTCGATGCCCTGCGCAAAACCCTGCGGCCCGGAATAAAGCGAGCGGCTGGTCACCATCTCATGTCCGGGAAAAGTGATGTCGCTATGCAGGATAAATCCGTTGCTCAGGCCCGAGTCGTTGGAGCCGAGAATCGCCTGGGCCAAACCGAGTGCCACCAGCATGGGCGTGGTCTGCTCCTGGCGGATCACGGCATAACGCAGGGTTTTGCTAGGCTGGGTTTCCGATGCGACCACCACCTCGATGTTGATCATCTCCGGACCCGGCCCGAGCAGGCCGGAGATGGCGGACAGCCGGTCCTGGTAAATCGTGCCGATCACCGCGCCGGTGTTGGCCACTTTGACGGAGGTGAGGTTCGATGGGAGAATCGTGACGATATCGGCGGCGCACATCGGCAGCGCGACCTCGCCTAGACCCAGCATGGGATGGCCAAACGCCGTGACGTGATTACCCACGACGCTCGAGACCGAGCCGGTGCCAGCGAGCACAATATCACCCGTGGTGAGCGCGACGGAGACCGCGGAGCCGCCCTGAAGTGGAGGCGAGGACGGTTTTGTCCCAGCCCCGCCAGCCGATGCGGCGTCACTGCCGCCGAGAGCGATGGCGTTAAGGCCGAGGGCGGCGAAACGCGGAGCGAAGAGGGCGGCGACGTCGGGGCTGAGCCCGCTCAACGTGAAAACCGGCTGCATCGCCTGATAGCCGGAGGCAAGTGAGGGGATACTGCGGGCGCTGGTGCTGACGACAGCAACGACGGGAGGTCCGATGCCCACCTTGGCCTGAACCTCGGCGAGATCGGCCGCAGGCGTGAAGCCGGCGTAGTGCACGGTTTCAAAGCGCTGGATCTGGTAGCTGAGGGCGCCGACGAATTTGCCGTCAATGTACAGCGGGCTGCCGCTCATGCCGGCGACCGCACCCATGTTTTGCACGCGCGGATCGGTGAGCTCGCAGAGAATCATCACCTTGCCGGGTCCGAGGGCGTTGCGAATGACGCCGGTGACCTGCACTTTGAACGGCTCGGGCTGCGTGCCGCGGAAAACAGTCCAGACCTCGCCCTGCATGCCGGGCTTGAGGTCGTCCACGGCGAGGACGGGAGCGTTGACGGGCTGAACGAGCGGTGTGGGCGGGACTGTCAGGCCGGGCTGAGCTGGAAGATTAACCGCGCAGCAAGCGAAGAGCGCGAAGAGCGCAGGGCAAAGACGTCGGAGCATCGGAAAGTATGACGACCGCAACGACGGGAGATTAGTGCCAAAATAAAAAATCACAACGCGCGGAGGGTCTGCGTCATGATCTCGCAGGCCCGGTCAATCGCGGCCCCCTCGTGCGCCGTGCTCAGAAAACCCGCCTCGTACGCGCTGGGCGCGAGGTAAACCCCGCGGTCGAGGCAACCGTGGAAGAAGCGGGCGAACAATTTCGCGTCGCCCGTCAAGGCCGTCGCGTAGTCGCGGACCGGAGTCGGCGTAAAGAAAATGCTGAACATCGAGCCGCATTGCGGGACTTGCACGGGCAGGCCCTTGGTTTTGGCCGCCTCGTAAACGGCGTCGCGCAACTGGCGACCGAGGGCGTCGAGTTTGGCGTACGGGTTAAGTTCCTCGAGGAGTTGGAGTGCGGCGATGCCCGCGGCCATGGCGAGCGGGTTGCCGCTGAGCGTGCCGGCTTGGTAAACGGGCCCGAGCGGCGCCAGGTAGTCCATCACGTCGGCCCGGCCGCCGAACGCGCCGACCGGCAGACCGCCGCCGATGATTTTGCCGAGGCAGGTAAGGTCGGGGGTGATGCGCTCGATTTCCTGGACGCCACCGCGCGCGATGCGGAAGCCCGTCATCACTTCGTCGAAAATCAGGAGCGCGCCATGCATCGCGCACGTGGCGCGAACGTGGGCGAGATAGCCGTTGTCCGGCATGATGAAGCCGACGTTGCCGCAAAACGGCTCGAGTATGACGCAGGCGATTTGCTCCGGATTGGCCGCGAACGCCGCCTCGAGCGCACCGCGATCGTTATAGGGCAGTACGATGGTATCGCGCGCGACCGAGGCGGGCACGCCGGCACTGTCGGGGTAGCCATGCGTGAGGGCACCGGAGCCAGCCTTGATCAGCAACGAGTCGGAGTGGCCATGATAGCAGCCCGCGAACTTGATGATCTTGTCGCGCTTGGTGAAGCCGCGGGCGAGGCGGATGGCGGACATCGTGGCCTCGGTGCCGCTGTTGCACATGCGGACCTTCTGGATCGAAGGTACAAACTTCACGATGAGTTCGGCCATCTCGACCTCGTACGGGTTCGGCGTGCCGAAGGACGTGCCGTTTTCCAGCGCGGCCGCGATGGCGGCTTTGATTTTCGGGTGGTTGTGTCCGTGAATCGCCGGACCCCAAGTGCAGACGAAGTCGATCAGCTCGCGATCATCGGCCGTGGTGAGCGTCGCGCCCTTTGCACTTTTGACGAAAAAGGGTGCGCCGCCGACAGAGCGAAAGGCCCGGACGGGCGAGTTCACGCCGCCCGGAATCAGCTGTAGGGCGCGGGCGAAAAGATCCTGGGACGAAGTGACGGAATTCATGAACGGAAATCAAGCATGCTGGTCCCGAAAAGCAGGCTGGTCGCTGCCACGAAGCTATTCAGGCAAACCATAAACCAAAACCACCCGGGTTGATTTTCGCGCAACACGACACGCTTGGCGAAGATTTTGCCGGTGAACAACGCTCCCATCACGTAGGCGGTCAATAACACGCCCCACGCTTCGAGAAACATGGGCAATGCGCCGCTGGTTGTAAGGGCCATCATGATGCGCGTTAGCTCACGTATTTCTGCACAATCGGGATCCGGCGGCCGACGCCGAAGGCGAGCGGCGTAATTTTCAGGCCGGGGGCAGCTTGCTTCCGCTTGTATTCGTTGAGGTCGACCTTGCGAACGACGTCATTGACCACGAGTTCGGGGAAACCCTGCGCGACGAGATCGCGGCGGGAGAATCCTTCCTCCACATAGCCGTGCAGGATCGCGTCGAGCTGGTCGTACGGCGGCAGGCTGTCCTGATCGGTCTGATCGGGGCGCAGTTCGGCGCTGGGAGCCTTGTCGATCGTGTTTTGCGGGATGATTTCCCGCTCGCGGTTGATCCATCGGGAGAGGGCGTAAACCTGGGTCTTGAAGACGTCGGAGATGACCGCGAGGCCGCCGCACATGTCGCCATAGAGGGTGCAATATCCGACGGCCACTTCGCTCTTGTTGCCGGTGGTTAGGAGCAACGAGCCGAATTTATTGGAGAGCGCCATCATCAGCACGCCGCGGATGCGGGCCTGAATGTTCTCCTCGGCGACGTCCCGCGGGCGTCCGGCGAACAGCGGCTGGAGCGAAACCTCCGTGGCCGCCACCGCCTCACCGATGGCGATCGTTTCGAAGCGAATGCCGAGATTGGCCGCGAGCAGCCGGGCGTCCTCACGCGAGTGCGCGGAGGAAATCGTCGACGGCAGGGAGACGCCGATGACGTTATCGCGACCGAGCGCCTCGGCGGCGATCACGGCGACGAGCGCGGAATCGATGCCGCCGGACAGTGCGATCAACGCGCGCTGGAAGCCGCTCTTGTGCGCGTAATCACGGAGCCCAAGGACGAGCGCCCCGTACATGTCGGGCATCTCAACCTGCATAAAGGTCGGATGAAGATAGGGCAACGCCTCGGGCTGAGCCGTGGACGCAGAGCGGCTCGTCGGGACCCCGACTTCGCGCGACGCTTCGGCGGGCAGGCTGACGCGTGCCACCTCAACCACGCGGAGTTCCTCGGCGAACGCGGCGAGCCCGGCGACGAGTTTGCCGGACTGGTCGCAGACGAGACTGCGACCGTCGAAAATGAGTTCATCGTTGCCGCCGACGGCGTTGATGTAGGCGACCGGGCAGCCGAGCAGACGCGCGGAATCCATCACAAGTCTCTCGCGCAGGTTCTCCTTATCGTGGTGCCACGGGCTGGCGGAAAGGTTGAGCATGACGTCGCACTTCTGCTGCACGAGTTGATCCAGGGGCATCAGGCCACTGTAAAGTCGCCGGGTGTTCAGCATCGGGTGCGTCCAGATGTCCTCGCAAATCGTGATGCCGATGCGCTGGCCGTTATGCACGACGACGGTGGGCGTGGTGGCAGGCTCAAAGTAACGATCCTCGTCAAACACGTCATAGGTCGGCAGGAGGCACTTGCGAGCGGTGGCGATCACGTTCCCCCGGTGGCAAAACGCCGCGGAATTGTAGAACGGCCGACCCTGACCCGTGGGATTCAGTTCGACCGTGCCGATCAGGGCCGGGACGTCGCCCACGGCGGCGGCGATTTGAGCAAGGGAGTCGGCAACGTCGGGGACGAAACGGCGCTTGAAGAGGAGGTCGCGCGGAGGGTAGCCACAGACGGCGAGTTCGGGAAAGACCACGATCTCGGCGCCTTGCGCCACCAGGGCGGCATAGGCATCCAGAATGCGACGGCGGTTGCCGGCGAGGTCACCGACGATCGGGTTGAGCTGGGCGAGACCGAGGCGCATAGGGAAAGGTTGGCCAACGTGAACGCGTTTTGGGGTGCTGACAACTCGCAAGGCAGGATGGGAATTCAACCATCAGGAATGGACGGAGCGGCGCAGACCTGATCGTCCATCATCCGGAAGGGTTATTCAGCGGGATGGCTTCGTCGCCCGCGGGCGGCCTTATCGCAATGACAAACGAGGGGCTTGCGCCCAGGGTGGGTGAGGGGCTTTGTTCCGCGATTCCATGGCTGCTCCCGTGCCGCTCATCCTCGCCTCCGCCTCGCCGCGTCGCCGCGAACTCCTCGCCCAACTCGGCGTGAAATTCGAGGT
>JBDTJA010000306.1:0-4656 GCA_039936075.1 Opitutaceae bacterium | reverse complement strand
AGCGCTGAGCGCACGGCCCACCTTCAATCAGAATGTCGCCGTGAGTTCCTGCTGGTGCTCGGGGCTGAGGGCCTGCGCGCCGAGCGCGGTGCACTCCAATTCGTCGTTTTTGTAGAGTTTAAATTTTACCGGCGCGGTGGCTTCAGCGGTTTCCCAGCGCCATTTGCCGATGGAGACAAATTGCAGCGGCACGCCCTTGTCCCAACTGAGTCCCGGCCCGTCGCCGCGGATGAAGAGCCGGTTGCCGATGCCGATATAGGCGGTGACGAGCAGGCGGGTGGCGCGGTCGGAGGAGATCACTGTCTCGCTCACTTCGGCGGCTGGGCTCGAGGTTTCATCGGGGGCGGCCTGACTGAAATCTTCGGGAGGCGCGTTCGAAGCGGGAGCCGTGGGGGTCGTGAACGGCTCTTCGTCCAAGCCGAGGGCGGGCAGCACTTCAGCGACCTCGACCGACTTTGGCTTACGCGGGGTGCGTTTCCTCCCGGGTTTAGATTCCTCCGGAACACGGTTGTCCGACGCAGATTTTTCGGGGGGAGCCACAACCGTCGAAGCGGGTTCAGACGCAGAAGTTTCTGCGGGCAGCGTTGTCGCGGGTGTTAGCTCCGTGGTGGGTGCGGGCGGAGACGAAAGGAAATGACCAGCGAACGGTGGGGCGGTGAGAATTTCGGCATCGGACGCGATCGAACGCTTCGGAGGGTCGGAAATGATAGTGCTGACGAGCGGGGCAGCCGTCGGTGGTCCGACCCGATCGAGGACAGCGCGCGCCTTTGACGATTCGGATGCGGGCGCGATCGAAGTGAGATTTCCGGCAAACGGGGCAGCCGTCGGCGGGGCAACGGGCATAATTTGGACGCCGGATTCGGCCGAAGTGCCCGCGGGTTTGGCGGACGTAGGTTCCGTCACTATGGCGGTGGCGCGGGCGGCGAGCTTTGACTCGATTTCGGCGACGGCCCTGGCGGTCGCGGCGGTGAGAGCTTGGGGGGCTTGGGCGAGGGCGGTTTGGGCGGCAGCGAGGTGTTTTTGCGCGGTGGCCTCAAGTTTGGCTAGTTCCGCGGCGGCGTGGTCCACCTTGGTGGCAATGGTTTCCAAGCGATCGGTCTCGGACGCGCGCAACCGGGCGAGTTCCTCTTTCATCTCTTCGCGCTCGTCGGATTGGGCATTGGTGAGCAAGGCCTCGAAATCGACGACCTTTGCTTGGAACTGGGCGGGGATCTGCTCAGCTTGCTGAAGGTTTTTCTGCGTGAGCTCGGCGATGGTGTGCAGGCCTTGGACGGCGATGCTGATTTGCTCGGCGGAGGTGGTAACGGTCTCAGCCAGCGCCTCAAGCGCGCGCTGGCGGTCGTCGAGGATCTCGTTTTTCGCGCGCTCGTAATGAAGCACGAGGGGAATCGCGAGGAGGATCGCGCCCCCGACGACGCAGGTGACGATGGCGTAGATGGACGTGGCCGACAGCGGCCGGCTGCTGCCGTAGGCGATGAAGCAGGCCGTCAGGACGAGGACGACATCGGCGACCAGAAAAATCCAGAGGGGCAGTTTGGGAGTCGGGGAAGAGGGCTGCATGGGAAACGTCGCGACCGCGAAAGGTGTGTGCCGCGCAGGGCAATTTTTTTCAACCACGGATTGCACGCCGGGCTGGCGTTTGGGTTTCCCATCGGGGTCCGTCCGTGCCATGACCGGGGCACGCCATGAGTTTTTCCCATTTTCTGCGAATCGAGCGGGAGGAGCGGGACGGTTCGCGGCACTATGTCGTGCACATGTGCGATCCGCGATTCTCACTCGAGCTTAAGCCGGACAGCGAGGCGCCGGATCATATTGGACACGGCGTGATCAAACGCATCTGTGTGCCGAATTCCTGGGCGGGCGATTATCACAAATACGCCAAGCTGATGGATGCCGCGCAGGAATTTTTCTCCCAATCGTTTGCCGAGCCGGCCTCGAAAACTGAGACGCGCCGGTTCAACACCTGAGCGGATTCCAACCGCGAAGAGCGCGAAGGGACGCGAAGATCGAGCCACAAGCTGCGGAGAGCAGGCAAGGACGCTGTGGCCGCGATAGACCCTCCATTCCGTCGAGAGGCGTGATTCGCGCGGCGGATGAATGGGTCACCGGGAATTTTGCGCATTCGCGCTGTTTGTGGCTAAACTTCCGGTCCGGAAAATGGGCCGAACTTCGCGTCTCTTCGCGCTCTTCGCGGTTAACACTATCGCCCGAACTGCGCGCCGAGCAGGGCGCGCAGGCGGTCCCACTCGACGGGATTGAGGTCATTCTTGCGGCCGGGGGCGATCTGCCGGTGATCGGTCATCCCGTCGCGCGTCCAGCGGTTCCGGGTCCAGCGGGGAGCAAGCCACTCGACGGCCGAGGCGAGTTGCGCGTCGGTCAGGGGTGTGGCATAGGTATCACCGGCGAACGACAGACCGAGTAGGTAGGCGTTACAGCCCGGACGTCCATGGAATGATGACACGCCGGCATGCCACGCGATGTGAGCGTCGGGTACGAAGGTGCAGCGCGTTCCGTCGGGAGCGATGAGGCAGTGATAGCTGACCTTCTTCGCCGGGTCGGTCATCAGCGCGATGGTCTCGTCGAACGGAAGGACGCTGTGGTGAAACACCACGCCGAGCTGCTCATGCACGATCATTGCATCGCAGTTGGGGGAGGCGCGGCTGATTTCCGGGAAAGGCATAGGAAGACGCGGAAGACGCGGAAGATGGGGAAGACGGGGAAGACGGGGAAGACTGAGGAGACGCTGAAGCAGGGAAAGCGGGCGAAACTCAGACGGAGCGAGAAAGAGTCTTTAAACTTTCAGCTGCGCGTCGAGGCGCGTTAGAGCCGGCGCCAGGCCATGGCGAACAACGATACGAGCAGGCCGATACGGATGGCGCCTTCGAAAGTCAGGATGACCAGGACCCACTTGATGCTGGTGTTGCGGCGGAGAGAAAAGCCGAGCGCGGAGACCCCCAGGAGACAGATCCCATGCATGCGGCTGAACGGCGTGAAGAGGAGGGTGAGCATCCACACCCAGTACATCACAAGGACGGCGCTCCAGCAAAACGCGATGCCCTCGCGGAGTCCGAGCAGGCGCGGGTCGCCGTTGCGCGCGATCTGTTTGATGCCGAGGTAACGTTCCCCAACGACGAGCTGCCAGATCTCGAAAAAAAGAAACAAGGGCGCGACGAGCAGAAGCGAGAGCACGGCCGGGAGTCTCGGGCAAAGACGGGGCTCCGCCAAGGAAAAGCGACCGCGGCAGGGCGGCGGAACTGGCGCCTTGGGCAACCAAGGAGCGGGTGGGCCGGGCGCTCCGCCGCGCGGCAGGAGCGGAAGCCGCGCCCAGCATTTCCGCTGAAGTCCAGGGGCGACGGAACAAGCGACTGGCTAATCGTGGCTGCGGCATCTTGCCGCAGATTTTTAATGCCCGGCGGCTCGGGCTGACGACTGACACCAGATGTCGCGGGTGAACCCTTCTCCCCGTCAAGCCACTGATTCGCAAGCTTTGCGGGAAGATGCCGCAATCACGTTTTATTTTCCGGCGTACCAGAAGGCGCGGCGCCAGTTGTGGCGCTGGAGCTTTTGCAGGACGGCGGGCGGCAGGTCCGGCAGGTCGCTGACGCCGCAGTTGGCCTCTGCCTGCGCGACATTGCGAATCCCGGGGATCACCGTGGACACGGCAGGGTGGGCGAGCACGAACTTGAGCGCGGCCTGTGCCATGGTGAGACCGGTCGTGGCGAGATCCGGGCGAATGGCTTCGGCGCGCTTGACCGCGCGCTCGAGCCGATCCCCGGCAAAATAAACGCCTCGAAAATCGCCGGACGCGAACTGGGTCGCTGGGGTGAACTTGCCGGTGAGCACGCCCTCGTCGAAGGCGACGCGCACAATGATGGCGACGCCGCATTCCTTTGCGACGTCCAGCAGTTCGGCGGCGGGTTCCTGTTCGAAGAGATTGTAGATAACTTGGACGGCATCCACCCAACCGCCCCGCATCAGCTCGATAACGCTGTTTTGGTCATGTTCCGGCGTGGACACTCCGATGAGTCCGAGGAGGCCTTCACTCTGCAGCTTGCGGAGGAGTTTGAACGGCGTCGGGTTGCGATTCCACGCGCGCGTCCACGTGTGGAGCTGGAGGAGGTCGAGCTTTTGCACGCCGAGATTGGCGCAACGCTCGGCGACGCTTTTTCGGACGTAGCTCTCGGTGTAACGTTCATCCGCCAGATCGTAGGGTGACGGCGGCCAGACGCCGGGGCCGGGGGGAGTCTTGGTCGCGACGAAGACCTGATCTTTTTTGCCAGCGGCTGCGCGCTCGCGGAGGACTTGCGCGATGAGTTTTTCGCTGCGGCCGTTGCCGTAGCCGGCGGCGGTGTCGATGAAGTTGCAGCCGAGGTCGAGTGCGCGGTTGAGCGCGGCGAGGGAGTCAGCGTCGGCCTGCGATCCCCAGCCTCCGCCAATGGCCCAGGCGCCGAAGCCGATCTCGGAGCAGTTGAAGTCGGATTTGCCGAAGGGACGGAATTTCATGGTGAGTGCAGACTAAGCGCCAAGCTGCGAAGTCGCGAAGAGAATTTAGTGAATACCCCAGATTTACGGACCTGGGTGGGAAATTATCGCAGAAATGCTCGAAGGCCAATTGCCAATGGGAGCTGGCGGCGAACGCGACCATGCTCAAACGGT
>JBDTJA010000305.1:0-1995 GCA_039936075.1 Opitutaceae bacterium | reverse complement strand
TGGCGGCGCGCACGCGGTGGGACGTGAAAACCGCGGCGCAACGGTGCGCGGATTTCGCTCCCTACCGGTTGAGTTGGCTGGAGGAACCGCTCCCGCCGGATGATTTGGAAGGGCACGTGGCCCTGAGCGCTCTGGTGGACACGCCCATCGGGACGGGCGAGCAGGAATGGAACCTGGAAGGTTACCGCCGGCTGTTGCGTTACGGCGCGGTCGATCTCGTGCAGATGGACCCGGCGCGCACCCAGGGCATCACGGGCGCGCGCGCGATCATCCAATTGCTGGAGGCGGAGCATAAGCCTTTCTCGCTCCATACCTGGAGCAGTGCGCTGACCACGGCAGCCGGTATCGCCTTGCAGGCCAACTCGGCCTCCGGACTGACTTTTGATCACAAACCGCATCCCTCGCCGATGCAGCACGAGTTGGTGGACAATCCCTGGATCGTGAAAAACGGACTGATTGCCGTTCGCGATGACCCCGGCCTGGGGGTCACGGTGCGGGAGGAAGTGGTGCAAAAATACGCGATCTAAACCCCATGAAACCCACCTCGTCCGGTCAGTCGCCCGACCCTTCCGCCGTCTGGAGCACGCCCCTGGCCGCGCCGCTGGCCCCGCCGTTTCCCTTTTCCTTCCGTGATGTCACCGTGCTGACGCTGACTTATCGAACCGAGCCCGCCGCGGTGCGCGCCCTGTTGCCCGAGCCCTTGGTGCCGACCTCGGACTGGGTGTTGATCCACCTCTACAACATGGGGGATGTGGACTGGCTGGGCGCATACGGGGAATGCAACGTCATGGTGGGAGCCAGCCTGCCGGGCGGGCCCAGCGGGGGATTTTCACCCTTCCTGTTTTTGAATTCGGACGCGGGCTTGGCCCAAGGCCGGGAGGTCCACGGGCAGCCCAAGAAATGGGGCAATCCCCGCGTCGAGACCCGCGGCGATCTCATTGTCGGCGTCATGGAGCGCAATGGCATCGACGTAGTGACCGGCACGATGCCCTACAAGCACACGCGCTCGAGCCTCGATGAACTCAAACGCGCCACGTTCGATTTTGCTCTGAACATCAATTACAAGATGATTGCCCACATTGATGGCAGGCCCGCCATCCGCCAGCTGACCAGCCGCCGGCTCGCGGAGGTGAAGGTGCACGAATGCTGGGCCGATCCCTGCTCGGTCGAATTGCGGGCCAACATGCAGGCGCCCGTGCACCTCCTGCCCGTCCTCGAAACGGGTCGCGCCTGGTATTGGCGCACCGAGTTCACGCTGGTCCCCGGGGAGATATTGCACGACTACCTGAAGCCCCGTGAGAACGCCGGGGTTGTCGGTTAAGTGTATCCGTGACGATGGTTCGCGGGTGGCCACTCCACCCCGGTGTTCGTTCCCGAGGCTCTGCAACGTGGCCCGGCATTCGCGGGCGGCGAAGAGGAGCTGAAGGTTTGCGCCCCATCGTAAACCCGCTGTCGGTTGCACTAAGCTTCAATGCCGACCTGGCTCATGCCGCTCGCTATTTTCGGCCGGCGAGAGGATAATAAAGAACTTCCGCGAGTACCTTCTCCCCGTCGACCTTTCCTCTTTGCCGTGTTGTTGAAACCCATTGTTTTCCTCCTGACGGTCCTCCTCGGCGCTGCGACCGTTGACGCCGCGCCGGAGAGGATGCGGCTGCGCGTCGGGGTGGAAGCGAATTCCCAGCCGCTGTCCTTCCTCGACACGAACAAACAACCCACCGGATTCACCCCCGAGCTGCTTCGGGCCGTGGCGCGCGAGGGTAACATTGAGTTCGATTTTGTCACAGCCTCCTGGCGCGCCATCCAACAGGAATTTTTGGAGGGGCGAATCGATGTCCTGGCGAATGTCGCGATCAACCCGGACCGCCTCGGTTACATGGACTTCTCGATCTCGCACGCCTACGTGCACGGTGCAGTGTATTATCTGCCAGATCACGCGCCCATCGCGCGGACCGCAGATTTTGCTAAAATGACCATCGGGACGCTGAAGGGGAGCGT
>JBDTJA010000304.1:0-9030 GCA_039936075.1 Opitutaceae bacterium | reverse complement strand
GGATCATGTCCTTCATGTTCGCGGGAAATGCATCAACAATACGGTCGATCGTCTTCGCGGCGCCGTTGGTGTGCAGCGTGCCAAACACCAAGTGACCCGTTTCGGCGGCGCTGATGGCCGCCTCGATCGTCTCCAGATCGCGCATTTCGCCCACGAGGATGATGTCGGGGTCCTGACGGAGCGCACGGCGCACCGCTTCGGCGAAACTCGGCACGTCGGAGTGCACTTCGCGCTGCGTGACGACGCAGCGCTTGTGGTTGTGGTAATACTCAATCGGATCCTCGACCGTGATGATGTGACCGTCACGGTTCTCGTTAATGTAATTAACCATCGACGCGAGCGTGGTCGACTTGCCGGAACCAGTCGGCCCCGTGACAAGAATGAGGCCGCGCGGACGGTAGAGGAGCTCGCGAATCTTGTCGGGCAAGCCGATGTCGCGCAGGCCGAACATCTTGTAAGGAATCTGGCGGAGCACCAAGCCGTAGTTGCCCTTGGCCCGTAGCACGGAGACGCGGAAACGGGCTTTTTCGCCGAACGCAAAACCGAAGTCCGAGCCACCATTCAACTTGACGTTGCTGATGTGACTGTCGGGCGTGATGGACTGCATCAGCTTCTCGGTGTCGATCGGGGTGAGCGCCGGTCCGTCAATCGGCGTCATGCTGCCACTGAGCCGGAGCGTCGGGGGCTGACCGACCTGCAGGTGAAGGTCGGAGGCGTTTTGCTCGACGACCAGTTCAAGCAACTCGTTCATTTCGTAGCTCATGGTGGATCCGGGTAATAGGGTTAGCTCACGTCTGCTACGGTCATAGAGACGACTTCCGCGATGGTGGTCAAACCAGCGATTACCTTGCGAGCACCATCCTCACGGAGAGTACGCATCCCCCGGCCTCGCGCCCGCTCTCGGAGGCGAGCCAGAGGCGCCCGCTCGTGAATCATTTGTGATATTTCCTCATTGATGACCAAGACCTCGAAAATACCAATGCGACCACGGTACCCTGTCCCCGCGCAGGCCGGACAACCTGTGCCGCGCAGGAATGTGGCGGCAACCCGTTGCGCCGAACTCAGACCCAGCGCAGCCAGCTCCGTCTCGGACGGTACGTGAGGGCTGCGGCAGTGCTGACAAATCTTGCGGACGAGCCGCTGGGCAACGACGGCGCGCAACGAGGCGGCCAGCAGGAAGGGTTTCACTCCGAGCTCGGATAACCGGGCCACGGCACCGGCAGCGTCATTCGTGTGGAGCGTACTGAAGACCATGTGTCCGGTGAGAGAAGCGTTGAGTGCAATCTCCGCCGTCTCCAAGTCGCGGATTTCCCCCACCATGACGGTGTTGGGCGCCTGCCGCAGCATCGCCCGCAGCGCCGATCCAAAAGTCATTCCCGTCTCGTGATGGACCTGAACCTGGTTGATTCCGCTGATCTGATATTCGACGGGATCCTCCACCGTGATGATCTTGCGGTTGGACTGGTTGAGCTGATGCAGACAGCCGTAGAGGGTCGTCGTTTTGCCCGAACCCGTGGGGCCGGTGACCAGGACGAGACCATTCGGCAGATTGATCAGTGCCTCAAAATGCGCCTGGTCGTCGGGCAAAAAACCCAACTCGCCCAACCCCATCCGCACATCGCGCTGGTCAAGAATGCGCATCACGACACTCTCGCCGTGAACGGTGGGCAGGGACGAAACCCGCAGATCCACCGACCGGCCATCGAGCGGGATCCGCAGACGCCCATCTTGCGGGAGGCGCTTCTCAGCGATACTGATATTCGCCAAAATCTTGAGCCGGGAGATGATTGCAAGCTGCAGACGCTTGGGCGGGTTCTCCATCTCCAGCAAGACCCCATCAATGCGGTAGCGGACGCGCAGGCGCTTTTCGAGGGGCTCGACATGAATATCCGATGCCCGGCGCCGCACCGCCTCAGTCAGGATTGCCTGCACCAGTTTGATCACGGGCGCATCCTCCTGGACCGTCGCAGCAACTGCGACGTTAGCCGGCTCGTTGGCGAAGTCCGTGCTCTCATCGGCAGAGTTCGCCGCAAGCAGTGGCCCGGCTGAAGGGGTCGGGTCACGGTAGATTCTCGCGAGTGCGTTAGCAATGCCTGCGGCTGGCGTCAGGCACGCTTCGATGTCCAGCCCGAGCAGATATCGCAGACTATCCAGACCTGAAGACTCAAATGGGTCGCCGATCGCCACCCGTAGTAGCTTCCCATGCCGGGCGATGGGCACGAGTTGATGCTGCTCAGCGAATGAGCGTGGCACGAGATCTCGCACCGCGTCCGGGATGCACAGCACGTTCAAATCCACTGTGGCCAAGCCCAACTCGTTTCCGAGTCGACGCGCCGCGGCCCATGCATCCGGAACGCCGTCCGCCGGACCCGCTCCTGGTTCGTCTGGCGCCGCGAACAGAAGAGAATCGGCGGCCCGGGCAGTCACAGATATTCGCGATATTAGCGGGCCAGACCCATCAGGAATTCGGCATTGGACTTCGTCTTCTTGAGCCGGGTGATGAGCATTTCCATGGACTCAATCGGACCCAAGCCCTGCATCGCACGACGCAGCCCGTAAATTCGCTGTAACTCGTCCGGGTGGTAAATGAGCTCTTCCTTTCGTGTGCCGGAGCGATCGATGTTGATCGCGGGAAAAATGCGGCGTTCCACAAGCCCACGATCAAGATGGAGCTCGCTGTTGCCGGTCCCCTTGAATTCCTCGAAGATGATTTCGTCCATGCGGCTGCCGGTATCAATCAGCGCGCTGGCGATGATCGTAAGGCTGCCGCCGCCCTCGATATTGCGGGCGGAACCAAAGAAGCGCTTGGGCTTCTGCAGCGCGTTGGACTCCAGGCCGCCGGACATTGTTTTGCCCTGGTTGCCCGCGAGCGCGTTGTAGGCGCGGGCGAGGCGCGTGATGGAGTCGAGCAGGATAATGACATGCTCGCCCTGTTCGACCATGCGGCGCGCCTTCTCGATGACCATCTCGGCGCAATGGACGTGGCTCTCAGGCGTCTCATCGAACGTCGACGACACCACCTCGCCCTTTGTGTGACGGCGAAAATCCGTCACTTCCTCGGGCCGTTCGTCAATGAGCAGGAGAATAAGTTTCGCGTCGGGGCTGTTCTCCGTCACGGAGTTGGCGATGTTCTGCAGGAGCACAGTTTTGCCGGTGCGGGGCGGCGCGACAATGAGGCCGCGCTGACCGAAACCGATGGGCGTGAGAATGTCCACGGCCCGCATTGAAACGTCTTTCGACGACGCCTCTGACTCGAGCAGGATGCGCTTGAGCGGATAATACGGAATCAACTCCTCGAAGGGCGTCACTTTCGAGATCTCGCCTGGATCACCGCCCATGACCTTGTTCACTCCCACCACGGCCGGGCAACGGTCGCTGCCCTGCGGAGTCTGCACCTGGACCTCGACGCGATGTCCGCGCTTGAGACCATAGAGCTTGACCAGACTATCCGGCAGAAACGCATCGTCGGGATAGAGGCGGTAGTTGACGTGCTCGTGCACGATGAACGCACCGCGATCAGTTACATCGATGTAGCCGCGATCATAAATGGCGCGCTTGCTCTCATCCGCGAGTTTGAAGACCTGCGCAAGGAGCTGTTTGCGATTGGGCGCGCCCTCAAATTCGACGCCGAAATTCTTGGCGAACGATGTCAGCTCCGCGAGGGACAAAGCGTACAGATTATCGAGATAAACCGGATCGCCGCTGCCGGAGGAAATTTCCTTGGCCAACACCTGCAGCGCCGCGAGGTCGTTGAATCGCGACGGATTTGGCAGATCACCATATACCGGCGCCGCACTCGGCGGGGGCGGTTGTGGCGGATACTGGGTGCGCTGCGGTTGCCCGGCTTGGCCGCCCCCCCCGCTCGGCTGCCAATGACCGCCACCACCACCGTGGCGCCCACGTTTCCGCTTGTTGCGTTTCCAGAATCCGCGGTCCCCACCGCCGTCGCCGCCACGCTCCTGCCAATCGCCCTGGCCACCACCGCCTCCGCCTTGAATCTCCTGCTGGCCAGCGCCGCCCTGGACATCCGCCGGGGCAGATTCCTGCGTGCGCGAAGGTGCATCAGGCGCCGCGACCGGCGCCGGCGGCGGAGCTGACTCGGAGGGGGCAGGCTTAGGTGCGGGAGCCGGAGCGGGCTCAGCCGCAGCGGCGGCTTTCGCCTTGGGGGTTCGCGAGCGACTGAGACGCGAAGCCTTCTTGGGTTTAGTGGCTTCTGAATCAGAGCCGGAGTTGGAATCGTCGTTCTTGGGAGGTAGAGCCATGTGACTTAACGGATGAAATGGTGGAAACGCATCTGCTCCGATTGCCGCGAAAGGCGGCGAATCCCTCAGCTCGCTACCTGCAGCTTGTGAATGAGCTCGTTAACTTGGTCTTGCAGGAATTGGACGGTGCCGTCGTTCCACAGGACAAAATCAGCCAGCTCGATTTTACGCGCCAGGGGCAGTTGCTTGGAGATTCGTTGCTCGGCGAGCGCGTGCGGTAGGCCACGCTGCTCTAGTCGGGCGAGTTGCTGGTTTGGAGCACACGCGACGCAGAGGGTGAAATCAAACCAATTCTCCAAGTTCTTCTCGAACAACAGCGGAACCTCCACGGCCCAAAGGCCCGTCGGGGCCGTGATCATCTTCTCACGCCACAATTCGAACAGCAGCGGGTGGGTCAATTCCTCCAGCCAAAGTCGATCTGACTCATGGGCAAACGCCCGCTGGGCCAGTTGCGCGCGATCCACGACTCCTTCCTTCGTGATCACGCCCTGGCCGAAGCGATCCCGCAACCGGTCGATCACCGCGGGAAGGGTCAACACCTGCCCGCGGACAAGCGCGTCCGAGTCGATGCGCTGGAAGCTCTGGCGCTCGAACATGGCGGCTACGGCTGACTTTCCGCAACCCATTCCACCTGTGATGCCTATAATCATCGCTACGTGTGTCTCTTTCGGTTTTTGCACTTGCGTGGCAAATGCGCAAATTCTTAATCGCGGAACTTCGCTAGCCAAGCAGTCGGCGATGTCCTTTGTTTCTGGCTTTGCTGCCATGCTCCCCCCTGTCGACACCAAGAATCCAGCAGCTGTCACCGCCTTCGTCAGCGAGACTTTCCATCGACTGTTTCCAAGGTCGGCGCCTTCCTTATTGGGACCGATTTTTCAGGGTGTTGAGAGGCTCTTTACCGGCCGGCATCCCGACTACCAAGCCATTGACCTGCGCTATCACGACTTCGAACACACGCTTCAGGCGACGGTTTGCCTCACGCTTCTTCTGGAAGGCGCCCAGCAATCCGGTGAAATCGAGCAATTGACGCCGCGCCAGTTCGAACTCGCGATCGCCGCCGCACTGCTGCACGACGCCGGTTATCTTAAGGCCCGCTCAGATGCTTCAGGCACGGGGGCCAAGTACACGCTCACTCACGTGCTCCGGAGCTGCGCCTTCGCGGCTTCCTATCTCCCCACGTTGGGCGTGAACGAAAGAGAAATCGCTGCCGTCCTCGGCGCCATCAATTGCACGGGACCCAACAACGAAATCGGCCGTTTACAGTTTGATAATCCGGCCGACCGCTTGATCGGCTGCGCCCTCGCCACCGCCGACATTCTCGGACAGATGTCTGCGCCGGATTACCCGGACAAGTTGGTGGTGCTCTATGGTGAGTTTCTCGAGTCCGATAATTTCGTCGCCATGCCCCGCGACCGACGCCGGTTCCAATCGCCCCAGGACCTGGTGCTGAAGACGCCCTACTTCTGGACCACGGTTATCCGCCCCCGGCTCGAAACCGACTTCAAAAAAGTTTACCGTTTTCTTGCGGTGCCGTATCCCACCGGACCGAACCTCTACCTCGATGCTGTGGAGCACAACATCGCGGTCGTCCGCCAGCGCACCGAATCCAAACTCAGCCCGCCCGCCTAGCCACCCTTGCAGGCCGGGCATTTCCACATGCTCGCCACCTGCTCTTCCGCGGCCCTCCAGGGGATTGAGGCGGCGTTGGTTCATGTGGAGGTCAATTCCGGCGAGACGGGTGATCCTGATCTTTTTCTGGTCGGACTTCCGGACGCCGCCGTCCGGGAATCCGGCGACCGCGTCTTCGCCGCCCTGCACAACAGCGGCTTTCAAGCGCCGCGCACGCGTACGACCATCAATCTTGCGCCCGGTGATTTGCGGAAGGAAGGACCGCTCTATGACCTGCCCATCGCACTCGGCATCCTCGTTGCCACCGGCCAGCTCAAAGCACCCAATCTCGGCGACTGGCTCATCGCCGGGGAGTTGAGCCTGTCCGGTGCCACCCGCCCGATTCGCGGCGCCCTCGCGATGGCCCGTCTGGCCCGCAAGCTCGGGAAACGCGGTCTCCTGCTTCCGGCCGTTTCCGCCGACGAGGCTGCGTTGGTGGAAGGGGTCGAGGTCTGCCAGGTAGACTCGCTCGACCGCGCGATGCGTTTTCTCGGCGGCGAAGCCCACCTCAACCCTCTCACCGCGAGTGCCTCCCGCCTGAAAGCGACGCCCCCGCCGTCGGATGGCGGTGTGGATTTCTCTGAAATCAAAGGCCAGCGGGCCTTGCGGCGCGCCGTCGAGGTCGCCGTCGCCGGCTCGCACAATCTTCTGATGATCGGTCCCCCCGGATCCGGAAAATCCATGGTCGCCAAACGCATTCCCACCATCATGCCTTCAGCTTCGCTCGATGAGCAGTTGGAAATTCTCGGGATCCACTCCGCCGCTGGTCGCACCATCACCGGTGAAATGGTCTGGGGCATCCGCCCGTTTCGCGGGCCGCATCACACTATCTCGGATGTCGGTTTGCTCGGGGGCGGATCGATTCCAGGACCGGGCGAAATTTCGCTCGCCCACCACGGAGTATTGTTTCTCGACGAGTTGCCGGAATTCAAACGCTCAGCGCTCGAGGTGCTCCGTCAGCCCCTCGAAGATGGCGAGGTTTCCATCTCGCGCAGTGCGGGCAAAGTCACCCTGCCCTGCGCATTCATGCTGGTCGCCGCGATGAATCCATGTCCCTGCGGTTACCTCGGCGATGCAAAGCACGAATGCCGCTGCGGTCCCACCCAGATCCAGCGTTATCGCTCGCGCATCAGCGGACCACTATTGGACCGCATCGACATTCATATCGATGCACCCGCGCTGTCGCTGACTGAACTGCGCTCCGAGCAACCCGGCGAAACATCCGCCGCCATTCGCGCCCGGACCGAACTCGCCCGCGACCGCCAACAGGGACGTTTCAGCGGCACGAAAACCACGGCCAACGCCCGCATGACTCACGCCCAGATTCGACGCCATTGCCCGATCGATTCCGTTTTGGGCGATCTGCTGCAGCAGGCCATGGAGCAACTCAGCCTGTCCGCCCGGGCCTATGATCGCATTCTGAAGGTCGCCCGGACGATCGCCGATCTGGCAGGCACCGATAAAATCGCCGCGTCGCATCTGTTGGAGGCGATCCAGTACCGCAGTTTGGACCGGACGCTCTTTTACTGACCGCCAAAACTCATCCTTGACGCCTGCCGCTAAAACCGAACCCTGTCCCCTCCGATTTTCGCCCTCATCGTCTATCGGTTAGGACAGGGGATTCTCAATCCTCAAAGCGGGGTTCAACTCCCCGTGGGGGCACCAATTTTGCGATCGTGTTCAGGATGCAGGCAGCCCATTAGTTTGTTCAATTCGTTCGATGAAATCGCTTAAATCATTCGTCCTTTTTGTCGCCTGCTCCACCGCGCTTTTCGCCAGCGATCCTCTCCGCCGGGTCGTGCCCATGGGCTCCGATGCCGACGTCAAAGTCTTTGTCGCTCAAATCAACGTGGATATGGCCGTCGGCCATCGCGCGATGTTCCAGAACGCCATGACTTGGATGGATGAGTATTTTGCCGATGCCGGCGCCAAGCAGAGCGCCTACCGCTGGATTCAGGGCAATTGTGCCTTCGACGCGATCATCCTCGGCTATGTTCACCACGGTGATCGTCTGCAGCACATGATTGACGATCTGAACGACCGCCGCTCCCGCCTTGTCTCCTCGTGGGCTGGCGAGAGAGTCCCGGAGATCCGCACGCAAGTGCGCGAGGAAATCAGCAAGGCGTCCCGTTCCCTTGCCGTCATGACGCGTGAGCGCGAAATCACTCACGATGATTTGGAGGAGTTTATGAACTCCTTCCATCCCAAGGCCGATCGCTAATCTCCCTCACTCGTCGCTTCAACGGCCCGCGCTCGGTTGACCGGACGGCCGCCTGGCGATCGAGCCCGACTTAGTGGGCCACCGCGCCCGCGGGGTCGCCGTCACGCATGTCACGCCAGCTGTCCAGCAGGCCGTCTGTGAAGGTCAGCGTCCGGTCCGCGCTATTGCCGTATTTGTCCAAGCCTCGGAACGCGTAGAAAAAAATGTCCGTCTTGTCGTCCACCGGCCGCCCGAAGGCTTGCTTCACCTGATCCTTCGTCATGCCTTTGACCAGAAAGTGATAGGCGAGCCCCTTTTGGATCTCCTCCGCCTTCGCCTCCGCCGCTTCATGCGCCGAAGCCTCGCTCGTCTGCTTATTCTTCTCGTCTTGATTTGCCGTGTCCTGCCCCACCGCGGTGTTGGCATCCTCCTTCGCTTGACGGGCCAGCGCCTCATCCCTCCGCGCCTCAAAAATCGCCCGATGCTCCGGCGCCATATTGTTGAAGCGAACCGAAACGATCCCACCAGGATAACTTACCAAGACTGAATTGGTCTCCCACCGCGCCACGGTGGAGCGGTGCATCACATATCCATTGGTCAACTTGATGTCCGTGGGTAACTCCGCCGAGGCCAACTGCGGATTAGCGGGTGCCGCGGACACTGACGATTGAACCGGGGCAGATGCAGCCTGGGACGATGCAGCAGGCGTCAATGCGGCGCGCATGTCAGGCGGGAGCTGCGCGAGGGCAAGCGAACCTCTGCCACCGGCCCACTTCGCGGTAACTGTCGTGGAGCCCACCGCCACCACCGTGACATCATGCAGCACCGTCCCGTTCTTCAATTTCACCTCGGGAATCAGCTGGCCCCTGGCGTATTGCGCGTGCAATTCGCTCGTTGCGA
>JBDTJA010000303.1:0-14933 GCA_039936075.1 Opitutaceae bacterium | reverse complement strand
CCCCCTGGCCGGTCAGATAGAAATTTATCAGCCGCCGGAGGGCGTCCGCATTTCCATCCAAGGCGGCGAGTCGGTAGTGGTACGCTGCCTCAGTGTACGTGACCGGCACGCCTTCCCCCTGCTCATGCATCAGGCCCAGGGAATAGTGCGCGAGCCCAGATCCCTTGGCCGCCGCCGCATCGAAGCTGGCGTAGGCCTTGCGATAGTCCCGCTTCACGAGTTCACCCTGGTAATAGATAATCCCCAGGTTACTGGCGGCGACGGTGTCGCCCAGTTTTTCGGCGGCTTCGTAGTGCTCGAGCATCGCAGCACGAGCGGCGGTCTCGGCCGAAAGATCCCGGGCGCCGAGGGCCCCGCGCAGGCGGTTTTCGTTGATCGCGCCCAAATCACGGTGCGCTTGAATATTGGTGGGATCCAATTGCACGCACTGCAGATAGACCGCTTCAGCCCTGGCCACGTCCTTCGTGGTACCCGTGCCCACGAGCAGCATGCGCGCGTAATTCGCCATTCCGGCCGTGCTGCCGGCGGCGGCGGCTTTTTGGTAATAGTTGAAAGCCGTTTCCAATGAACGATTCGAACCCGGCCCGAGGTGCGTGGGCAGAGAATATTCCCCAAGCTGGTTGAGCGCCTCGGCATGACCCGCCTTCACGGCTTTATTGAACCAGCTGATGGCGGTATCTTTGTCGGCCTTTACGCCCCAGCCATTGCGGTACCGCAGACCCATGAGAAATTGCGCCTGAGGATTTTTTTTGGACTTTGCCCAGGTTTCGTTGAGGGCGAGGACCTGCTCGTACGTAAGCGGGGCGGGGGGACACGCGCCGATGGAGCCCAGATAGCACACGATATCGATGTCGCGCCACTTCCTGAAGAGGGCATCCGCCTTGGCCGGACTCTTGGGCGTGCCGATGCCATTCTGGTAGCAGATCGCCAAGTTGGCGGTGGCGAGGTAATGTTTTGGCGTGTCGCCACTGCCAGCCTTTTCGAACCAGTGGAAGGCCTTCTCCGGATCCGAATGCCCGAGGTCGCCCTGATAATAGATGAAGGCAAGCGGCAGCATGGCCCAGACCTGACCGTTTTCCGCGGCGACTTCGTACCATTTCGTCGCCTCGACGACATCGTAAGTCTTGGATTTTTTATCGCCCAGGGCCTGGGCGATGCTGAGTTGCACGACGCCTTGGTAGCCAATGCCGGCTTCCTTTAGTTTTTCGTCCAGCTCGTCCGCGGCAAAGCCGTCGGTAAACTTCATCGCCGGGGAGTTTTGAACTAGCGTCACGGACATGCGCGTGCCGAGCTTGCGGCTTTGGTCCAGCATCTCGTTGGCCTTGACCATGTCGCGGGGCACGCCGTTCCCGAAGGCAAAGTTGACGGCGGCCGCGACGGCGGCGGGAAAAACTCCGTTGCGGCCGTTGGGCCCGGCGGCGGCCGCCGCGACGAAATGCGCCTGCGCTTCCGCCAGTTTCTTCTTTTGGGTATAGAGCACCCCGAGGAGGTAATGCGCGGTAGCCTGGCGTTCGCTGACGGGATCCGTTTCCAGCTTGCCAGCGACCGCGGCATCGCTGTTGGCGCGCATCTCCGATTGGATGAATTCCTGCGGCGGGGGCGGGCTGGAGAAATCCGCGTTGGGTGCGAGGGCGGCGTTGAGCCATTTCATGGCCGTGTCCTCGTTTTTGCTCACGCCCTCGCCGGTCACATAGCAGACGCCGAGGCTGATCATGCCGAAGGCGTTCCCCCGTTCCGCGGCGAGACGGAAAAGATTCGCCGCCTTGCGCGAATCCTTGGGGATGCCATTGAAACCGGTCAGGTAACAATTGCCCAACGTCACTTGGGCGTGGGTGAACTCGAGGTCGGCGGATGCTTTCAGTTCGGCCAATCCGGCGGTGCGCTCGGAGGCCACCTTGCTCTTCAACAACGTGATCGCATGCCAGTATTTTACCGCCGCTGGATCCGGCTTGGCTTTGGGCGGCGTCGGCATGGAAACATGATCGCCGCTTGTGACCCCTGCTGACGCCGCCGGTACGGATGCCGCTGCGGCCGAGCAGCGGAGAGTGGCTGCGAAGATGGTAGCGGACGCCCGAAGTGCGGAGGCGGGAAGAGTAAGTCTGGAGAACATGGCGTAGGGCTCTGCGCGGCTGAAAGTGATTCGGAGCGCGAACGTCTCAGTCAAGGCTGGTGGGCGGCGACCTGGTCGGCCCAATCGGCGGCCAACCGAAGCGATTCGCGCATGGGCACGTCGTGGGTCGCGAGTTCCTGGCGAAGCTCGGGCACGAGTTCTGTAATGCGGAGGAGCAGCGCCTCGGTTCCCTTCCGGAGGGCGGGAGAATCCGGGGCGCCGCCAGTGATCTTGGCCACGACTGCCAGTACGGCCTCGTCGGTTCTGTACTCCAAGAGTGAAAGTCTCTGCAGCATGAGCCGGAGATTGGCGGGTGTCACTGACTGACCGCTCCCTTGGGCGAACGCCTCCGCCAGCGTTTCCGCGTCACCCTGAAGCAGGAGGAAGTCGAAATCCTGAATTCGCAAATCGCGCAGGTGTCCCTGATCCGTCTCGACGAGAAATACCCCATGGTTCAGCCGGTGCAGTGGCGGTTGGCCATCGATAGGCTCGAGGGCCCGCAGCTTGCGCTGATGCGCCTCCTGGGCCGCTTTCACCTCAGTGACTTCGATTGGCCGGCTGGCGAAGGCCGACCGGACGGCAAAGTCACGCCAAGTCTGACGCCACGTCTCAAACTCGCGGAGCTTCACTTCCCATTCCTGCGTGCGCGTCGCCATATTCAGCGGCCGGCCCTGACGATCGGCCATGGTCTGGTAGAATTTTTGCTCTTTGCTCCAGAGCCTCCATTCGGGCCGCGAGGTAAGATCTGCCTGCGCGTCGCTGAGGAGGGTTTGCTCAAGCGCAGGAGGCAACGCGACCGTAGGGGCGGTCGTGGGCATGGTGGGCGAGGGCGGTTGCACAATCTCCGGTGGCAGGGCGTGGGGCAGGTCGGACTCGCGTTGCAGGCCGGCGGGTTCGAAATCCGGGAACACCACTTGGGATGCCACCCCCTTGCCCTGCACGGCAGAGCCGTCGGGCAGGTAGAATCGCTCCGACGTGAGCCGCAGGGTGCCCCAATCCTTGACGCTGCTCCCCGACAAACCCTGGACTTTGGCGAGGTCGATGTAGTTCTGAACCGTGCCTTTGCCAAAGGTGGAAGCTGAGCCCACGATGAGGGCGCGGTGGTGGTATTTCATCGCCCCGGCAAAAATCTCCGAGGCCGACGCGCTGAGCGAGGAAGTCAGGATAACGAGTGGCCCGCCATAGAGGGGAGCTTCCTCCCTGACCGCGTGGGACTTCAACTGGCCGTCGGGGCCGCGCGAGAGAAGAACTGTCCCGCCGGCGAGGAAGAGCTGGCTGATCGCGACGGCTTCGGTCATGGCCCCGCCCGGGTTTCCGCGCAGATCGAGTACCAGACCGTCCACTTTGGCGGCTTTCATCTGCTCGACCAACTCGCGGAGATCTCGCGCCGCACTGGTGCTATCCTCGCCTTCGCCGCCGGTGTAAAAGGCCGGCAGCCTGATCCATCCGATGGATCGAAACCGCGTGCCATTGACCGGCACCTGGCTGATCGCGCCGTGAGCCCGCTCGGAGCTCAGCACCACCCGAATCCGTTCCAAGCTGACTTCCCTGCGCTCGCTGGTGCCCGCTGCGCGGTAGGCGATCCGAAGTTTGCTACCTGGACTTCCGCGCATCGCCCCCACGAGTTCGCGCAGTCGCTGGGGGCCAGTATCGACCCATGGGCCATCGCCCTCCGCCAGAGCCTCGATGGTGTCGCCGGGAGCCAGCGTGGAATGCAAGTCCGCCGGACCGCCGGGATTGACGCTGGTGATGATGCAATGGCCATGTTCTTTCCGGACGGCGAGGCCCACACCAGTCACCGCTCCTTTCATCTCCACGGCAAACTCGCGGGTGGAGTCCGCGGAGGAGTAGCCGCTGTGGGGATCGAACGAGCGAATGGCCGCATCGAGAAACCGCTCGCGAACCGCGAAGGAGTCAAACGCGGCGATGCTGCGGCCGAACTCGGCATAAACCCGGCGAAGCTCGGCCCGGGCTTCCTGGGGGGTGCGCCCCGAAAGGATCTCATGCAGCATGTAATCCTTGAGGCGTTGCTCCCAGTGTTGATCCAGGCTGATCTCCGGCGAGGGCGGCGGGGTGCCGGCGCGCCACTCGACGTAGGTATCATCCGGCGTGAAATCGAAATCGTGATCCAGCCGCTGATCGATCCATGCGAGCCGGTCGCGTGCGAGGCTCACATACAGGTCAAAAATCTCGAAGGCCGGTTCAAGGTTACCGCGGAAAAGATAGACGGACTTTAGGCTGCGGTCGAAGCGCCGATGGACGAAGGCCACATCGTCAGGCCCGAAAAAGTCCCGCCCCGGGTCAAGTTCGTTGAGAAAGCGGGTCAGGATTTCCTCGTTATTGATCTCGTGAAACGTCGCGCCGGAGTAGTGAAGATTCTGCACCAGATCGACCACGAGACGGGCCTCCCGCTGGAGCTGGTTCTTTTCCGAGGTCGTGAGCTGTGTGCTGATCGACGCCGCCCGACCGAGGGCCGCAAAGGCGAGAAAGAAGCTGAGCAGAACGATCAGGAAATTGGTCGGGGCGGGACGCCGGTCGCTCATCACGTTCTGCCTAACCTGTCCGGGGAGAACTGGCTCCGTCAACCGAATGATGCAGGGATGACCTCTGGGACGGCCTTCGTTCTCCTTGCGGTTGGCGGGGCGGCTGCTGAATTCTTCCCCGTCCATGCCGCCCCGCGACCTGCCCATCTACGAACTCGAGTCTGCCGTGGCCGCCGCGTTGGAGACCTCGGGACGGTTGATTGTGCAGGCGCCGACGGGGTCGGGCAAATCCACGCAGATCCCTCAGATGCTGCTCGGCCATGGTCTACTCGGCGAAAAGGGCGAAGTGGTGGTGCTGCAACCGCGCCGGCTCGCGACGCGGATGCTCGCCAAACGCGTGGCGGAGGAAATGGGCACGCTGCTGGGCGACCTCGTGGGTTATCAGATTCGATTGGACTCCCGAGTGAGCGAAAAAACGCGAATTCGCTTTGTGACCGAGGGCATTTTACTCCGGCAAATGTCGTTCGACACGGCGTTGCGGGGGGTCAGCGCGATCGTGTTTGACGAGTTTCACGAACGGCACCTTTACGGCGATATCTCGCTGGCGCGGGCGTTGCAGCTTCAGCAGACGACGCGCCCCGACCTGAAGCTGATCGTGATGTCGGCGACGTTGGATGCGGGGTTGCTGAAGACCTATCTCGCCCCGTGCGAGGTGCTGGTCTCGCAGGGGCGCAGCTTTCCCGTGCGGATCGAATATCTGCCGAAGTCGGTCAATTTCGAAACTGAACCCGTGTGGGACGTGGCGGCGCGCGAGTGCGAGCGCGTCGCAGGCGAATCGTCCGGCGACCTGCTCGTCTTCATGCCGGGGGCCTATGAAATCAACCGCACGGTGCAGGCCATCCAGGGTCTGCGCGTGCTCCGGGAATTCGTGACGTTTCCGCTGCACGGTGAACTGCCGCCGGAGCAGCAGGATCGGGCGGTGGCGCGGTACCAGGCCCGGAAAATTATCGTTTCAACGAATGTCGCCGAGACCTCACTAACGATTGAGGGCGTGACGACGGTGATTGATTGCGGTCTGGCGCGGGTGGCGCGATTCGACCCGAACCGGGGCATCAACACGCTGCTGATCGAAAAGATTTCCGCGGCAAGTGCAGATCAACGTGCGGGTCGCGCCGGGCGTACGGCCCCTGGGGTGTGCGTGCGTCTCTGGACGGAACGCGAGCACGGCCAGCGGGCGCTGCAGGAGTTGCCGGAAGTGAAGCGCCTCGATCTGTCGGAAGTCGTGCTCACGCTCAAGGCGAGTGGCATCGATGATGTCGCAGCGTTTCCCTGGTTGGAAAAACCGGATCCGAAGGCGTTGGAGCGGGCGGAAACGCTGTTGGCGGATCTGGGGGCACTGGGTGGGCTGGGCGCTCCGCGCGCGGCTTCGGCAGGCTCAAAATCCGAACTGCCACGCGCGGAGCGCCCGGCCCATCTCAAGATCACGGACCTCGGTCGCAAGATGCTGCGGTTTCCGGTGCATCCGCGTTACGCGCGGATGCTGCTCGCGGCGCAGGAACGGGGCTGCGTGCGTCCGGTGGCATTAATGGCGGCCCTCACCCAAGGGCGGAATTTCCTGCTGCGCAGTGTGCCAAAGGACGTCGAGCAGTCGCGCGAGGACACGCTGGGCGAGGAGCACGAGAGCGACTTCTTCCTGCTGATGCGGGCGTGGCGGTATGCCGACAAAACGAATTATTCGCTCGAGGCCTGTCGGCGGCTCGGCATTCACGCGCAGGGCGCGCGGCAGGTCGGACCGTTGTTCGAGCAATTTCTGGCCATCGCGGAGAAGGAAGGGTTGGACGTGACCGAGCGCCGCATGGATGGCGCGGAAGTGCGCAAGTGCGTGCTGGCGGGATTTTCCGACCAGCTGGCCAAGCGGCTGGATGGCGGCACGCTTCGCTGCGAGCTGGTGCACCACCGGCGCGGCATGCTGGCGCGCGAGAGCGGCATCCAGAAAGCGCCGTTGTTGGTGGCGGCGGAGATCGCCGAAGTCGGGGGTCGGGCCGGGGAAGTCAATGTGCTGCTCTCGCTTGCGACAGCGATCGAGGAAGCGTGGTTGAAGGAAATTTTCCCCGACGATTATCAGGAGGTGCGCGCGGTGACTTATGACGAGTCGATTAAACGCGTGGTCTCGCGGCGTGAGCGGCGATTCCGCGATCTCGTGCTCGAGGCGAAATCCAGCAGCGACGAGGCGCCGCTTAATGAGGCGGCGGCCTTACTGACCAAGGAAGTGCTCGCGGGCCGGTTGAAGTTGGAGGCGTGGGACGAAGCCGTCGAACAATGGATCATCCGGGTGAATCGGCTGGCGGAATGGTTCCCCGAGCTGGAAGTGAATCCGCTCACGGAGGCGGACCGTGCGACGCTGGTGGAACAGATCTGCTACGGCGAGCTCGGCTATCGGGATATCAAGGATAAGCCCGTCATGCCGGTGCTCAAGGACTGGCTGACGGCGGAGCAGCTCGCGGTGATTGACGACTATTTGCCGGAAAAACTGACGATGGCGAATGGCCGCCGGTCCAAGGTCGTCTATGCGAAGGAAGGCCCGCCGGTGCTGAGCGCGCGCATCCAGGAACTCTACGGCATCGAGGGAAAATTCACGCTCGGGCACGGTCGCGTGCCGGTGAAGATCGAGGTGCTCGCGCCCAACCATCGCCCGATCCAGGTGACGGACGATTTGACGAATTTCTGGCGCGAGCAGTATCCCAGGATTAAAGCCGAGCTTTCGCGGCGCTATCCGCGCCACGAGTGGCGTTGATAGGATCCGGCGGAGCGGAAGGGGAAGGTTGGGTCGGGCTTCACGCTGATAGGGGATTGCGGATCTCGGGCGTAAACCCGGGCCCACGAGAGTTCGGTCGTCAGATCTTCTTTTTCCGGCGCGTCTTCGGCTCGATGTTCAGATAGGTCTTATTGAGCATCTGGCTCTCGTAAAGTTCGAGGAGGCGGACGCCCTCGCGCGGTTTGACCATGTCCTTGCGCGTGGCGGCATCGATCTGGCTCTTCATCTTCCGGCAGAGATCTTCCTGCTGATATTGCACGCCCTCGATGACGTCGGCGATGCGGCTGCCGCTTAACGCTTCCTCGATGTAGAAGCCGTTTGGTTCGTCGGCCTCGAGAAAAACGTGCACTTCGTTCACCCGGCCGAAGAGATTGTGCAGGTCACCCATGATGTCCTGGTACGCGCCGGTGAGGAACACGCCGAGATAGTAGGGCTTCCCGTTAAGCGGGTGCAGCGTGATGTAGTCCTTCGTGTCCTGCAGGTCGATGAACGAGGAAATTTTTCCGTCGGAGTCGCAGGTGATGTCGGCAAGAATGGCGTTGACCGTGGGCTTTTCCTTCAACCGGTGCAGCGGGGCGACGGGGAAGAGTTGCTTCAATGCCCAATGGTCGAGCAGCGACTGGAAGACCGAGAAATTGCAGACGTACTGATCGGCGAGCAGCGTATTGAGGTCGTGGAGTTCCTCGGGTTGGTAGCCGGAATCGCGGCCCTCCTTGGCGATTTGCTCACAGATTTGCCAGTAGATGGACTCGGCGGCCGCACGATTTTCGAGATCGAGATAGCCGAGATTGAAGAGCGAGAACGCCTCCTCTTTTTTCTGCAAGGCGTCGTGGAAACGTTCCAGCCGGCCGAGCTTGGATTTGTTTTTCAGCATCAGCTCGAGGTCGGTGACGACCTTGTGCTTCACCTTCGGATCATGCTGCTTGCCGAGGGACTCGCGCTTGTTGATGCGCTCGAACACTTCGACGACGAGAAGCGAGTGGGGCGCCACGACAGCTCGGCCCGACTCACTGACGATATCCGGCACCTTCACGCCCGAGGCGGCGCAGATCTCGCGGATGTTAAAGACGACATCGCGCGCGTATTCGTCCATCGAGTAATTCATCGAACTGTCGAAGTTCGTGCGCGAGCCGTCATAATCAATGCCCAGGCCGCCGCCGACATCGAGGTAGCCCATGGGGAACCCCATCTTCGCCAGCTGGCAATAGAACCGGGTGGCCTCGATGACAGCGTTCTTGATCGTGATGATGTTCGGCACCTGCGAGCCGATGTGGAAATGCACCAGCCTGAGGCAGGCGGCGAGCTTGCCCGCCTTGAGCTTCTCGCAGGCGAAGAGGATTTCCGCGGTGTTGAGGCCGAACTTGGCGTTGTCCCCGGTGGACATGGCCCACTTGCCTTCGCCGCGGGTCAGGAGCTTGGCGCGGAAGCCGATCATCGGTTTCACGCCGGTCTCGAGCGAAAGCCGGATGATATCGTCAACTTCGGCCAGTTGCTCGACGACGATGACGATGCGCTTGCCCAGTTTGCGGCCCAAGAGGGCGAGGCGGATGTAGTCGTCGTCCTTGTAGCCGTTGCAGATGATGAGCCGCTGCGTGCCCTCGTGCATGGCCAGCGCGATCATGAGTTCGGGCTTCGAGCCAGCCTCGAGACCGTACTGGAAATCTTTTCCCGCGAGCACGATCTCGTCCACGACCTCGCGCAGCTGGTTGACCTTGATGGGGAAGACGCCCCGGTACTCGCCCTTGTAACCCTCGTCCTTGATTGCCTTGGCGAAACATTCGTTGAGTTGGATGACGCGGTGGCGGAGGAGGTCCTGAAACCGGATGACCATCGGAGCCTTCAGGCCCATGCCGAGAGCCTCGTCCACGACATCGAGTACCCGGATACCCCGGCCGTCGGCGCGGGGCTGCACGTTGACGAAACCTCCTTCATCCACAGAAAAGTGGGGGGCGCCCCAGCGTTTGAAGCCATAGTGCTCCTCGGATTTGGCGGCGGACCAAGCGGATGTGGATTTACTTTTCAACGTGGAGTGGGTGGGGGAGTTATGGCTTGCTATGGCTGGTGGGCGATCCGTTAGGATGCATGTTTTCTTTTTTCAAAACCCTCAACACGCAATGACGAAAATGTCCCTCATCTCTGACTCGCTTCCTTTCCTGGCTCAAACGGCTGCTCCGGCTGGACCGGCGGGCATGGGTGGCAGTACCATGATCGTGTTCTACGTGCTGTTGTTCGCCGCGATGTATTTCTTCATGATTGCGCCGCAGCGCAAGAAACAGAAGGAGCAGGAGAAGATGCTGTCCGCGCTCGGTTCCGGCGATGAAATCATCACGACGGGTGGCATTTACGGCACGATCACGAATGTGAAGGACGGACGTTTTATCGTGCGGATTGCCGAGAACACCAAGGTGGAGATCGGCAAGAGTTTCGTCACGGCCCTGGTCACCAAGGCGGACGGCGATAAGCAGTAACTCCCGCGCGGGTTCGGGTGCGAAATCGCGCCCACCTTCCGCCCCCCACGTTTTAACCACATCCCAACATGTTCCGACGCAATCTCTGGAAGATCACGCTCAGCCTCCTCCTGGTGGTTTGGGCGGTTTCTACCCTTTATCCTCTCAAAGACCAGCCCTTCCCCGCTTACGTCCGGTCGCACGTCGAAGCCAAGCCGGCGGAGTTCGCCAAGCTCCTCGACGAAGCCGCTGACCGCAAGAAGGCCGGCACCGCCCCCAGCGAATTCGTGGCCCTCAAGCAGATCGGCCACGAGCGGAAACTCGACCTGACGCAGTTCTTCCCGGACATCCGGCTCGAGAGCAAGCTGACGAACGTCGACAAGCGGAACGACATTCTCCTCACCGAGCTGCTCCGGCGCTCCAAGAGCAAGCTCCAGCTCGGCCTTGACCTCGTCGGCGGCGTGTCCGTCACCCTCGAGATTGATCCCGCCGCCACCGCCAAACTTTCCGAGGAAGCCCGCAAGGAGAAGCTCTCCAAGGCGATCGATATCATCACCACCCGTATCAACTCGTTCGGCATTGCCGAGCCCGTGGTCCGGGCCGTGGGCGACAACCGCATCGAGATCCAGCTCGCCAATATCAACACCAAGGACAACCCGGACGTCATCGAGAACATCAAGAAGCCCGCCCGTCTCGATTTCCGCATCGTGCATCCGACCCTCTCGCCCCAGACGATGGCGCCGGGCGAACTGCCCCCGCCGGGTTATGAAATTTTGTCCCTCGATCAGGAAGGCCCGCGCGGCGAATCCAACAGCGAGGAACTCTACGTCAAGCGCATCCCCGAGATGGGCGGAGCTTCGATTGCTGAATCCGGTGTCAACCGTGACACGTATGGTAAGCCCGAGGTGTCCTTGCGGTTCAGCAAGGAAGGCCGGAAGCGTTTCGCCGAGGTCACCAAGGAAATTGCCGACGGCGGTCGGCAGGCCGGCCGCACGGGCCGCCTCGCCATCGTGCTCGATGGCAAGCTTTACTCCGCCCCGACGGTCAAAGAGGAAATCGATAGCGACTCCGCCGTGATCAGTGGCGGCGCCATGACAGATCGCGAGGCGTTCAACCTTGCCAACGTCCTCAATAATCCCCTCGACGTCCCCCTCATCGTCAAGGAGCAGAAGGAAGTTGGCCCGCAGCTGGCCGAGGACGCGATTTCCAGCGGCGTGAAGGCTTCGATTATCGGCACGGCGCTGGTGGCGGCGTTCATGATCACCTTCTACACCACCGGCGGCCTTGTGGCCGTCGTCACGCTGGCGGTTAACATCCTCATCATCTTCGGCGCGATGGCCAGCCTCGGGGCGACCATGACACTGCCCGGCCTCGCCGGCATCGTGCTGACCATTGGCATGGCGGTAGATGCGAACATCCTGATCTTCGAGCGTATGCGCGAGGAACTCGCGGCGGGCAAGACGCTCAAGACGTCCAACCAGACCGGTTTCCTGAAAGCGCTGACCACGATTTTGGACGCTCACTTCGTCCAGCTGATCATCTGTGGGATCATGATCTGGCTTGGCACCGGCCCGATTCGGGGTTTCGGCTTCACTCTTTTGGTCGGCGTGATCTCCACCCTGATCTCCGTCCTGATCACAGCCCACATGTTGATGGAGCTGTTGATCGAGTCCGGCTGGCTCAAGCACTTCACGATGCGCCGCATGGTGAAGAATCTACACATCGACTTCATCAAATACGGCAAGCCCGCGGCCATTGGGTCGGTGCTGCTCGTCGTGATCGGCCTCGGAGTCGTGGCCTACAAGGGCAAGGCCATCTACGGCATCGATTTCTCCGGCGGCGATGTCATCTCGCTCCAGTTCAAGGAGCGCCTGGGGCCGGCCCAAATCCGCTCGGTGGCCCAGGCGGCCAAGATCGGCGAAGTCAACCCGACCTACACGAGCGCGCTCGGTGGCGGCAAGGAAGTGCTGGAAATCGAGACGGTTGATGGCCAATCCGGGCCGCTCCTCGCCGCCCTCCAGTCTGCCTACCCGAACGCCGGCCTGGAGAAGGTCGGTGAAAACCATATCGGTGCCTCGATCGGCAAGGAAGTTGAATGGAACGCCGTCAAGTCGGTCGGTGTGTCGATGCTGGTTATCCTGGCTTACATCGCGTTCCGCTTTGAGTTTGGCTTCGGCATCGGAGCGATGTTTTCCACACTGCACGACATCCTGATGACCATCGGCGTTTTCGTGATCTTCGGGAACCAGTTCTCAGCGCCCATGGTGGCCGCGATTCTCTGTATCGCCGGCTACTCCATCAACGAGACCGTCGTGGTGTTCGACCGCATCCGCGAGGAATTGCACTTAAATCCGACGGGTTCGCTACGCGACGTCATCAACAGCGCCATCAACAAGGTCTTCGCCCGCACGATCATGACGGCGACGACGACCTTCCTGGCGGCGCTCTCGCTTTATCTTTTTGGCGGCGGCGTGCTCCACAGCATTTCCTTCACCTTCCTGGTTGGCATCGTCACCTCGACCTTCTCCGCCATCTTCATCGCGTCGCAGGTCTTCTACTGGTGGCACAAGGGCGACCGGAAGCACGTGGAAGCCCACGCCGATGTCGCGCCGAAATACGAGTGGACCGGCTCCAGCAAGGCTTCGCGGTAAAGTCGCCCATCCGGAACGGTAATTCCGAGATTCGAAGCCTGACTTCCGCCCCGCGGATTTCAGGCTTCGGAGCGCGGACGGCCGTTGCGGATTTCGCACTTTAAGCTTCGAACGTCATGCGCTGGACCTACACGCCGCTCCCGGCGGGGGAGATCGAGACGCTCAGCCGCCACACCGGGGTGAATCCTGTGCTGGCGGAGCTTTTGCTGCGCAACGGTCATCGCGACCCGGAGGCGACGGCGAAGTTCTTGGCGCCCGCCTTGGCGGGCCTGAACGATCCCTTCCTGTTGCGCAGCCTTTCGGCGGCCGCGACCCGGCTGCGCGCCGCGATCGAGCGCCGCGAGTCGGTGGCGGTGCTCGGGGATTACGACGTGGACGGGGTGAGCAGCACAGCACTGCTCGTCGGGCTGCTGCGGGCGTTCGGCCTCCAGCCGAGTTTTGTGGTGCCGCGGCGTTCCGAGGATGGCTATGGCCTCTCCCGCAGTGCGATTGACCGCGCGCTGGTGGCTGGCAAACCGGCGCTGTTTATCGCGCTGGATTGCGGCACGAACTCACACGAGGAAGTGGCTTACCTTTGCGCGCAGGGAATTGAGGTGATCGTCATTGATCACCATCGCTCGACGGAAAAGGCGCTGGAGCAGGGGCTGTTGATCAATCCGCACGTCCACGCCGACCAGACCGGCGCGGACTCACCGTGGCGCGATCTCTGCACCGTCGGCCTGGTGTTCAAACTTGCGCACGGCCTGCTCAAGCAGCTGCGCGTGGAAAGTCATCCCGTCGCGATGGCAATGAAGCTGCGGGACCAGCTCGACCTCGTGGCGCTCGGCACCGTGGCCGATCTCGTGCCGCTGCTCGGCGAAAACCGCATTCTCGCGCGACACGGCCTGCGGGTGCTGCAAGAGAATGCCCGCCCCGGTTTGCGTGCGCTGATGGCCATCGCGGGCGTCAAGCCCGAGCAAGGGATTCATCCCGTGGACATCGCTTTCCGGCTCGGGCCGCGCATCAACGCCTCGGGACGACTTGCCGATGCGGCGCTCTCGGTGGAACTGCTGCTCAGTCCCGACGCGAATTTCTGCGCTGAGACGGCGCGCCAGCTTGATGCGTTCAACCGCGAGCGGCAGGACATCGAGCGCAAGATCACCGAGGACGCCGAGCGGATGATCGAGACCCAGTATGCGACGTCGCCGGGCATTGTGCTCTTCAGCGAGGCCTGGCATCCCGGGGTGGTGGGCATCGTCGCCGGTCGCGTTTCGCGGAAATACAATCGCCCGTGCATTGTGCTCGGCAACGAAGGCGAGCTCGGCAAGGGCTCCGGTCGGAGCATCGAGGGGTTGAACCTGGTGGAGATCCTTGCGCGGTGTGGCGACCAGCTGGAGAGCTGGGGCGGCCATCCCATGGCGGTGGGCGTGGCAATCCGGAAGGATCGGCTCGAGGCCTTCCGTGGGAGATTTGCTGACGCGGTGCGCACGGCGGCGGGCGGCGACATCATCGCGCGTCAGCTGGAGGTGGCGGCGTGGCTGCAAGCCGAGCAGGTCACCGAGCAGCTTATGACGGAGCTCGAGGTGCTGCATCCCTTTGGCCAGGGGAATCCCGAGCCCGTGTTTGGCGTGAGCCGCGTGGTGCTCCGGCAGGCGCCGGAGGTGTTCAAGCTGCTTCATTTCCGGTTTCAGTTCGACAATGGACGCGGCCGCCGGCTGCACGGCGTGGCGTGGAAACTGGCGAATCGCCTTCCGCCCGTGGGCGTGCCGATCGACCTCGCGGTGGAGATCACCTGGAACCACTTTAACGACCGTAAGTTGCTCCAACTGGAAATGATTGATTGGCGGCCCAGCGAGAGCTGACGAAGGGGATAAGTTTTAAGGTGTAAGGTTTAAGCCGAAAGCCCGGGCTCGGGCATCGGTAATATCCGGGGTGACGGCCTAAACTTTACAACCTACACCTCAAAACTTGTTCTTGCCCTTGCCCATCAATCCCTGCTTTTTCACACCCTCGCGCGGCCATAGCTCAACTGGATAGAGCGCCAGACTACGAATCTGGAGGTTTGGGGTTCGACTCCCTATGGCCGCACCACTTTCCAACGCCCGGTTCTTAAACCGGGCGTTTTTGTGTCCGGCGGGCAATCGCGGGCCGTGGGTCGCCGGCGGATCGCAGGTGGGTCGGGCTTCACGCCCGACATCAGAAGATCGGATATCGGGGGTAAAGCCCAACCCACAATAGACTCCTCTGCAGGCCAATCTGGCAAATGCGCATTTAGCAAGGGCGCAGCCACGAGCGCGAGCGAGTGGAGGGTGCCGGCCACTCGCTCACGCTCGTAGCTACTTCCTGCCCTTCGGCTATGACACTTTTGGAACTACTCTATCGGTCAGGTCTTGGCGGAGCGCCGTGTCTCGATGTTCGGCAGCAAGCCGGTGAGCAGCCCGATCAGCG
>JBDTJA010000302.1:0-4781 GCA_039936075.1 Opitutaceae bacterium | reverse complement strand
GGGCAGCAAAGGGGGTCATGTCTTGACTCGTGACAAGAGTGCTCTCGGGCAGGGCTGGCCTAGTAGCGAGAGCTGCAGATCGCGACGCGTGACCTAGCTTGGGTGGTCGCATCCCTACCTTAGTTCTGCGCAGCAGCCTCATGGATGACAGAGGCCATGGGTCGCTCGGCGGTTAATCGGGAAGAAGCGGTTCGTAGCGGGCATGCCGTTGGGGCGTTAGGTCGACGGAGGCGAAATTGACTTCTGCAATGAAGGGTTCGTAGCCGAGAAGCCACCCAGTGACGATTCTTAAACAAAGCCCCGCGGTCGGCACGGCCGCGCTCCCGGCTCTAGTTGCCTCGTGCGGTTCATTTCGTTGACTTCGGCACTTCGCCGGGGTCAGGCCGCGTAGAGAGAAGTCACCCTCCGGCTCGGTTCGCGGGCGCGGGCAAAAAAAAGACCCGGATTGCTCCGGGCCTTTGCACTGCAACGACCTCACCAGGCTTACCGCCCGATCAGCTTCTTCCAAGAGATGCGGTATTCGGCAACCGCCATCGCCAGGAGCATCAGCACGACGCCGAAGCCAACCAGGGAGTCCACGTTGATCGCGGGGTGAGCATGGGAAAGCAGGTAAACAGCGGCGCCGGTAAGGCTGAGGGTGACCGCCAAGGCAGTAATTTCGTTTTTCATAAGGTTCTTTCGTATTCTTGAGTGACCCAACTTGGGTCGAGGCGGCCAGTATACCTCACCTTTTCAATAGTTGAAATAATAGCTAACTATCATAATCATCGTCTTAGACTATGGAACTTCATCAGCTTCGCTACGTGGTGGCCGTCGCGGAGACGGGGAATTTTACCCGGGCATCGGAGCGCTGCCACATCACGCAACCATCTTTGAGCCAGCAGGTTTTGAATCTGGAAAAGGAGCTCGGCCATAAGCTCTTTCATCGGCTCGGCCGCAAGGCAGTCCTGACAGAGGCCGGGACGACCTTTCTCGAGCGAGCCCGGCGAATCCTCTTTGAGGTCGAGAACGCGTCGAAGGAGTTGAAGGACAGCACTTCCCTCGACCGGCGGATCACGGTGGGCGCGGTGCCGACGGTCGCGCCCTATCTGATCGCGCCCCTGGTCGAACGCTGTCGGGAGACGCATCCCAACCTGGTCGTACATGTGCGCGAGGACTTCCGCAGCGATCTCGCCCGGGCGGTATTGGAGGGGGAACTCGATCTCGCGGTCGTCACGATGCCCATCAAGAATCACCGTCTTTCCATCGAGCCATTGCTGACCGAGCCCCTTCTGCTCGTCGTCGGCAAAGGGCATCCGCTCTCCGGCCGTTCCGAGGTCACCGCTGCCGATCTCGCCGAAGAGACCTTCGTGACGTTGGGCGACTCCAGCACGCTGGCCGCGCAGATCCGCAGTTTTTGCGGCGACAATAATTTCGCGCCCAAGATCGGCTACCGCTGCGCGCAAGTGGCGACGCTCAAACTCTTCGTCGCGATGGGCGCGGGGATTTCAATTCTCCCCAAGGTCGCGCAACTGCCCGAGGATCGGGCCACGCTCACCTACCTCCGCCTCACGGGCAACGCTCCCACGCGTGAAATCGTGGTCGTCCGTCACTTGCAACGCTACCAAAGCCGCGGCGCGGAACAGTTCCTCAGCCTGCTCCGCGAACACGTCAGTACCAGCACGAGTCCCTTCGCGCCCTGATTGTCATCGCGACGAACGCGGAGGGCGCCGTGGCGATCCAACTGAATTGCGCCGTCGGACCCGGTTGGCGGGACTTCTCGCAATGGCAATGAGCGCTCCACCCACCCTAGAGCGCATTTAGAAAGGAAGTAGCCACAAGCGTGAGCGAGTGGATGGTGCCGGTCACTCGCTCACGCTCGCAGCTACTTCCTGCCCTTCGGCTATGATATTTTTGAAACGGCTCCACCCGGGCGCAAACGCAGCACGCGGGTTATGACCGGGCCCGGCCGATCCGCACCTCGCGACCCCGGCCAAACATGACGCGCGGCCCCCGGCGCACGTCGAAGCCGAGGCGCTGACCTGAGATGCGTGCTCTCATGATCACTGGCTCGCGGCGTGACTGCGGCTTCCCGCCGCAGATTTCATTGCGCATGGGGCGGCGGCCGACATCTAGTCAAGGCCCTGCGGCTGGAAGCCGCAGCCCCGCATGATCCCACCGGCTGAACCATCCGTCATCGACAGTGCGCCCGCGGAAGCCCGCGCATGGCGGCGGCCGGAATTGCTCGCCCCGGCGGGTGACTGGGAATGCGCCCGCGCGGCCGTCGAGAACGGCGCGGATGCGATCTACTTCGGACTCGAACGTTTCAACGCGCGCATGCGCGCGAAGAATTTCACGACGGCGGACCTGCCGGCTCTGATGGAGTTTCTTCACCGCCGCGGGGTGCGCGGCTATGTGACGTTCAACACCCTGATTTTTCCCTCCGAGCTGGCCGACGCCGAGGATTGCCTGCGCGCGATCATCGCCGCGGGCGTGGATGCGGCCATCGTCCAGGATATCGGCATCTGCCGGCTCATTCGCGGGCTCTCGCCAGATTTTCCCATTCATTGCTCGACGCAGATGACCGTCACGAGCGCCGCCGGCGTGGCGTTCGCCCGTGAACTCGGCGCGCAGCTCGTGGTGCTCGCGCGCGAGAACTCGCTCGCCGACATTGCCAAGATCAACGCCGCCCAATCCGCCGCCGAGCTGCCGCTGCCGCTCGAGGTGTTTGTGCATGGCGCGCTCTGCGTGGCCTACTCCGGCCAGTGCCTCACCAGCGAGTCACTCGGCGGCCGCTCCGCCAACCGCGGCGAATGCGCCCAAGCCTGCCGCCTGCCCTACGATCTTATTTCCGACGGGAAACAAGTCCCGCTGGGCGATCGTCGTTACCTGCTCAGCCCGCAGGATCTCTCGGGTCTCGACGTGCTGCCCGATCTGGTGCGCTCCGGTGTCGCCTCGCTCAAGATCGAGGGCCGGCTGAAATCGCCGGAATACGTCGCCAGCATCACGCGCGTCTATCGCTCGGCCCTCGACAAGGTCATGGCGGAATTCTCCGGTATGCCGGGCGAGCCGCTGAACCGCGCCACCGCTCGCTACGAGCTCGAAATGAGTTTTTCCCGGGGCCTCTACACGGGCTGGTTTCGCGGCATCAACAATCAGGAGCTCGCGCACGCGCGCTTTGGCACCAAACGCGGCGTTTTCCTCGGCGAAGTGCTGCGCGTCGCCGGCGAGAGCGTTTCGCTCCGCCCCGCGGCGCCGGTCAAGCCAGGGGATGGCATCGTGTTTGACGCCGGCAAACCCGCCGAGCGCGAGGAAGGCGGCCGCGTTTATCAAGTGACGCCGGATCGCGGCGGCGAAATGACGCTGCGCTTCGGCGATGGCGACATTGACTGGCGCCGGGTTGCAGCCGGCCAGCTCGTCTGGAAAACCAACGACCCCGCGCTCGACCGCGATGTGCGCACCTCTTTCGAGGGCACACAGATTCATTTTTCCCGGCCGATCACCCTCGAGGTCCACGGTCGCAGCGGCACCCCCCTCACGCTGATCGCGCAGGATGGACGCGGCCATGTCGTGAAGGCCCAGTCGGGGGTCCTCCTCGCCGTGGCCCAGAAACAGCCGCTCTCACCTGCGCGCCTGCAGGAGCAACTCGGCCGACTGGGCGGCACGCCGTTTCGATTGGGCGGCCTGCGGTCGTTTCTCGAAGGCGATGTGATCATCCCGGTCAGCGAGCTCAACCGCCTGCGCCGCGAGTCCGTCGCCGAGCTCGAAAAGCTTCGCGGGCAACCCTTGCGCTGGAAGCTCCAGGATTATCAAAAACCTATTTTCACGCCACCGGCCGCCCCGTCCCCGCCACCGGAGTTGATTGCGGTCATCCGCCTGCTCCCGCAACTCGACGCTGCGTGGGCCGCCGGCGCGCGCACGATTTACTGCGAGTTCGAGAACCCGAAGCACTACCGCGATGCGGTCACTCGCTTTCGCGCACTGCAGGCCGCCGAAGTGGCCGCTCCCCATCTTCCATCGCTGCTCTCCCCTCTTCCATCGACGACAAAGTCGTCGATTTGGGTGGCGCCACCGCGCATTTTCAAACCGGGCGAGGAATGGATTCTGCAGCAGGTGCGTTCGTGCGACGCCGACGGCTACCTCGTTCGCAACTACGACCATCTCGCGTTTTTTGCCGGCGATCGCCGGCGGGGGGATTTTTCGCTCAATGTCGCGAATCCGCTCACCGCCGATTATTTTCTGCACCAGCACGGGCTGGAGCGTGTGACGGCCAGTTACGACCTGAACATCGCGCAGCTGGAGTCGCTCCTGCAATCGGCGCCGCCCGGCTGGTTCGATCTCACGGTGCACCAGCACATGCCGATGTTTCACATGGAGCATTGCGTGTTCTGCGCGTTTCTCTCGACCGGCAAGGACTACCGTGACTGCGGACGGCCGTGCGACACGCATCGCGTCACCCTGCGGGATCGCGTGGGTGCCGAGTTGCCGCTCAAGGCCGATGCCGGCTGCCGCAATACGGTTTTCAACAACCGGGCCCAGACTGGCGCGGAGTATATGGCGCGTTTACTGGAGCTCGGCGCGCGCAGTTTTCGGGTTGAGTTCGTCAACGAGGAGCCGGACGAGGTCACGCGCACCCTGGTAAAATACCAACAGCTCCTGCGCGGTGAGATCACCGGCGCGGAGCTGTGGCGCGAACTAAAGCTGTTGCATCAGCTGGGGGTCACGCGCGGCCAGATGGAAACGGTCCCGCAGGTGATCCACAGAAAAACTTAAAGGTGGGCCGTGCGCCCCGCGCGCGGCAG
>JBDTJA010000301.1:0-3651 GCA_039936075.1 Opitutaceae bacterium | reverse complement strand
CATTATCGGCTGCTCGGCCTGCATACGCTACCCGGCGCCATCGCCGCCCTCGCCCTCCTGGTGAACAAAGACATTTATCGCGTCGGCCGGATTTTCTGGCTGGTCACGGGAATCGTCACGTGGGGGGGGATGCTCTGGTCCGGTGGACGGACGCCCGTGATCGCGCTGGGCGTCGCAGTGGTCGGCTGGGCGGTGCTCAGTCCCGTGCTGGTTCGCCGGGAACTTCTCAGATTTTCCGGACTGCTATTGATCGCGGGTCTGGCGCTGTCCGCGGCGTTCTGGACCCCGAATCCGGAGCTGGGGTGGTGGCACGCGATCGGCCGCACCGCGACCGCCGCGAGCACGGGCAGCGTCAGCCAGCTGAGTTCCACCCGCACGGATTTCTGGCTGGCGGTGGTGCAACGCGCGAAAGACGCCCTCTGGTTTGGGCACGGACCCGATGCGTACCGGTTTCTCACGCCCAAACTCGATGGCCAGCAGCCGCATAATTTCATCCTGCAATTCTGGCTCGATCTCGGCGTCGTGGGCGCCGTGCCTCTCCTCGTGCTCCTCGGCGGCGCCTTGGTATTCGGCTGGCGGCAGACGCTGCAAACGAAGTCCCCGATGGCGCAGGCGTGGCTGGCCGTGCTGACTGCGAGCTTGGTGGCCGGACTACTCGACGGCGTGTTTTACCACCTGCTCGCGTTCCTGCCCGCCATGCTCGCCGTTGGTGTCGCGATCGTCTTCATCTCGCGACCTGTCCCGCCAGCCCTCAGCTCGCAAACCCCGAAGCTGATTGTGGGTTTCGCCTCGCTCGTGTCGCTCGTGCACCTGTGTGTATTTTATCTGGTGGCCGTGGCGCCGCCGCCGGCGCCGACCAGCTGGCAGGCCCGCACGGTCCGGATTTTTCCCAGCACCACGTTCGGACTCTGGCGCTGGCTCGATGACTGGCAGCAAACGCATCCCGCCGACGTGCTGGAATGGACCCGCTGGGCGCAGACGCATTCGCCCAATCCGGTTTTCTTCCACGTGTACGCCGCGGATCTGCTGAAAGCGCAGGGCCATCGCGCGGAGGCAAAAACAGAATTGGAGGCTGCCTTGGCCGAGGCTCACTGGAGCGTGCGACCCTCGATTGAAGCCAGGCTGCGCGACCTCCCCGCGCCCGGTCGCTAAATCCCCGTGTCACGCGCCGCCGCCCAATCCCTGCGCGAAACCGTGCTGCCGCTCGCGCTGCTCGCGGGCGACACGCTGGTCACGTTCGCCGGCCTCACGCTGGGCTGGTGGCTGCGTTACGCCTCCCCCCTCGGCCGCCTCGGCATCGCGGTGCCTGGCGCCACGCTGGCCCGTTATTTACCGCTCCTCCTGGTCGGTGTCGCGCTGCTGATCGGCGCGTTTGCGCAATTGGGTCTCTACGACGCGCGCCTGCTGCTGCGCCGTTACCAGAGTCTCAACGTTATTCTCAAGGGCGCTGCATTCTGGCTCGTTGCCTATCTCGGAGTGTCGCTCGTCCTGAGATTCGATCCGCCGATTTCGCGGCTGTTTGTCATCGTGGCGTTCATCTGCGTCGTGGCCCTGCTCTACGCGTGGCGTGCATTGGTTTACGCGCTCGTGACGCGCAGCCCGCTGCTTGCCCGCCTGCGGCGCCGGGCCGTGCTGTTGGGCTGGAATGACGACGCCCGCGCGCTCGCGGCCGAAATCGCGCGCGACCCCACGCATCCGTTCGTGCTCGTCGGTGTCGTAGCCCTCGCCAGTGACACCTCGGCGCCCTTCCCGGCTGCCGCGGAACGTCCGGTTGCCCTCGGGCCCGTGACGGAGCTCGATGCCATCCTGGCCCGCGAGCAAGCTGACCTCCTCATCGCCACGCGGCTTGATCTGCCGCGACCCGAAGTGCGCCGGATCGTCGAGACCTGCGAACGCGCCTACGTGGAATGGAAGATCATCCCCGGGGCGTTTGACATTTTCCTGAGCGGGTTGCGGCTGCAGACGATCGGCCGGGTGCCCGTGCTCGGCGTGGAGGAACTCGCCATTCATCGCCTCTTCAACCGCGGACTCAAACGGACCTTCGACCTCGTAGCCGCCACGTTCGGCCTGATCATTTCGGCGCCCATCATCCTCGTGCTGGCCGTATTCATCAAACGCGAGTCGCCGGGCGGGCCGGTCTTTTTTCGCCAAACCCGCGTCGGCGCGGGCCACCAACCCTTCGTGCTGTGGAAACTGCGCAGCATGGCACCGGGCGCGGAGGCCATGGACGCAGCGCGCCAGAGCACGGCGCGCAACGACCCGCGCCTGCTGCGCATCGGCGGATTCATGCGACGCTGGAATCTCGATGAATTCCCGCAGTTCTGGAATGTCCTCCGCGGCGACATGAGCCTCGTCGGCCCGCGGCCGGAACGCCCCAGTCACGTGGATCAGCTCTCGGAATCCATCCCGCACTATTTGCCGCGTCACCTCGTAAAACCCGGCATGACCGGCTGGGCCCAAGTCAACGGCCTGCGGGGCGACAGCGACCTGATCCGGCGCGTGCAGCACGACATCTATTACATCGAGAACTGGAGCATCTGGCTCGACGCCCAGATCGTGCTGCTGACCTTCGTGCGCTGGCGCGACAGCAACGCCTATTAATGAGGCACCGAGACCTCCTTCCGAAGAGGGAGCTACAATAGTTAGGGGCTGACCCTTTCGATGGGGTCAGCCCCTAACCTTTGTAGTTTTTCCACTCTATCAATCGCGCACGCCGCACGCGATCCCCTACTCGCGCCCGAGTAACCAGCGCACCGCACGGGAAAGCGGGCCCATCGGTTGATCCGGTTGAAATGACGGCGGGAGCACCCCCTGCATCCGTGGATCGTGGAGGGTGGTCCGTACTGAATTGAGATTCGGGTGCGGCACAAAGAACGGGTGCTGGCCGGCGTACACCGCGTCGCTATTGGTCCGCTGAAACTCCACGGCCAGCCGCACCGGTGCCTCGCGGTCACGCATCCGCGGCAGGATGAATCCCCGCATAATTTGCGCCGACAATCCCAGCCAGCCGGCGAATAAAAACAGCCCCCAGGCTCCAGCCATCATGCGCGTCAACCGGGCACGCGGGCCGGCCGCTTCTCGCGCGAGAGTCACTGCGCACCAGGCGTTCGCGATCGGCAGCAGCAGGAGGAAATCCACATACCGGATGGTGACGCCCGTCGTGAGCTCCTGGCCACCGCCGCGGGCCCACGCCATCGCGCCGGCAGCCACGACCGACCAGCAGCCGATCAGCAGGACAAAATCCTCCCCAACCGCCGCCCGGCGCCGGCCCGCGAGCCGTCCGGCCACGGCGAGCACCAGCGGGAAATTGAGCACGAGCGCCGCCAGCGGCATCCACGTGTGCGGCCACGCCAAAGCCCGGCCGAAGGCGTTGAGAAATTGCCTCGGTGACGCCGCGTGCAACTTCACCAACGCCGCCGCTCCCACCGGCTCGGCACGCAATGCCCAAGCGGCCGCCAATAGCGCCAAGGCTGGCCACGCTTCGCGCCAGAACGCGCCCTCAAGGCAGCGTCGCTCCCCTGCCCGCAGCGCCGCCAGCCCCAGCAACGTCACGGGTACAAACGCTCCCGCACCCATGGCCAGTAGCGCCGCCACTCCTGCGCCAAGCCCGGCCAGCAGTCGCCATGGCGTTCGCGCCGGATCGCCGAGCAG
>JBDTJA010000300.1:0-24867 GCA_039936075.1 Opitutaceae bacterium | reverse complement strand
CGAGCAGGCGCTTGCGGCGCGGATTGGCGCGGGCGATCACGGCCTCCGGCATGTGATAATTGACGTGTGGCCAGTAGCGCAGAGAGACCCAGCGCCGGGCCATCGGCGTTTGGAGTACCCAGCGAGTGCGACCTTGGGAGAGGTTGGGTCCGCCTTGATGCCAAGTCTGGTCGTTCCACAGGACCAGCGTTCCGGCCTTGCCGGGCGTGCTCACCTTGGAGCGTCCCTCGAACACCGGATTCCCGTTCGCGTCGTTGTCCTCGGGACGCGGGCTGCGACCGGCGCGATGGCTGCCGGGAATGAACTGGGTGGGTCCGAGCTCCTCGTCCACGTCGCTAATGTAGTAGTTCATGTTGATGACGTAGGTCGGCATCGGGATGCGGGGATCCAGTTTGACGCCCTCGGGCAAGGGCAGGCGGCACGCGTCGTCCAGATGCCAGAACGAAAACGTTTGGCCCGGGGTGGTGCGCAGGCCGGTCTGGGCGATCATGTGGCAATCCTTGCCCAGCACGGCCTCGGCGAAGTCGACGATCCCCGGATGGTCGATCATCGCCTCGAACTCCTCGCCATACTCAAACATTTTGGGCCGCCACATTTCCGGCATGTTGTAGAACACGGCCTCAGCCGAGGGCGTGGCGAACGCGCGTTCCATGCCGGTGCGCAGGGTGGCGACCTCCGCGGGGGACAGCTGGTCGGGCAGCACCAGGAAGCCCTCGCGGTTGAATTGTTTGAGGAGTTCGGGAGTGGGAACTACGGCAGGCATGGGGGCAGGAAGAGGGGGGATGGCAGAGAGACGAGAAGAGACAGGAGAAAGAGGGCTATTTGCCGGGGGGCTTGATCAGGTCGGAAACGAGGTGTCCGTCGATGCGGAGGCCCTCAATATTGCAGTCGCGGATGTCGACGTTCGTGAGGTTGACGTTGCTGATCTTCGTACCGGTGAGATTGATGTCTTCGAAGCGGGCGTTGGCCAGGTTCACGTCGATGAACTGGGCTTGGGCGAGGTTCACGTTTTTGAAGACGGAGCCGGGGATGTCGGATTGGGTGACGCTGAGTTTTTCAGTGATTTTGGTGAGGTCCATGGGGCTTAGATTGTCATTCTGAGCGTAGCGAAGAATCCAATGAGATTCCGCCGTGTCCTGCGATATTGTCCAACGGGATTCGTCACTTCGTTCCGAACGACAACAGGCCAGATGGCGGGCGGCGGAGCGCGTGGCCCACCTCGGGCGTTTACGACGGCCAGGCGGGGTCGTCTTTGTAGGGGCGGAAGGGCATGCCGCGGGTGAGGTCGGCGACGACGGGGCCCTGCTGCATGAGCAACGCGTGACGGTCGAGTTCCTTGGCAGTGACGCGACCGGCGGGGAAGTAACGGAACGTAAAAACGTGCTCGCCCTGATCGACCCAGGCGTAGTGCTCCAATTTCTCGGGGAGGATCCGGGGGTCGTGATGCGCGAAGGGGCAGGAGCGCAACAGCGTGAGATGCACGCCGGCCTGGTCACCGCTGACGGCGAAAATCTCGGGCGCAACGACGCCGGCCCTCGTGCCGTTGTCGAGGACCAGCAGAGAGCGATCGCGGAGTGGAAGTTCACGGCCATCGCTGCCGCGGGGCAGGCCGCCGCCGGGTATGCCGTCTTCACGGGAGGTGATGCCCGCCCCAGGCGTCCATGACAGGCGCAGCAGTTTGTGATGCTCGTGCCAGGTGACGCGCAGGCGAAGCTCGTAGAAATCCTGGCCGCGGTAACGTCGCCAGTCGGCGCAGATGCGGCTTTCGCCGATTTTTCCGTCAATGCGCCACATCGTCCGGACGGGACCATTTTCGACTTGGATCGGCGCGCTCCAGTGGGCGTGATCGAGCTGTGGGCCGGCGAAGCGATCAAGACCGTGGGACCACGTGTCCGATTTTTCCTCGATGAGCTTGAGCTCGGGCAACGGGCAGGAGCCGGCGGCGGATTGCAGCGAGCCGCTGCCGTCGGGTGTAGTGACCAGCGTGAAGTCGGGTGCGGCGCCTTTGAGCTTGGCGATCTTGCCGGAGGAATTGCGGGCGATGCGCACAGTGTGGAAGGCACCCGGCGCGATCTCGGCGGGGAAGAGGATGCGCATGGTGTCGGGCATGAGCGTCTCGGGCTCGATGATCTGGTGCGGCACGAGCTGGCTGCGCTCGTTGAGCAGGCACCAGTCGGGTTTCCAGTGTGTCCACTCGAGCCACGGTTCGTGTTCGATGAAATCGGAGAATTTTTCACCCGAGTAATTCGCGAGCACGATGCGCTGGCGTTGGTCGTTGGGGAGCGCGTGGGCCTTTTTGCGAAAGGCTTCGCTGAGGACGGTCTCGGCCGCGGCCTTGACGCCGGCGAGCTGGTCGTCGGCGGCGCGCGCGGCGCTGGGCGTGCAGCTGCCGCCGAGCGTGTCGTGGAAGGAATTGAAGCAGAGTGACCGCCAGGACTCGGCGATGACGGGCAGCGCGGCGCGGCGATCGGCGGGCGATGCCTTCGCGAGGGCGCGTTGGGCGAGGGCGAGCATGTTCTCGGCGCGGCGCACGCCGAGTTTGACGGGTCGGTGGCCGGTGTAGCAGCCGATGGCGTGCATCTGGAGTTCGCCGGTGACGAGTGGGAGGTGCTTGAGCTCGGGTTGGAGCGCGCGAAAGAAACGCTCGGGCGAGGAGAACTCCATGCGCGCGCCGGGGATGGCATCCTTGTTCGCCCGGACCCACTCGATCATGGCCTCATTGGGGCCGCCGCCGTGGTCGCCGACGCCGAGGAAGCACATCGTGTGATTCACCTTGGCAGGAAGCGGCTTCAGCGAGGATTCAACCCATTCAAGATTCGGCGGGAGAATCGTGGCGTAGCCGTGGGAGATGCGGAAGGTGTGGACGATCTTGCCGCCGGGACGGCCGCGCCAGCGGAAGATATTGGCCGGGAGCGCGGTCTCGTGGGCCATTGGGCGCATCATGACGTAGCTGTGCTGGCCATGCGCGGTCAGGATCTCGGGGAGCGCGGCAGTGTGGCCGAAGGAGTCGACGTTGTAGCCGATGCGCGGGAAGACCCCGAGATGTTTTTTAAACCAGTCGCGACCGATCACGATTTGCTGCGCCATGTTTTCAGCGCCAGGGAGATTGCAATCGGGCTGAATCCACCAGCCGCCGACGACGGACCAGCGGCCGGCGCGGATGTGGGCCTTGATGCGCTTGAAGAGGGCGGGATCGTGACGGCGCACCTGCTCGTAGACCCACGCCTCGCCCCGCGTGAAGATGATGTCGGGGTGACGGTCGAGCGTGTTGCACATCGTGTAACACGTGTTGAGGGTCTCATCGACGCCGGCCGTCCAGGGCCAGAGCCAGACGGGATCGATGTGGGCATTGAAGACGATGTGGATCGTGCGCATGGGGAGGGGTTCGGGAAGGGAGAAAGCCTGAATGAAGAAAGCAGAAGGTAGAAACCGCAGGCGGCGGGGGGGCGGGGCGGGTTAGCTCTTGGCAGAAGCGGGCGGCGGACGGCAAGCCGCATGCGGCGAATGATGTGATTGGTTGTTGTAGGGCGGGAACGCTGATCCCGCCTTACCAATTGCCCGCGAAAGTCGCTGCAAACAGGCTGGCGTTAAGGCGGGATCAGCGATCCCGCCCTCCAACGGGCCTATTTCGCGAGGCGCTTGGCCACCGCGGTAATGGCGCGGCCCACCTTGGTGAGATAGGCGTCGGACATCGCTTCGTTGAGCTTCAGCACGATGCAGTCCTGGAGAATCGCCTCGGCGAAGGGGCAGGAGACTTGGCGGTAATCCATTTTGGTCAGGCCGAAGTCGCGGATGGGCCAGGCGCCACCGAAGAAATTGTGCTTCTGGAAAACGGGATACTGATAGACCGGCCGGGGAATGTAGCCGGCACTGCAGGCGACGCCCTCGGCGATGAACGCGGCGGCGACGTCCGCGCGAGGCACCGAGAATTTCGCGAGCTCGAGGCGGATCATGTAAAACCAGTAGCTGTGGTAGTCGCCGGGATTGACGACCGGTGGGAGGATGCCGGGTGCGCCGGCAAGTTGGGCCGTGAGGAATTCGCCGGCGTGATGGCGGCGGGCGACGATGTCAGAGAGTTTCGTGAGCTGGGCGGCGGCGACGGCGGATTGCGGCTCGCTGATGCGGTAGTTCGGAGCGAGTTCCTCGGGATCGCGTCCACCCGCCACGCGATCGTAGGATTTGTCGCCCCACTTGGTGAGGCCGGGACCGAGTGTCTCACTGTTGGTGGCGACGATGCCACCGTCACCGCAGGCGATGTGCTTGAAATCGTTGAACGAGTAGCAGCCGAAATCGCCCACCAAGCCGACATCCGTACCGCGGTGTTTCGCACCCCACGACTGCGCGCAGTCCTCAATGAGCGCGATCCGGTGCTCGCGGGCGATCGCGGAGAAGGCGGTGAGATCGGCGGGGTTGCCCGCGAGATGCACGGCCATGATGGCTCGCGTCTTGGCGGTAATCTTCCGGCGGACGTCGGCCGGATCGAGATTGTAGGTGCGCGGCTCGAGGTCGGCGAACACTGGCACCCCCTGCTGGTAGAGGATGCCGATGACGGAACCCATGTCCGTGATAGGGGGGACAATGACTTCCTCGCCGGGCCGCAGCTTCAGCGCGGCGACGGCGATGTGCAGGGCGGCCGAGCCGGAGGAGCACGGAAAGCAATACTTCAGCGGGTAGAGTTTCCGGAATTCTTCGAGCAGCGCGGCGGTTTGCGGACCCTTCCAGTAAAACAGGGATGACTGCTCGACCATGGCCGTGAGGCGCGTGAGCTCGGCGGCGCCCCAGCGTTTAGGCAACGGCACGGGTTCGTCCACGATGGGCTTGGAAACGGCTGGAACGACGGTGCTCATGGGTTATTCAAAACCAAGTTTCGGATTGTTTACCACGGATTACGCGGATGAACGCGGATCAGAAATCCATTCTAATCTAATGCCTTGTCGGATTGATGCACGTTCATGCGTGTTATCCGTGGTTAAAAATCAGGCTATCCCATCCGAAGGCTGATATTCGCCGCGGGAGTTCCAACCCGGGTAGAGGGCCTCGAGGGCGACCAGGGTCTGCCGGGTGTAGTAGGAATGATTTGGCGGCGGGAAGCGGAAGAGCGTGCGTTCATCGGCGGTGAACGACGCGATCACGGCCTTGAACATCGGTTCGGTGGCAATGTTCGTGTAGTGGACGAAGCCTTCGAAAACATGATCAGCGCGTCCGAGACCCCACCCCCAGGTGAAACGCTGCCCGCTGGAGCCGGCAAAACTGGTGGCGGCGTGGAAGGTGTAATTGTGGAACACGCAGACCGTGCCCGGCGGGCAGACGAGCGGGACGGCTTTGCTGAGATCCTTGCCGTCGCGGTTGCGCACCAGGCGAAGCGGGGCGTTGTCAGCTTTCACTTCCTCGAGATGAATCCAGAATCCGAGCTGGCCGTATTCGCGCGCAGAGGTGGACATGGGCAGCAGCGAATTATTGCCGTTGTCGATGTGGCCGGGGTCTTGGGTGACGAAACCTGGATAGCGCGCCAGCAGGCAGCCAACGCGGGCATGCACGTCCGGCGTCTTGAGAAACCGTCGTCCGAGGCGGATCAGTTCCGGATGCAGGTAGAGCTGCGACATGCGCAGGTCGGTGTATGGATACGGGATGATCAGCGAACTATTGGGCGGAGGATTGGCCTTCACCTCGTCCCAAGGCTTGAGCGCGTTACGCTGCGCCGCCTGCAGGGCGGGTAGCTCGTCGGCAGGAATGAAGCCGGGGAGAATCAGGAAACCGTCATTCAGTAACTCTTGGAACTGGGTTTCGGTGATGCGCTGGTGGGGATGAGTGGGATAGTTCATGAGCAGCGGGGTGGGGTGGGATCCTCAGGAAAGTTTACCACGGATTACACCTGTTGGACACCGATCAATCCTCCAAGGCATCCCAACCAGAGATTGGTTCTGATCCGTGCTCATCCGTGGTAAAAACCGGGGATCGAGGCTCAGAGGCCGAAAAAGCGCTCGGCGTTGCCGTGTTCAATCGCGGCGCGCGTGGCCTTTGGGAGCTTCGCGGTGGTGAGCTTGGCGAGGCTGGCCTTCGTAATCAAGAAGGGCGTGTGGGAACCAAACAGGATTCGGCTCACCGGAAATTCGCGCACGAGTGTCTGGATCGAATAGATCCACTCGACGAAGGCCGTGTCCGTGGAAAAGTTCCCACAGGTTTTCGCGAGCGCACGGATGTCGGGCAGTCCCAGGCCGAGTAGCAGCGGGTGGAGTTGCGGGTGCCGTTTCAGGAAGGCCGTGAGCGACTTGGTCGGCACGTTCTTGATGTTCAGTGCAAAGTAGCGGTGGCGGTCGTCCTCGAGTCGGACGCTGATGATTAGCTTGAGTTTTCTTTTTGCGACCTCGGCCAAGAAGGTGTCGAAGCGGGGCGAATCGAGCCGGTAATTGTGGTAGTTGGGGTAGAGTTCGATCGCCTGCAGCGGGCCGGTCGCGGCGTGGTCGAGCTGCTGGCGCCAGTGGGCGAGGGCGGGGTTGATCGTTGCCACGGGCAGGAGTGCAGGCGTGCGGCGGACGGCGGCGAAGAGCGCGCGGTTGGCCGGGAGCGGATCGGGGGCGAGGACGGCGTCGAGCGGCGAGACAAGCGCGCGGCGGATGCCGTTTTTTCTCAGGTCGGCGGCGAGCTGTGCCGCGCTGCGCTCCGGCACGAAGGTAAAGGGCCAGTGACCAAGGTGAACGTGAGTGTCGAGGAGCATGGCCGTCAGAGTTTGAGGATCCGGCGCGTGTTGCCGTAGAGCACCTTGTCTAATTCGGCCGCGCTCATCGTGCCGGCGAGAGTGCGCTCGAGCGTCACGCCCGTTTCACGAATGGGCAGGTCGGAGCCGTAAACAATGTGGTCGGCGCCGAGGTGTTCGAGGGCGTAGTCGAGGATGCCGCTCTCGGGAAAACCGCCTGAGGTGTCGACCACGAGATTATCCACGCCCTTCGCTTCCAAGACGCCCCGGTAGCCGCAGCCGGTGAGGTGGGCCATGATTACCTGGACGTTGGGATGACGGCGCGCGAGGGCGGCGGTGTCCTCGGGATCGGAGTGCAGGTGACGCTGGCGGATGTTGGTCATACTCCACGTGTGCTGGAGCACAGGGACATTCCAGCGGGCGGCGGCTGCCATAACGGGCTTCATGCAGGCGTCGCGGGCGTTATTGGAGATCTCGAGCTTGAGGCCGCTAAAACCCAGGGCGATGCAGCGCTCGACTTCCTGCATCACGGCCTTTTCGCCGAGGCGTGGATTAAGGGCGCAGAAACCAACGAAGTACTCGGGGCGCCAGCGCATGACTTGGTGCGTCTGGTCGTTAATGATGCGCACCTGCTTCTCGGTGGGGTGACTGCCGAAGACGAGCACGTCGCCGAGCGACACCATTTGTTGAACGCCCTGGGCGAGGGCCTGGTCAGCGAAAGCGTTGATCTCCTTACGACTGTAACCCTTGGCGAAACAGACGGGGTGGGTATGAATATCAATCGCGCGCATGAAAAATCGGGAAATTACGCTTGGTTTTTTCTGACCGTGCGCGAGGGATAGCAGGGTGACAAGTGTGTTTCCCAGCTGATCGCGGACATGAAGAATCAATCGCTCAACGACCACGAAATCGAGCAACTGCTCTCGGAACCCACTCGCGGGGCGATCGAGGCGGTCAAGAACCTCGACGGCGACTACATGGTGCTGGGCGTCGGCGGCAAGATGGGCACGAGCACGGCGGTGATGCTGCGGCGCGCGCTGGATGCGGCGGGCAAGCAAGCCAAGGTTTACGGCGTGTCCCGTTTCAGCCGGCCGGAAGCGAAGACGGAGCTCGCGCAATGCGGGGTGCTGCCGTTGGCGTGTGACCTCGCTGATCCGGACCAGGTGGCGAAGCTGCCCGAGGTGGCAAACGTGGAATATCTCGCGGGCCAGAAATTCGGCACGGATTCGGCACCGGATGAAACGTGGATCCAGAATACGGTGGTGCCGGCGCTGGTGGCGCAGAAATTTCGCCACTCGCGCATCGTGGTGTTCTCGACGGGTTGCGTGTATCCCTTCACGCCGACCAGCGGACGCGGGGCGACGGAGGCCACGCCGGTGGCGTTTCTGGGCGAGTACGCGAGCACCTGTGTGGGCCGTGAGCGCGTCTTCACGCATTACTCCCGCAAGTACGGCACGAAGCAGCTGATGTTCCGGCTCAATTACGCGGTCGAGCTGCGTTACGGCGTGCTGGTCGATATCGGGCAGCGCGTGCTGGCGGGCGAGCCGGTGGACATCACGATGGGAGTGTTCAACCTGATCTGGCAGGGCGATGCCTGTGCGCGGGCAATCCAGTGCCTGGAGCAGGTGTCGAGCCCGCCGAAGCTGCTCAATGTCACCGGCGCGGAAAAAATCCCGCTCAGTGACGTGGCGGAGCGGTTTGGGAAAGCTTTCGGTAAAAAGCCCATCCTGACCGGTACGCCGGCAACGGCTGGGTGGCACTCGGACGCGAGCGAATCGATGCGGCTGTTCGGGCCGACGACCAAATCGCTCGATGAAATGATCGCGATGGTGGCGGATCACCTGCGCATCGGGGGCAAGCTCCTCGGCAAGCCCACCCACTTCGAAACCCGCGACGGCAAATTTTAACCATGGATCTCCGCGCTCACCTGCTCAACGGCCACGTCATCCCCGCCCAGCCGCTCGCGCTCGACGCCGCGCGGAAATTCTCAGAGCGCCACCAGCGCGCGATCACGCGTTATTACGTGACGGCGGGCGTGGGCGGCCTCGCGGTCGGCGTGCACTCGACGCAATTTGAGATTCGCGAACCGCAACATGGGCTTTTCAAGCCGGTGCTCGAGCTGGCGTCGCGGACAATTGACGAGGAACTCGCAAAGGCGCCCCGTCCCTTCATCAAGATTTCGGGCATCTGCGGTCGCACTGAGCAGGCGTTGAAGGAAGCCGGGTTGGCGAAGTCGCTCGGTTACCAGGCGGGTTTGCTGAGCATGTCCGCCTTCAAGAACGACGCGGAGGATGCGATGATCGCGCACTGCCAGCGGGTGGCGGAGGTTATTCCAGTGATCGGCTTTTACTTGCAGCCCTCGGCGGGAGGGCGGCTGCTGGGTTATTCGTTTTGGCGGCGGTTTGCCGAGATCAAGAACGTGATCGCGATCAAACTCGCCCCGTTCAATCGCTATCAGACGATCGACGTGATGCGGGCGTTGGCGGAGTCGGGACGCGACGATGTCATCCTCTACACGGGCAACGACGACAGCATCGTGGTGGATCTTTTCACGCCGTTCACGTTCGAGCGGAATGGCAAAAAGGTGACGCGCACCATCGTCGGCGGACTGCTGGGCCACTGGGGCGTTTGGACCCGCAGTGCGGTGGAGCTGCTCGAGGAAATCAAAACCGCGCGGACTGCGGGGACGATCGAGAAACGCTGGCTGGAGCGCGCGATCGCTGTGACGGACATGAATGCGGCGCTGTTCGACTCGGCCAATGGTTTTCGCGGCTGCATCCCGGGTATTTTGGAAGTGCTGCGCCGGGGCGGGCTGGTGCCGACGATCAACTGTCTCAATCCGCACGAAGTGCTCTCGCCGGGCCAGGCGGAGGAACTCACCCGCGTGGCGAAGGCGTACCCGGAATTGACGGACGACGCGTTTGTGGCGGCGAATCGGGATAAGTGGCTGAGCTGAGGACTGATGTTATGAATCGTCGTTCTGAGCGCAGCGAAGTGCGAAGGAATGGAGTTCATTGTAGGGCGGGGTCGCCGAACCCCGCCTTGTACCCCGAAGGCGCGGCGGGGTTCAGCGACCCCGCCCTACAATTATGAATGTTCCCGCGACTCTGGATGAATTGCTGGTGCAGATGGTGTCGTTCGACACCGTCAACCCGCTCGTGGGCGGCCCCGCGGATGGTGAGAATAAACTGGCGGCTCATCTCGAAACCTTGGCGAAAGGGTGGGGTTTGCAGACGCGCCGGGCACTCGTGCCGGGAAATGCGGCGAGCAACCTGATCATCACGTGCGAGCCGGTGCCGGGTGGGGAATGGCTGATGTTCGAGAGTCACATGGACACCGTCAGCGTCGCGGGCATGACCATCCCACCGCACGGTGGTAAAATCGAAGGCGGTCGGCTGTGGGGCCGCGGGGCTTGTGACACGAAGGGCTCGGGCGCGGCCATGCTGTGGGCGCTACGCGAATATGCGCGGGATGCCAAACGACCGCGAAACGCGGCGCTGGTTTTTGTGGTGGACGAAGAAGTGCGCATGACGGGCGCGCAGGCGTTCGCCAAGACGGAGTTGAAGGAATTTCTGCCGAAGCTGCGGGGCGTGATTGTCGGCGAGCCCACGCTGCTGCGACCAGTGGTGGCGCACAATGGTGTCATTCGCTGGCGCACGATTACGCGCGGCCGGGCGGTGCATTCGTCGGACCCGAGCAAGGGCGTGTCGGCCATCTCGGCAATGCTGCGGGTGGTGGAGACGATTGAGTCGAAGTACGTGCCCTCGGTCACGCGCAGCCACCCGTTGACGGGGAAAGCGGCCGCGAGCGTGAACGTGATCCGCGGTGGCTCGGCGGTAAACATCATTCCTGCGCTCTGCGAAATCGAGGTGGATCGCCGGACGGTACCGGGTGAAACGGCGGAACAGATCCTGGGTGAGCGTGACGCGGTGCTGGCGGGGCACGCCGTTGAGCATGATTCACTTTATGTCGTACCCGCGATGGATGCCGATCTCGGCCGAGCCTTTCACCAATGGATCAGCCCGGTGCTCACGCGTCATGGCTGCGATGCGACCGGCCGCGGTGCGGGTTACGTGACCGATGCCAGCCATTACGCCGCGGCCGGCGCGCCCAGCATTGTATTCGGACCGGGCGATCTGGCGCAGGCGCACACGAAGGACGAATGGGTGGCGCTCGATCAGCTGCGGAAGGCCTCGGCGGTATATCTGGATCTCCTGCGAGCCGCCGTTTGAAACGGCTTGTAGAGATTCGAATCGAAGGAAAAAACCGTTCTAACTTTGACAGTCTAGGTGTGAGAGTATTGGGTTTCTGGCGATGAAGAAGCTCGCCTTGGCTTTGATTCTTGCGGCGCAACTGGGAGTCAGCGCTCATGCGCAGACGAGTGGGATGGAGGTCGGAGTCCGATCCGGCATCGACAACGCCGAGAAGGCGAAACGGGATCACGACTCCGCTTATGCCAAGGACGATGCCAAGCGCCTGAGGGTGTATCTGTTGGCCAGCGTCAAGGAGGTGAAGACTGACGAGAAGCTGGTGAAATCGGGGAATGCCCGGGCCATTGCGGATGAATTGAGGAAAGATCTTGGGACGCGGGGCTTTCGTCCCGTGGGACCCGGCGAAAAACCGGAGATCGTCATCACCGTGTTGTACGGCCGGGGCATGTTACTGAATCCTTACATCGATCCGAACAGCCTGGGGGTCGGGGATTTCAGGGCAGGCAAGACTGGGCCACCCAACATCTCGAACAGTGCTTCCAACACCAACGTGTTCACACACGATATCTTTGTGGGCTTGGAGGCCAAGGCGGCGTCGTTGAATTACGAGAAATTAGCGATTCAAGTCACGGCGATGAAGTATCCGCCCCCGCGCGATCCAAAGGAGAAGCCCGAGATTTTGTGGCAGACAGCGATGTACGCGGACGATCCAGATCACCGAGACCTCAACGCCATCATGCCCACGCTCTTGGCAAGCGGCACGCCCTACTTCGACCGGTCCATCGATCGGGAGAAGGAAGTGAAGCTCTACGCCCCGCTGCCCGAGGGCCACGTGAAGGTCGGCACGCCGGAAGTGGTGGACGCGCCGAAGAAGTGAACGGTGGTTGCTGGTGGGCAGGGTCCGGATGGCGGGTCGAAGACCCTGCCCTACTTGGGGTGTCGCCATGGCGGCGAAGCCGGATGAGGGAGTGGCGCGGGTTGCTGGCCTGCGAAGTGAAAATCGGTCCACCGTTACGACGCGAAATTATCTTCGTGCAGGCGGGGTGGCGGATCCAAAACTAGCCTTGGCTCTTTGCGCGCGAGTCTAATTGTCCAGCACGTCATGGCTCTCGATCCCGTTTTTCATTGCGAGGAACCCCGCCACGACGGGGTGGCGAAGCAATTCATTAAGCGGGTCGACATCCCTCGTTGCCAAGACTCTGGCGGACCAGCCGCCCGGTTTGAGACCGTGCCGCGATGACCAACGAACTTACGAAACCGCGCATTTTTGTGCCAGACACACCTGAGTTTCAACCTCCTGCGCCCATGGGTGATCTGCGCGGTATGGTGCGGAGGCGGATTGTGGCGACGGCGCTTGATCAACTCGCGGCCCGAGAAGCGCGACGCGCGAAACTCAAGACCGCGGCGGATTGGCGACGCTATTCGGCCGGGGTGCGGGCCCAATTCATCGCGTCGTTGTGCAGCGTGGGGTTCCCCGCGGTGCGCGGCCCGGTGCGCGTGCGGTGCGTGTCCCAGCGCACGTTTCCGGGATTCAGCATCGAGAACGTACTGTTCGAATCCCTGCCGGGCTGGTGGGTGAACGCGACGGTCTGGAAGCCCGACCCAAAACGCTGGGCGCCGCCCTGGCGCGCAGTCATCACGCCGGTGGGTCACAACGGAAAATATAATCCCAGCGAGCAGTTCCCGCCGCAGGTGTTCGCGGCCAACGGCTTTCTCTCCATTTCTTTTGATCCGCCAGGCTTCGGGGAAAAGTCCGCGGGCAACAATCATTTTGAGGATGGAGTGCGCTGCTACCTTGGCGGCTACAACTCCATGGCGTTTTTCCTCGCCGATGCGGTGCGCACGGTGGACTACGCGTGTGGCCGGCCGGACGTGGATGCGCGCGAGGGCGTGGCCATGACGGGAGTCTCGGGGGGCGGGCTGTCCTCGATTTGTGGCGCGATCGTGGACTCGCGGGTCCGGCTCGTGGGTCCGTCCTGTTTCGGACTGCCCGAGTCGGTGCATCCTGTGCGCAACGGCTACGCCCCGTGTCCTGAAACGCTGCCCTGGGGGGGTTATCGCGATGGGCTCAACCTGGCCGACCTCATCGTGGCGGCGCGGTTTCGGCCCATGCTGATGATGATGGGCCGGCACGACTCTGTAATGACACCGGCGAAGTTCCGGGGGCTGGCCACCAGCGTGCGGCAGGCTTATGCGGGGGCGGGCCACGCGGATCGCGTTCGACTGATGGTCGACGACTGCGGCCACGATTACACGGTGGCGCAGGCAACGGCGTTTGTGCGGTGGATGCGCCAGTGGTGGAAAATTTCCCCGCGGGGGCGGGTGGAGCTGCCGGTGTCCGGGCCACGGTTACTCGCGCCAGAACTTTTGAAATGCCATCCTCCGCGCGGGCTGACCATGGCTCGTTTTGTGGCGGCACAGGCCCGGGCGCGGCGACCAATGACCGAGATCACGCTGGCGCGCGCGAAATTGGGGGCGTTGGTGGGCTGTCGGAGTGCCGAGGCCCGCCGGGAATTGCGTGCGGTGCGCGGTGAAACGGCCCGACTGGGAATGCATTCGCTCGCAGAGATCAGCTTGCGGGATGGGCCGGACTGGGAACTGCCCACCACGCTTGTACGGCGGCGTGAACCCACGAAACCGGAAATGGTGCTGGTGTTTTTCGACGACCGCGGCCGCTGGACGGCATTGCAACAGTGGGGCTGGCTCACGCGTGCGTTGGGATTTTTTTCGCCGCAGGCGGTGCCACTCGCTGTCGTGTCGGTCGATCTGCCCGGTTGGGGCGATACGCGCCCGACGCCGTCACCCTGGGACGTGGTAAGTTGGGGCGGCGTGGATCGTTGGATCGCCTACATCAGTGCGGCGACGGGCGACTCGGTCATGGCCATCCGGGTGCGCGAGGCGGGGCGCTGCCTCCAGTGGGTGTGCCGGGAATTTGACGTGAGACCTGCGCAAATCGTGCTCGGCGGGCACGGGCTGGGCGCAAATGTGGCGGCGCTGGCGGCTTTCCTTGAGGGCGGAGTGGGCGGGCAGGTGTTGATTGAACCGCTGGCTGAGTTTGCCGCGCTGGCCACCGAGCCGAATGTGACGTGGCCGCACGACGCATTTTTCCCGGGCATCCTGGGCGCGGTGGATTTTACAGAGGCGATCCGGCTGGGCCGCACTCCGACGATGGTGGTCGGACCGCGCGACGGAGCGGGCCGGAGGCTGGGCCCGACGGCGCTGGCTCGTTTACGCGCCCCGCGATGCACCGTCGCGCCCGCAGCGTTGTCCGCCACGACGGAAGCGACGCTGATCACCTGGCTGCACCGGCTCGTTCGCGCTCAAAAATAAAACTTCGCGCCGCCGAAGATCGGGGCTCGGGCCGACGGGGACGCCCTTGTTTTTGCCCACGGAATGCACCGAAGATTCGGACAACACTGGGGATGCTTTCCTTCGAGTTTTGTGGGCTCCGTGTGTTGTGGGCAAAACAGCGCACGCGCCGTCAGTGCCGGCTCCGGTCCAGCGCGTCGCGCACGCCCGGATAATTGGGATCCAGTTTGAGCGAGAGCTCGAATTGGGCAGCGGCATCGGCGTTGCGCCCAAGCCCGTCCAACAGCGCCAGGCCAAATTGGAAATGCGCGAGAGCGGAGTTGGGGTAGTGGCGCACGACCCACTCGAGGTGGGGGACCGCGGCCCGCGCCTGTCCGATCGCCATCATGGCCGCGCCGACGCCGCTGTGTGCGGCGGCGTCATCGGGATGAATCTGGAGCGCAGCCTGAAAATGTGGGATGGCTTCCGGCGCCTGGCTGGTGCGGTTGAATGCCCAGCCCAGCATGACTTGGGCGTCGGCGAGGCCAGGGTCGAGGCGGACGGCGGTTTTGAGGAAGGGCAGCGCGTCGGCGGCGCGGTCACTGGCGAGCAGGATGGCGCCGAGACGGTACGGCGGTTCGGCGACGTCGGGGCGGAGCTGCGACGCGAGCAGATATTGGGCAAACGCCTCGTGCGACTGGCCTTGCTCGTCGAGTCCGCGCGCCCGGTTGAGGATTTTGTCGAAGGCATGGGGATCGCCGCCAAGGGATTTGACATAGTAGGCGTTGGATTCGGCGACCTGCCCCTCGAGGCGCAGCGCGGCGGCCATGCGGCCGTAAAGTTCAAAGCGGCGCGGATGGTCGCCGATCGCGGCGATCATGTGGAGCCCGAGCGTCTCGGTGTTCTGCCAGGCTTTCATCTGCGCCACGCTGAGAAAGGCAAAGCCCGCCAGCAGCGCCGCCGGAACGAGAATAGCCAGCCACCGCGGCCGGAATCGGATGATGAGCACAGCCACTCCGACCGACCACGGCACGGCGGCCACGTAGCTATAGCGATCATTGGTGAAATGAGGATGCTCGGTCAGGCCTAGGACGGGGGCCAGAATCAGGAGGTGACACAGCCAGAGCAGCCACAGACCGGGCCAGCGGCGACGGCGCAAGAAGAGCAGCGCGGTGATCGCGGCCACGACGAGGAAGCTGACGACAAATTCCCAGTCGCCGGGTGAAAATGTCAGCAAGCGCGTGTAGTAGGGCGAGAGATCGAACGGCAGCAGCGGCTTCCAGAGATAATAGGCCCAGACGTAACAGGCCTGCATGAAACGCGGGGCGACGCCAAATTCTCCCAAAGTGACCGGCGCCTTCCAGCCGACCGCCTGTACATTGGTGCGCGCCCAAAGCGTGAGGCCCAGCACAACGGCGGTGATGAGAATAAACGGGAGGTTGCGCTGCAGCAGAGCCCGGAGCTGCGACTGCGGTGGCGTCGAGGGTGTCGGCCGTAGTCGGCCGGGCAGATACCAATCCAGCACCAACAGGACGCCGACGAAGCTCAAGGCGAGCGGGTAGGTCAGCAGTGAAAGGGCCAGCGCCACTGCGGCGGCCCAGCGAAAGCGCCGCGCCGGTGCCGAGCCGGGCGGGGACTCGATCGCTTTCAAGTAGCACCACGCCGAAACAAGGATGAAGCACGCGGCCTGCCCGTAGATCCTCCCCGAGGCCCACGCCACGACTTCGACACGCAGCGGATGCAACGCCCAAAGCAGGGCACCGAGAGTCGCAGCGACCGTTGCCTCCCTGGCTGGGGCGGTGTTTTCGCGCGCGAACCAGAGGCGCAATGCGGTTTTGATCACGAAAAACACCAGGACGGTGTTGAGCAGATGAAACAGCACATTGCCCAAATGGGCCGAGTAGGACGTCAGGCCGAAGAGATCGTGTTCGATGTTCCAGCCCAGCCAGGTGAGCGGAAAATAACGACGCGAGTAGGTCGTGTCGGTGAACATCCAGCGGAGGTTTTCCCACGTAAGCCCACTGAGATGGGGATTCTGCTGGATGTTATAGTCGTCATCCCAGAGCACGAAATGAAAGCCGCGCGCGCCGCCGAACACGGTCCACACGGCGATCGCGCAGGCCGCCAGCGCGGCCCCCGTCAGCCACGCAGGCTGGACGGGCTTGTTCGCGGGGGTTGCCATGAAGTCCGGAGGAAACGCTTCTGGCGGGATGCAGCGCAAGACTTTTGGCTGGTTGGCGGCGGCTGTGGCATCGTGCCGCCGATGACATGGGTTACGAATTTGCCGCTGGAAACCGCCGCCACCTGACAATGGCGTGAACACCCCATTGTGGTTTCGCTTTCGCCGGTTATATTGAGACCATGCCGTTAGATTTTTGCGCGAGGACAGGCGAAGCATTGTTTCAGCTCTGAAACCGTTTCATGAAACCCACGTTGCCCTGTATTCTGACCATCAATGGCGGCTCCTCGAGCATCCGGTTTGCAGTGTATGAATCAGGCAAAGCCCCGCGGCTGACACTGGCGGGCAAGATTGACCGCATCGGTTTGCGCGGCACCGAAATGGTCGTGACGGACGCGGCCAAGCCGACCCCATCCACGGTGCGGCTGCCGGCCGGCGGTCACCGCGCGGCGGGCGATTTTCTTTTACGCTGGCTGGAATCGCAGCCGTGCTTCGCGGCGATCGGGGCCGTGGGCCATCGCGTGGTGCATGGCATGCACCATACGGCACCGGCGCGGGTCACGCCCCGGCTGCTGGCGGAGTTGCGGCGGATCATGCCGTATGATCCGGATCATTTGCCGGGCGAGATCGCGCTGCTTGAGGCGTTCCAGCAACGGCATCCCAAGCTGCCGCAGGTGGCCTGCTTTGACACGGCGTTTCACCGCACCATGCCGGGGGTCGCGAAATTGCTGCCGGTCCCACGGCGACTCGCGACCAAGGGCGTGGAACGTTATGGGTTTCACGGACTCTCGTATGCCTACTTGATGGAGGAACTGCGCCGACTGGATCCGCCGGCGGCGAAAGGGCGCGTGATCCTCGCGCATCTCGGGAACGGCGCGAGCCTGGCGGCGGTGCGAGCGGGTCGCAGTGTCGACACGAGCATGGGATTTACCCCCGCCAGCGGGCTCGTGATGAGTACGCGGACGGGCGACCTTGATCCGGGGCTGGGTTATTTTCTGGCGCGCACGGAGGGGATGACACCTCCGCAATTCCAGCAGATGGTGAACCACGAATCGGGCCTGCGGGGAGTTTCCGGCACGAGCTCGGATGTGCGCGATTTGCTGGCGCGGGAGAAGCGCGATCCGCGGGCGGCCGAAGCGTTGGCACTGTTTTGTTATCAAACAAAAAAATGGATCGGATCGTATGCCGCCGTGTTGGGGGGCGTGGATGCCCTCGTTTTTGCGGGAGGCATCGGCGAAAACTCGCCAGCGATCCGGCAGCGGATTTGCGACGGGCTGGGCTTTCTCGGTCTGAAGTTGGACGGGAAGCGCAACGCAAGGAATGCGCCCCTGATTTCGGCGGCCGGCGGCCGGGTCAACGTCCGCGTCATCCCCACCGACGAATCGCTCATGATCGCGCGCTCCGTCCTGCGCTTGTTTCCCCCCGGCAAACTTGGACGAAAATCCTCCCGATGAAAAAAACCTATAAAGTTGGCGATCATGTGGGCTGGAACTCGGAAGCGGGTCACGTGCGCGGCACGATCAGGAAGAAAATCACCGCCCCCCTCACGTTCAAGGGCTACACGGTGCGGGCCTCGAAGGCCGAGCCGCAGTATCTGATCAAGAGCGACACGACCGACCATCTGGCGATGCATAAGGGCTCGGCGCTGAGGAAGCTGCCCAAAATCCCGCGGAAGCCTGTCGTCCGCGGTGCGCACGCGCCGAAAAAATTAAAGGAATCATGACAACGCCGAAAACATCGCGCCGAAAAAAAAGCGTCTCAACGAGCCGGTCGAAAGTCCGCGCCCAACCGGCGGGACCGCGAGGGAGGAAAAAGCCGGACGCCAAACTTTCGCCGCTTGTGCTGACGATCGGACATTCCACCCGCACAATCGAGGAGTTCACCGGCCTGCTGCAGGCGCACGGGGCCACGTGCGTGGTGGATGTGCGCACGGTGCCGCGCTCGCGGCATAATCCCCAGTTCAATCGCGACACCTTGCCCGCGGCGCTGAAAGCGGCGGGGATCGGCTACGTGCACATGGCCGAACTCGGCGGCTTTCGTCACACGACGCCCGATTCCCCCAACACGGGCTGGCGCAAAGCTTCTTTTCGCGGCTATGCCGATTACATGCAAACGCCGGAATTTCGCCAAGCCATCGAGCAATTGATTCAATTGGCCAAACACGACCGGATCGCGGTGATGTGCGCCGAAGCCGTGCCGTGGCGCTGCCATCGCTCGCTCATCGCCGATGCATTGCTGATTCGCGGATTTCGCAGCGAGGATATCTCGAGCAAAACGCGCCGGCTGGTTCATGTCCTCACGCCCTTTGCCAAGGTTCGGGGCACTGCCATTACCTATCCGACCCCGGCGGCCGCCTCCCTGACCCGGAAACGGCGAACCCAGCCTCTCCGAACTCAGTCCGTTGCGCGGACAGTCCTCAAAAAGACCAAACCATGAAAACCACCACGCTTACGCCGCAGCTGCTCTCGCAGATCGACGCCTACTGGCGCGCCGCCAATTACCTGTCGGTTGCCCAGATCTACCTTTTCGACAACCCACTGCTCAAGCGCCCGCTCACCCTCGGAGACGTGAAACACATGCTGCTGGGCCATTGGGGCACGACGCCCGGGCAGAACTTCATTTACGCGCATCTGAATCGGGTGATTAAAAAGTACGACCTGGACATGATCTACGTCTCTGGTCCCGGCCACGGCGGCCCTGCCGTGGTGGCCAACACCTACCTCGAGGGGACCTACAGTGAAGTTTATCCCAACATCAGCCAGGATGAAGCCGGACTGCAGAAGCTCTTTCTCCAATTTTCCTTTCCCGGCGGCATTCCCAGCCACGCCTCGCCCGAATGCCCGGGCTCGATTCACGAGGGCGGCGAACTCGGTTATTCGCTCAGCCACTCGTTCGGAGCGGTGTTCGACAATCCCGAGCTCGTCGTCGCATGCGTGATTGGTGACGGCGAGGCGGAGACCGGTCCCTTGGCCACGGCCTGGCATTCCAACAAGTTTCTGGACCCAGTCACCGACGGTGCCGTGTTGCCCATCCTGCATCTCAATGGGTACAAAATTGCCAACCCGACCGTCCTGGCCCGCATTACGCACGAGGAATTGGAGCAACTGCTCCGCGGCTATGGCTGGACGCCCTATTTCGTCGAGGGCGACGACCCCGCGCTGATGCACGAGGCCATGGCGGCAACGCTCGACATGGCGGTGGAGCAGATTCGAGAAATCCAGCGAACGGCGCGGGCGGCTGGCCACGCGATGCGTCCCCGCTGGCCGATGATCGTGCTCAAATCACCAAAGGGCTGGACCGGACCCAAGTTCGTCGACGGCGTGCGAATCGAAGGAACGTTTCACGCGCATCAAGTGCCGATCTCCATCTCGCCCACGACTCCGCCCGAACATCTCAAGCTGCTGGAAGAATGGCTGCGGAGTTACCGGCCGGAGGAATTATTCGACGCCTCGGGCCGGTTGAAACCTGAGCTGGCGGCGCTGGCTCCGGCTGGCGACCGGCGGATGGGCGCAAATCCGCATGCCAACGGCGGCCGGTTGCTCCGCGACCTGCGAATGCCGGATTTTCGCGACTATGCGGCCGCCGTGCTGACGCCGGGTGCCAGTGGCATCGGCGATACGCACGTGTTGGGGAAGTTTTTGCGCGACGTCGTGAAACTGAATGAAGGCCAGCGGAATTTCCGGATATTTGGACCGGACGAGACGCTGTCGAACGGGTTAGAGGCGGTCTTTGACACGACCCAGCGTCAGTGGGACGCGGCGACGGTGCCGGGCGATGAATTCCTCGCGCCCTCGGGCCGCGTGATGGAGATGCTCAGCGAACACCAGTGCGAGGGCTGGCTCGAAGGCTACTTGCTCACGGGGCGGCATGGGCTGTTCAACTGCTACGAGGCCTTCATCCACATCGTGGACTCAATGTTCAACCAGCACGCCAAGTGGCTGAAGATCACGGCGCACCTGCCGTGGCGGCGGAAGATTGCCTCGCTCAACTACCTGCTCGCGTCGCACGTTTGGCGGCAGGATCACAACGGCTTCACACATCAGGACCCCGGATTTCTCGATGTCGTGGTGAACAAGAAGGCCGAAGTTGTACGGGTTTATCTGCCGCCCGATGCCAACTGCCTCTTGTCGGTGATGGATCACTGCCTGCGCAGCCGCCACTACGTTAATGTCGTGATCGCGGGCAAACATCCGGCGCCGCAGTGGCTGACGATGGATGCCGCCGTGAAGCATTGCATCGACGGCATCGGCATCTGGCAGTGGGCCAGCAACGACCAGAATGTCTCGGCCGACGTGGTTATGGCGTGCTGTGGCGATGTGCCTACACTGGAGACGCTCGCCGCGGTCTCGATCATGCGCGAGCATCTGCCCGACCTGAAAATCCGCGTGGTCAACGTCGTTGATCTGATGCGGCTGCAACCGCCCAGCGAGCACCCGCACGGAATGAGCGACCGGGATTTCGACGAACTCTTCACCAAGGACAAACCGGTGATCTTCGCCTTTCACGCGTATCCCTGGCTGATTCACCGGCTGACCTACCGCCGGACCAACCATCACAACATCCATGTTCGCGGCTACAAAGAGGAGGGCACCATCACGACGCCCTTCGACATGACCGTGCTGAATGACCTCGACCGCTTTCACCTCGTGATCGACACGATCGACCGACTGCCGCAAACCGGCGCAAAGGGAATTTACCTGAAGGAGCAGCTGCGTGAGAAGCTGCTGGAGCACCGGCAGTACATCAACCGACACGGCCAGGACCTGCCGGAAATCCGAAATTGGACGTGGAAGGTACCGGCGCCCGTTCAGTAATACGAGGCACTCGCGCGCGGGCAAGCGCACCACGGTGAGCGCCCAGTCCCCGACGAGCCTCGGTCGCAAAGGCCGCGCAGACCTGGTCGCAGGCGCGCGGTCGCGACTGCCGGGGTTATCCCGATTTCAGGACCGGCCCGAGAGCGCATTGAGCAAGGGTGTAGCCACGCGCGTGAGCGAGTGGAGGGAGCCGGCCACTCGCTCACGCTCGTAGCTACTTCCGGCCCTTCGGCTCTGACTTTTTTGAAACGGCTCTAGAGGGAGGCGGGCGGCGCAAAGGCCGTGCCGAGGGTCTCCGAGCTGGCGTTCCACAGGGACAGGGTGGGTGTCGCGCGGTCCGGGTGTTCGTAGGCGAGGAGACTCACGGAAGCGGTGGCCAGGGCGAAATTCTGAGCGTCCGTAACGGGCCGCCGGATCCAACGCGCGGCCAGCGAGCGGAGGAAATGTCCGTGCGAAAAAATCATCACGCTGCCTTCGGTCTGATCGAGACGCACCACGACCCGATCGGCCCGCTGCACCATCTGTTCCGGTGATTCGCCGAGGGGACACCCGTCGAGAAACAAGTTCCAACTTGGGGCGTGCCGGCGAATTTCTGCCGACGTCAGCCCCTCGTAGTCGCCATAATCCCACTCCCGCAACTCCGCATCCACTTCCGCGCCGTCGCCGAGGCCGGCGAGTTCGCAGGTCCGCAAGGCGCGTTGTCGCGGGCTGGAAAGGACGTGGCGCGGAGCGATCTTCTGAAGCAGGGGTCCGAGTTGGCGGGCGCTAGTCTCGCCGTGGGGCGTGAGTGGCACATCGGTCCGGCTGGTATGCCGGCGCGAAGCCGCCCATTCGGTTTCACCATGGCGCACGAGCCAGACTTGGACAGCCATGGGAAGAGATCAGGATGCGCGGCGCTCCGTGTCGACCGAATAGCGGCCATGGGTCGCGAGACTGTTACATTGCGCGCGCCGGTGCAGTGCCGCCTGCGCCGCGTCCGTGTTCGACGCTTTGCCATGCCACGTTTTCATGGACTGGTCCTGCAGCGCGCGGCCGTAGGAAAAAGTCAGCGTCCAAGGCGCGGAAGGCACCGCGCAGATGGCATTTAACCGCACGGTCGCGTCCACGTCACTTTGTCCGCCGGAGAGAAACACGATGCCCGGCACGGTCACGGGTACGGTCTGATGGAGGCAATGGAGTGTGGCCGTGGCGATTTCCTGCGCGCTGGCCTGGGCAGGGCCGTCCTTGCCGGGCAACACCATGGCGGTTTTGAGGAGCATCCCTTCGAACGCGACATCATGCCGGGCAAGCTCGGCAAACACCGTGTCGAGGGTTTGTTCGGTCACCTCCGCGCAACGGGCGAGAGTGTGAGAGCCGTCCATCAGGACTTCGGGTTCCACGATCGGCACCAAACCCGCCTCCTGGCTGAGCGCCGCGAACTCCGCGAGGGAAGAAGCGTTGGCCGTGATGCAGGCCTGACTGGGCAGATTGCGGTTAATGGTGATCACGGCGCGCCATTTGGTGAAACGTGCACCGAGCTGGCGATACTCGGCCAGGCGCTCGCGCAGCCCGTCGAGTCCGCTGGTAATTTTTTCGTCTGGAAACCCGGGCATCTCCTCCGTGCCGAGGTCGACCTTGATGCCGGGGATCATCCCGGCCTGCGCCAGGAATTCGGGCACCGGCACCCCGTTGATCTGTTGCCGGATCGTCTCGTCGAAAAGGATCACGCCGCTGATATATTCCTGCAGGCCGGGCGTGGTGAACAGCATCTGGCGGTAGGCGAGGTGGGTCGCCGGGGTGGACGGAATGTCCAGGGATGCAAAGCGCTTTCCAATCGTGGGCTGGCTCTCGTCTGCCGCGAGCAGGCCGCTGCCCGGCGCCAGCAGCGCTTGCACCGTCGAAGACAATGCGGGGGCGAAGCTCATGGCGCGGGGCGCGATTTCTTTTCCTCGGCGCGGGCCGCCTCGAGCATCTGGTCACGCTCGGCCTCGTCGACGCCCTCCTGCACCAGCTGCTCGGTTTCGCTGCGACCTTCCTCATCCTCGTCTTCCGGCGCAGACTCGGGCGCCTGATGTCCCGGCGAGCCCGGGACGGGATTCCAACGATCAGACTCAGGTGCCGATTCCAGGATCGCTTCCTTGGCATCCTGTTCGGAGCCGCCGGTCAGTTCGCGTTTCGCCTGTTCATAATCAGCGGGGGTGACGTGGCCGAGAGGGTGTCCAGCCAGCAGAGCCAGTTCGCGGGCGCGGGCGCGAACGTCCTCGGGCGTAACCGACCCCGTGCCAGAAAAATTGTCGGTCAAATGGCCTTTGTTGAGAGGATTTTTGTTCATGGTCGTTAGGGAATACTTGGCAAAGACCGCAGGCGCTGCGGAGTGTTGCCGGCGGAGGGAAAATATTTCCTAAGAATCGCCCAGAGTGATTGAAGGGAGGCGGCCTGCCGAATTTCTCCTTCATTCCCGCTCTGGAGGAGTTGATCGCGTGTGATCTCAAGGCCAAAATCTCCGAGACTTTCACGCTTCAATACAAACCCGCCCGGCACACGGCCTGCCTCGTGGTCGACGAAAAAATCTATGTGGTCGGTGGGATCATCGCGAAGGGCGATCGGGCTTCCGACTTTTTCCAGGTTTTGCCCGGCCTCCGGGAAAATAGACCACGGCGTCCGGGCAGCGGCCGTCGGTATTTATTTCCGATCAGCGAGGTCGCGGTGTTCAGGATCATTTCCGGCAGAGCGGGGAGGACTTCAAAAAGCAGACGCTTCGTCTTCACGCGAGCATGGCCAAGATTAAGCGGCACGATTTTCAGCTACGAGAGTGCAGACACCTTCAAGGCATCACCCAGATAGCCGCGCCGCAGTTCTCGCCGGCAAACTGATCTGGGTGAGCGTGGGCGCGAGTCAGGCGACCTTCCCGAACAATCGGGAGTCTCCCCCGGTCCGGCGGCTGGTAGAGCGCTTCCTGCGCGCCTATTCGCTGTCGTGGGCTATGATGCCCCTTTCTCTGAGGCTTTTTTCGGCGGTCAATGGTGAGCGGCTGGACGTTGCACAATTAAGATCGGGAGGGGCGCGGCGAAGCGCCGCTGGAATAATGGGCCCCCTTTCAAAGTCGCAGATCTTTGATCTGACCGGGGAAATCCGGCTGCACGGAGGAACTGTGCGACCGTTTATGCAACTAAGCCTGTTTCCGCATGGCGGCAGGTGCCGTTGATTCATGCGTTTCGGGGCGGCCAGGCACCCCTTTTCTGCCAGTGCTCGTACTCAACCCCAGATTAGTAAAAAAGTTTCGATTTATGAAAAATTCACTCAAACTCCTCGTCGCGGCCGGTTTCGGCCTTGCGGTCATGTGTAGCCAAATGTTCGCCGCTGATGGCGTGATGATGAAAAAGGGTCAGATGATGGTGGTCAAAGACGGCCAGACGATGAGCCCGGACGGGACGCCCATGGTCATGACGCAAGACATGACGTTGTCCAACGGCACCAAGGTAATGATGGATGGCACGGTCATGAAGGCCGATGGCAAGAAGATGATGTTGAAGGAAGGCCAGATGATCACCCTGGACGGTACCATGATGAAAGGCGGCATGATGCACAAAGGAAAGTCCGGTTCCTGCCTCATGATGAAGGACGGCAAAATGATGATGGAGAAGGACGGCTCCTGGAGCCCCATGACTAATGAAATGAAGCTAACCGACGGTTCCACCGTCA
>JBDTJA010000299.1:0-2111 GCA_039936075.1 Opitutaceae bacterium | reverse complement strand
GGGCGGAACCCAGGCGGCGGACCAACGGTGGCAGGATCTGGTCAACGACCTTTTCCCCATCAGCATCACCTGGCTGAAAATCACCGACGGGCAGTTCCGTTACATCAACAACCGGACCACACCCAAGGTGGACGTGCGCGTGGCCCACGTGGAAGCCCTCGCGACCGGGCTGCGGAACCGGGCGGGCGATTCCAACAATGAATTTCCCGCCACTCTGGCATTGCGCGGCGAGACGATTGGGCGCGGCGTGCTCAAGGTGGCAGCGCAGGCGGAGCCGCTGGCGATTGAGCCGCATTTTCTGCTCAAACTGGAACTGGAGAAGGTGTCGCTCCCGGCGCTCAATGAGTTTCTGCGGGCCTATAGCGGTTTGGACGTGAGCAAGGGCACCTTCAGCGGCTATTTGGAAGTTGTGGCCCGGAATGGGCGCTTCGATGGCTACTTCAAGCCGTTCTTCGATCACGTGGATTTCAGCACCCCGCCGGGCGAATCGCGTCCCGTCACCCAGCAGGTGTGGGAGTGGCTTGTGCAGGGCCTGGCGTGGGTTTTCAAGAATCACCCCCGTGACGAGGTCGCGACGCGGATTCCATTCTCCGGTGAAATCAAGGCGGTGGACGTTCACGTCTGGGAGACGATCAAGAACGTTGTGCATCACGCCTTCGTTCATCCCTTCGACAAGAAACTGGACAGCAAAGCGCCGGGCGGTGCGGGGGCGAAGGATGTAAAGGGACTGTTGCCGAAGGCTGAGAAGGCGGCGGGTTCTCAGTGATTAACGCGGGATGGGCGCTCCATCGCCCGGCATGTCGCTCCATGCGGTCGGACGTTACTTTGAGGCGTTGCCAAAAGAATGCCGCGCGCGGAGCGCACGGCCCACCCAAAGCGCTATACTTTTTCCATCTCGGCCAGTTTCTCGGCGGCTTTTTCCCACGCGTTCGTAGCAGATGCGAGCTGGTCGACGAGGGTGCTGAGCTCGAGATTGAGATGATGAAACTTGCCCTTGTCGGAATAGGTTTCCGGCGCCTCGAGGGCAGCGGCGAGTTCGCCCTGGCGGGTCTCGAGCTTCGAAACCTCTTCCTCCAACCGATGAACCTCGGTGTGCTGCTTTTTGATGTCACCCGATGAGGCGCGCTTTTTCTCCGCTGCGGCCGCCGCGGGCACGGCCGCAGTTTTGACGGCAGGAGCTTCCTGCTTCGGGCGGGCGTCAGTGAAGCCGGCGGTCAACGCGGCGCGCGCGTTCGAGGCTTTCGATTTCTCGAGGTAATAATCGTAATCGCCCGAGTAGGGCGTCAGCCGGCCCGAGTGCACGTGCAGCACGGTCTTCGCGAGCTGGCGGATGAAATACACGTCGTGGCTGATGAAGATGAACGTGCCGTCGTACTGCTGCAGCGCGAAGAGCAGCGCGTCGATCGACGCGATGTCGAGGTGGGTCGTGGGCTCGTCCATCAGCAGCAAATTCGGCGGATCAACCAGCAGACGCGCGAGCGCGAGGCGGGATTTTTCGCCGCCGGAGAGCACGGAAACCTTCTTGAAAACGTCATCCTTGCGGAAGAGAAACGCGCCGAGAATGGTACGAGCCTGCTGCTCGGTGAGGTCGTTGGCCGCGGTGCGCAGCTCCATGACGTTTTCCATCACGGTCAGGTCGAGCTTCAGGTTGTCGGCCCGGTTTTGCGCGAAGTAGCCTGGGAGCACATTGCTGCCAAGTTCGCGCACGCCAGCTTGGATGGGAATGACGTCACCGAGGATTTTTAGCAGAGTGGACTTGCCGGCGCCGTTGGGGCCGACGAGCACGATGCGCTGGCCGCGCTCGGCTTCGAAATTGAGGTCGCGGTACACGACATGGTCGCCGTACGCCTGCTGGACCTTCTTGAGCGAGATGACCTTCAGGCCGGAGCGCGGGGAAGGCGGAAATTTGAAGCGGACTTTCTTGAGGTCCTCGGTGGGTTCCTCGACGGCGACGTCCTGCAGACGCTCGATCTGTTTTTCCTTGGATTTCGCCCGTGAAGCCATCGAGGCCTTGGCGCCGAAACGGTCCACGAACTTCTGCAGGTGGGCGATCTCGCGCTGCTGGTTCTTGAACATGGCCGCCTGCTGTTCCTTGCGCGCCACGCGCTCGT
>JBDTJA010000298.1:0-6945 GCA_039936075.1 Opitutaceae bacterium | reverse complement strand
AATAAATTCGCGCTCCGCGCGCTTGGGCGTGCTCCAGGGACTCAAGAATCAGGATGCCCGAGCCCTCGCCCATGATAAAGCCGTCCCGATTCTTGTCGAAAGGACGGCAGGCTTTCTGGGGCGCATCGTTGCGCGTGCTCATCGCCTTCATCGAGCAGAAGCCTGCATAGGATTGCTGCGTGATCGCCGCCTCACTGCCGCCCGCGACCATCACGTCCGCATCCCCGCGGCGGATCGCATGAAACGCTTCGCCAATTGCATGCGTGCCAGTGGCGCAGGCCGAAACGATCCCGAAGTTGGGGCCGCGCGCACCGAGATCAATCGCCACCAGTCCGCTGGCCATGTTGCCGATCAGTGCGGGAATCATGAACGGCGAGACCCTGCGCGGGCCGCGTTCGCGCAGCACGTCGTGCTGCGTCTCAATCGTTTGCATGCCGCCAATGCCCGAGCCGATGATGACCCCCACGCGGTCGCCGTTCTCGTGCGTGACATCGAGCGCGGCATCCGCCACGGCCTGCCGGGCTGCGGCGAAGGCAAAATGCGTGTAGCGGTCATTGCGGCGCGCCTCCTTCGGATCCATGTGCTGTGCCGGATCCCAGTTGCGCACTTCCGCCCCAATCTGGCTGGCATACGCCGTCGGATCAAAATGCGTCACCCGCTCAATTCCACAGCGGCCCGCCAGCAGATTCGCCCAGAAATCGTTCACGTTGTGACCCAAGGAGGCGACCACGCCGAGCCCCGTGATCACAACCCGGCGTTGCAAGAGCGGTGGCGGTTCCATGCGTGGTAAGGGCTACCTCCTGACGACAAAAACAAAAAAGGCGTTCTGCGAAAATTTCCGTGGGGAAACAGGCAGAACGCCGAAAGGTGGACTGACGAAGACTCAGGCGTTGCCGGCCTTGGCTTTGATATAGTCGATGACTTGGCCGACGGTCTGGAGTTTCTCAGCGTCAGACTCGGGAATCTCGCCCTTGATCTCATCCTTAAATTCCTCTTCAAAGGCCATGATCAGCTCGACGGTGTCGAGCGAGTCGGCGCCGAGGTCGTCAAGAAACGAGGCCGTCGGGGTAATCTGCTCCTCGTTCACGTTGAGCTGATTAACGATGATCTCTTTGACGCGCTGTTCGATGGTTTTTTGGTCAGCCATAGGAAAAATTCGAGTGTTTTAAAGGGGTCACATCGCCATGCCGCCGTCAACGGCAAAAACTTGGCCGGTGATGTAGCTGGCCTCCTCCGCGCACAGAAACGCGGTCATATTGGCGATATCCGCCGCCTCGCCGAAGCGTTTCAACGGCACCGCTTCGAGAATCTTCGCGGAAACCTCGGGGTTGTTGACGAATTCCGACGTCATGTCAGTCTTGATGAACCCGGGAGCCACCGCGTTGACGGTCACGCTCCGGCCGGCGAACTCCCGCGCGAGCGTTTTGGTGAGGCCGATCATGCCGGCTTTCGCCGCCGAATAATTGGCCTGCCCGGCGTTGCCCATGATGCCGCTCACCGAAGTGATGTTCACGATGCGCCCCCAGCGGGCACGCGTCATCGGTCGGGCGAGATGCTTGGTCCAGTGGAAGCAGCTCGTGAGATTGGTGGCGATTACATCGTTCCAGTCCGCCTCACTCATGCGAAACAGCAGCCCGTCCTTGGTGATACCCGCGTTGTTCACGAGAATGTCGATGTTGGGAAACTCCGCCAACAGGACCTCGGCGGCCTTCGCTACCGCCGCACCATCCGCCACATCCACGGCCATGGCCTTGGCCTTGCCGCCGGCCCCCGTAATCGCCGCGGCCACCGCGCCGCAGGAATCGGCGGACTTGGAGACACAGATGACGGTCACGCCGTGACGCGCGAGGGTTTCAGCAATGGCTTTGCCGATGCCGCGACCGGCGCCCGTGACCAAGGCTGTGCGATTGGTGAATGTTAGCATGGGAAAGTGGTGAATAGTAGCCCGGAGCGAGTAGCGGGTAGCGAGTAGAAAAATGTCCGGGCGGGGTGCGGATCCCGCCATCCGCTTTCAACGGTAAGGAGGCGTCATCAGCCGGCCCACCGGAGCGTTTGGCGCCCGACGACCATTCTGCCCGAAGTTAGTAAACGTCGCGCTGGTAGCGTTTGTCCTTCTTCATTTGCTTGATGTACTCCGCCGCCGCCGCCGCATCCATCCCTCCCTGCTGCGCGATGACGTCGAGAAGTGCCGTGTCCACGTCCTTGGCCATGCGCTTGGCATCGCCACAGACGTAGAAATAGGCACCCCCTTTGATCCACGACCAAAGCTCCGCCGCGTTTTCACGCATGCGATCCTGGACGTAAACTTTGAGGGTCTGGTCGCGTGAAAAAGCCGTGTCGAGACGCGCCAACCGACCCTGCGCGAGCCACGCCATCCACTCTTCCTCATAGAGAAAATCCGTGGCTTTGTGCTGGTCGCCAAAGAACACCCAGTTACGTCCCGTCGCTCCGCTCGCGATCCGGTCCTGCACAAACGCCCGGAATGGTGCAATGCCCGTGCCCGGTCCGATCATGATCACGTCCTTCGAGCCGTCGTCGGGCAGTCCGAAATGCGAGTGGGAAACGAAAACCGGCGTCGGCGTCGCGTTTACCTCCACGCGATCCGCCAGGAACGTCGTGCAAACCCCCACCCGCTCGCGATGGTTGGCTTCATAGCGCACCACGGCGACCGTGAGATGGATCTCCTCGGGATAAACCTTCGGCGAAGAGGCGATTGAATAAAGCCGCGGCATCAGCCGGCGCATATGATCCACCAACTCCTGGGGCGTGAGCTTCGCACTCGGATATTCTGCGAGCAGGTCCACGAACTCCCGAACATCGAGGTAGGACATCAGCACTTCCTTCGCCTCCGGGGCGAGGAGGCCGGTGAGTTTGGACTTTTCGTCCGCGTGCGTCGCCTTGGCGGCCAGCGTCTCGACCATCTTCCGCGGTGGGCTCGCCAGCGCGAGTTTCGCCATCAGCGCCTCACGCAGGGGAATCGGCGCGGGTAATTTAAGCATGACGGGCGACACAAGTTCGTCGCCGGTGGCTCCAATCCGCTCCAAAATCTCGGTGACCTCAGACTCGCGGTTCCCGGCGAACACGCCCAACGAGTCGCCTGCCTTGTAATGCAGGCCGCTGCCAGCGAGGCTGACGGCGAAGTGGCGGGTCTCCTTCACCGAACCGGGTTTGTTCAACAACCGGTTGTCGATGATCCGGGCGGGAAATGGGTTGTCCTTGGAGAAGGCGGAAGCGTCAGCGGGAGCAGACATGGCTGCGCGCATGAAAGCGGCGCACCGTCCGCGCTGGCAAGCACGGTTTCGCGCCGCGCGCAGGCTTGCTACGTCCGAAAAACTCCCGCCAACTGGCCACCTCTTTATGTCCGACTCCGAACCCATCCGCCTGCAAAAATTTATCGCCGATTCCGGCATGTGCTCGCGGCGAACGGCGGAGGCGCTCGTCGCCCAAGGCGAGGTCTGGGTCAATGGGACCAAGGCCACTCTCGGTCAAAAGGTTACACCCGGGGTGGACAAGGTCACCGTCAGCGGCAAACCCGTCCGAATCGTTGCTCAGCCCAAGATCACCCTGGCGATGAACAAGCCGCGCGGCCTGGTGTGCACCAACGAGGATCCGCATCACACCGACACGATTTTCAGCGTGCTGCCGCGCGAGTTATCCAAATACCGGTTTTTCTGCGCGGGCCGGCTCGACATGGACAGTGAAGGTCTCGTGATTCTCACCACCGACGGCGATCTCGCTCACCGGCTCATGCATCCATCCAACGTGGTGGTGAAGCGCTACCATGTCGTCCTCAAGCAGCCCTACCCCGCGAGCCGCCTGCCCCTGCTCGTGAAAGGCATCGTGCTCGAGGGCGAGCGGCTCAAGGTCGAGCGCGCGGCGCTGATCAATGCCGGCGCCAGTCGCACGGCGACCAATCTCGATGTGCATATGCACCACGGTAAGAAACGCGAAATCCGCCTGCTCTTCACGACCCTCGGCTACGATGTGAAGCGCCTCCGACGCTACCAAATCGGGGCGTTGCAGGTGAAGGGAATCCCGTTGCGCGCCATGAAAGTCCTTTCTACGAAAGAGATCGAAATGCTCTTTCATTCGCCGCGCACTCCGCACGCGGCCCTTGAAGCCTCCACCACTCCCGTCGAATCCTGACCATGAAGTCCCAACTCCGTCTCCTCGCCGTTTTCCTGGCGACCACCGCGGCCGCGGCGGCCGCGCCCCTGATCGCCGCCACCGCGGTCCACATCAAGCCCGACGAAGCATCGCCCACCATTACGGTCTTGAACGCCGGCAGCGAACCCGTCCCCACCTCGGGTTCCACGCTCGCCAACACGCCGGCCGATTGGATGGCCGTCGAGCTGCCCGGTCCTTTTGACGGGTACGTCTTGAACAAGGATATCCTGAAGAGCCTCGATGTGCGCGTCGGCGCCCCCATCCACCTCGCGCCCACGCCTGCGTCTGGGGTCCTGGCCACCATGGCGAAAGGCGACGTGTCCAACATCACCGGCCTGCACGGCAAATGGACGCAGATCAGACTGCAGAAGAAAATCATCGGGTACATCCGTGTTTCCGACGCGTCCACTTATCCGGCGCCGACGGCCTTGGCCACGACAACGACCACCGAAGCGCCGGGCGAGCCGGTGTCAGCCCCTCCGGTCGCGCCCGTCGCGTACGGGGTGACGACGGCCGGCCGCGCCGTGCCGATGATGAATCTCGGTGACGGCGGATCGAGCACCCTGCCCCGGCTGATCCAGGGCAAATTCGTTTCCACGCGCAGTGTGTTCAAGCACCGCCGGCCCTATGACTGGGCCCTGGATGACGACGGTGGCACACGTTACGCTTACTTGGACATCAGCAAGTTGCTCCTCACGGAACAGCTCAACAAATATATCGACCGCCACGTGGTCATCTACGGCGCCGCCAAGTCGGTGCCCGGCGGCAAGGACATCGTGATCGTGGTCGAGAGCCTGCAGCTCAAATAACCCTTCCTTTCTTTTGCCGGCCGTCCTCCGATGGTCGGCTTTCTTTTCTTCTCATGGAGCTCATCGACGGAAATAAAATCGCCGCGATCCTGATCGCAGAACTCAAGACTGAGGTCGCTGGCATCAGCGGACGCAAACCCTGCATCGCGCTCATCCGCGTCGGCGATGATCCCGCGTCGCTCTCTTACGTGACGAAGAAAGAGAAGACCGCCGCCGAGATCGGCCTCACCAGCCGCGTGATCCTGCCGCCGGTCACGGTTTCGCAAGAAGAGCTCTTCGCGCAAATCGACGAGCTCAATGCCGATCCGGACGTGCATGGCATTCTCGTCCAGTCCCCCTTGCCGAAGCACATCAACGAGGTGGAGGTCTTCCGGCGCGTATCCCCTGCGAAGGATGTGGATGGATTCAACACGCTCAATCTCGGCAAGGTCGCCCAGGAGGATGACACCGGTTTCGTGGCCTGCACACCCGCCGGCATCATGGAAATGCTGGCGCGCAGCGGCGTGGACCTGAAGGGCAAGCATGTCGTCGTCGTCGGTCGTTCGCTCATCGTGGGCAAGCCGATCGCGTTGCTTGCACTGCAGAAAAAAGCCGGTGCCAACGGCACGGTTACAATCTGCCATTCTGCCACCGCCAACCTGCCCGCGCTCACCCGCCAGGCCGATGTGCTCGTTGCCGCCATCGGCCGGCCCGAATTTATCACGGCCGACATGGTCAAGCCCGGCGTCGTGGTGATTGATGTCGGAGTCAACCGCATCCCCGACGCCACGAAGAAAAGCGGCTTCCGCCTGGTGGGTGATGTGCATTTTCCCACCGTCTCGGCGGTGGCCAGCAAAATCTCGCCGGTTCCGGGCGGAGTCGGCCCCATGACGGTCGCCATGCTGATGAAAAACACCGTTAAAGCGTTCCGTCTCCAGGGCACGGCCTAGCTTGCGCTTGGCAACTTCCCTCCCTTTGATTCCGACCGCGAAATGACCCCTGCTCCCTCCATTCTCGTTGTCGATGACCAGCCGATTAACGTTCAGTTGCTGAAGCGCCGGCTCGAGCGTGAAGGCCTCCATGTGGTGCCCGCCTACAGCGGAATTGAGGCCCTGGACCTCGTGAATAAGGCCAAGCCGGACCTGATTCTGCTGGACGTTATGATGCCCGACATGGACGGCATCGAGGTTTGCCGGCGCCTTCAGGCCTCCAGTGACACCAAGGCCATTCCCATCATTTTCGTCACCGCGCGCACGTCAAAGGAGGGTAAAATTGAAGGTCTGGGAGTCGGCGCCGTGGACTACATCACCAAGCCCATCGATTTGGATGAAACGCTGGCCCGCGTTCAAACCCAGCTTCGTTTCCTCGCCATCAACCGCGAGATGACCGCGCTGCAGAAGCGGCTCGTGGATGCTCGTCGTGCCGCCACCATTGGCGCCGTCACCCAAGGCATCGCGCACAATCTCAACAATCTCCTCGGCGTTGTCATCGGCCATCTCGATCTCATCAAGGCCTACCATGAGAAGCCAGAACAGGTGAAGAAGAACGCCGCGCAGATTGACAGTGCCGTTGCCCGGATCGTCTCGATCATCAAACAGCTCAGCCTGCTCGTGGTGCGGACTTATCCGCCTTTCACGAAGGGCAACCTGCAGCAACTGCTGGAGAGCAGCGTCGTGCGCTTCCAAACCGACAACAAGCTCGCGGCCGCTCCCGTCACGATCGAAAATCCGCTCGGCGACCTGCAGATAGACACGAATTACGAGGTGTTCGAGGAGGTCGTTTCCAAAGTCCTCATTAACGCTTGGGAAGCCTACGATGCCGCCGCCGGCGAATCCCGGCCCATCTCCATCCACACGCGTCGAGTGGAGAAGCCCGGCCGCGACCCATTCGTCGAGATCCGGATTGATGACCATGGCCGCGGCATGGATCCCGAGATCCGCGACCGTGTGTTCGAGCCGTTCGTCAGCACGAAACACACCGTCGGCGTCGG
>JBDTJA010000297.1:0-6366 GCA_039936075.1 Opitutaceae bacterium | reverse complement strand
CCGCGCGCGGAGCGCACGGTCCACCCGGGGACAGGCAAGGCCGCGGACATTTTTGCGCTTTTTGAGCCTCGTGGTGGCTATCCTAAAAATCTGTGCGACAGCCCTATCAGCGGTTTACTCGGCGGGCGCGGGTAGCATCCTCCCTGATCTCATGAACCCAACTGTGACCCATTCCGTGGACAGCGATCGCGTGGGTTGGATCGTGTTCGACGACCCAGTCTCGCGGGTGAACGTGTTCACGCCGGCGGTGTTCGCCGATCTGCGCGCCGCCATCGCCGCGCTTGCGTCGGCGCCGGTGTTGGCGGTCGTCGTGTGCAGCGCCAAGGAGCGCATTTTCATCGCGGGCGCCGACTTGAAATGGCTTGCGCAGGTCCAGGGTGCCACGGAGGCCACCGCGATCGGACGCGCAGCCCAGGCGTGTTTCTCGCTGCTGGCGAATTTCAAGGTACCGGTGGTGTGCGCGGTTCACGGCGCCTGCGCCGCCGGTGGCACGGAGTTGGCGCTGGCGTGTCATTGGCGCGTGGCGAGCGACGCACGCGAAACGGTCATCGGTCTGCCGGAAACCAGCATCGGGACGATTCCCGGCTGGGGCGGATCGGTGCGGTTGCCGCGGCTCATCGGGGCGGCGGCGGCCCTCGACGTGATCTTGAAAGCGGCGCTCCTCCCCGCGGCGGACGCGCTGCGGACGGGGATCGTGGACGAAGTCGTCCCGACGCTTGAGCTCAAGACCCGCGCCAAGGCTGCCGCGCTGCGACTGGCGTCGAGCGGGAAGCCTGCGCGCGCGACCCCACCCGCCACGGATTCGGCGATTTTTTCCGGGCTACGGACGACGACCCTGAAGAAAACCCGCGGCCACGAGCCGGCTCCGATGAAAGTCATCGAGGTGGTTGAGCAAACCGCCGGCATTTCGGTCGAGGCGGCGCTGGAGATCGAGGCGCGGGCGTTTGGCGAGATGACGGCGAGCGACGTATGCAAGAATCTCATTTACGTTTTCTTTCTGAAGGACGCGGTGAAGAAGCTCACGGTGGAGGCTTGGTTTCCGGCGAACACTGCTGCTGCCTCGCCGGCGCCGTTCAAGAAGGTGGGCGTGATCGGCGCGGGCGTGATGGGCGCGGGCATCGCGCAATGGTGCGCGGCCCGCGGTCACGCTGTCGTGCTGCGCGACGTGAAGCCGGAATTCGTCGAACGCGGGTTGGCGGTGATTCGCGGCGGTTTCGACGAGGCGGTGGCGAGGAAAAAAATGAAACCTGAGGCGGCCGCCGCGGGACTGGCGCGCGTGGAGACAACCACGGCTTGGGCGGGCTTTGGCGAGTGCGACCTTGTGATCGAAGCCATCGTCGAAAATGTCGCCGCGAAACAGGCCCTTTTTGCCGAACTCTCCAAGGTGGTGCCGCCGGACTGCATTCTGGCTTCGAACACCTCGGCTCTGCCCATCGAGGAAGTGACAGCGACGGCGACCTCGCCCAGCCGGACGATCGGCCTGCATTTTTTCAATCCGGTCAGCCGGATGCCGCTCGTCGAACTCGTGTTGAGCCCACACACGGCACGGGAAACGGCGGAACGCACGCTCGCGTTCGCCAAGGCCCTCGGGAAGACGCCGGTCATTTGCCGGTCGTCGCCGGGCTTCCTGGTGACGCGCGTCCTCTTTTATTACCTCAACGAAGCTTGCCAGCTCTGGGAGCAGGGCGTGTCGACCGAAACGCTCGACGCCGCGCTGCGCGGTTGGGGCTGGCCCATGGGGCCGATGCGGCTGATCGACGAGGTGGGGGTGGACGTGACGGATTTTATTTTCGGAGAGATGGCGCACTATTTCCCGGAGCGTTTCAAAAGCACGAGCGTGTGCCGGCGTATGCTGGAGTCCGGGATGAAGGGCCGCAAAAACGGCGCGAGCACCGGGTTCTACACCTACGGCGAAAGCAAGGAGGCGCAGAACGCCGCGATGGAGAAATTCGCACCGACCATGAAATCAACGCTGACGGCCGCGACGATCACGGAGCGGTTAAATCGCGTGATGATCGACGAGACGAAGCGCGTCCTTGACGAAGGTGTGCTCAAAACGCCCGAGGATGCCGATTTCGCGCTGTTGATGGGCGCGGGTTTTCCCGCCTTCCGCGGTGGCTTGATGCACTACGCGAGGAGCATTGGGGCGGCTTGAAAGTAGACCGTCCGCGTGACCATGCCGGGCGGGGCATTGGTACCATGGGTATCGTGTAAGGAGAGCTGCTGGCCGGGGTCGGGATAACCGAGCGGGCGGAGAACGATGGCGTTCAGCACGCGGGAGATCTCCGCGTGACTCGGATGCCGCGCGCGGAGCGCTCGGCCCACCCGTGGGGTTGATGTATGTCCGCTGGTGTAATCCGTGGAAAAATTCTGGTGTTCGGTTGTTCATCGGGGCGGGCAATGCGGCTCCGGGGCGCGGCCACGGCCGAAAACGCTTTGCGTCGACGGGCTTTTGGGTGAGCGTCGCGTCATAAAATAACCTCAACTCCCGAACCCGGAGTCTCATGCCTTCCATTGTTGCTTCTCGTCTGACCCCCGAACTTAAGCGCCGCCTGCTGATGACGATCCTGGAGAGTCGTCATGGCGATCTCCGGGAGGAAAATCTCAACCGTCAGGGCAAAGGACACTTCCATGTGTCCGGCCGTGGCCACGAAGCGCTGGTCGCGGCGGGCGTGCAACTGCTGCCTGACGATTTCGTTGTGCCATATTATCGCGACCGCGGCCTGGTGCTCGGGCGCGGCGTGACGACGAAGCAGCTGGCGCTCGATTACATGGCGAAGCGCGACTCGTCGTCGGGCGGCCGGCAGATGCCGTCGCACTACAGTTATCGCGAGCTGAACATCTGGAGCGTGCCGACGCCGACGGCGGCGCAACTCTTGCCCGCGTGTGGCATGGCGTGGGGCATGCAGCTCGATGGGAAGAAGAGCCTCGTCATCACGACGGTCGGCGACGCCTCGACGCGGCAGGGGGATTTTTATGAGGCGCTGTGTTTCGCGCAGGAACGGAAGTTGCCGGTGCTGTTCGTCGTCGAAGACAACGGTTTCGGCATCAGCACGCCGACGCGTCACACGACGCCCCGCGCGTTGGGCGTACTCAACGAGGAGCAATGGCGCATGATCGAAGGCTGGGACGTCGAGACGGTGCACGCGGCGACAAAAACCGCCATCGCCGAGATCCGGGCCGGGAACGGGCCGGTGCTGCTCTGGCTGAAGTTGGAGCGGCTCTCGAGTCATACGAGCTCGGACGACCAGGCGATTTACCGCAGCGAGGAGGAGCTGGCGTCGCTCGGTGAACGCGACCCGTTGCAGACGCTGAAGGCGCAGCTCATCGTCGAGGGTAACCTCACCGAGGCGGAGTACGCCCAGCTTGACAAGGAAATCAAGGAGCGTGTGCGCCTCGACTACGCGGCGGCGGAGTCGGCGGAGAATCCCGTCGCGAACGAGCTCGAGACGAATGTTTCCTCGCCGCCCGCGCAGCTCGATGAGGAGGTGTTGCGGCCGGGTAAATATCGCATGGGCGATGTCATCAATCTCACACTGCGCGCGGGGCTCGATTCCGATCCGGACCGGTTGATTTTTGGTGAGGACATTGAGGATCCGAAAGGTGGAGTGTTCCGGCTCACGCAGAACCTCTCGACGGATTTTCCGCGTCAGGTGTTTAACTCGCCGCTGGCGGAGAGCACGATCCTCGGCGTGGCGTGCGGGCTCGCGAGCTACGGCAAGCGGCCGGTGTTTGAGGTGCAGTTCATCGATTTCATTTATCCGGGTTGGAACCAGCTCGTGACAAACCTGGCGACGCTCCGCTGGCGCACGTACGGAAAATGGTCGTGTCCGGTGGTGATTTACGCGCCGTACGGAGCTTACTTGCCGGGTGGTTCGCTCTGGCATTCGCAAGCAAACGAGTCGGCGATGGCGCATTTTCCCGGTTTGAAAGTGGTCATTCCCAGCACGCCCGAAGACGCCGCGGGTTTGCTTTGGACGGCGATGCATTCGGAGGATCCGGTGATCTTCCTCGCGCCCAAGCACATGCTCTGGGCGGAGCGGGTGATCGACGAGCCGGCAATGGCGGTGCCGATCGGGCACGCGCGCCTCCGCCACGGTGGCCGGGACGTCACAGTGGTGGCGTGGGGCAATACGATGGAAATAGCCCTTGAGGCGGTCGCAGCGGTGGGGAACTCAATCAGCGTCGAGCTGATCGACCTGCGTTCGATCGTGCCGTGGGACCACGAGATGATCGAGGAGTCGGTGCGCAAGACCGGCCGGCTCATCGTCGTGCAGGAAGACACGGAGAACTGCTCAGTCGGGCAGATGATCATTTCGCATATCGCCGGCCGGCCGGATGTCTGGAGCCGGATGGTCGCGCCCCCGGTCCTGGTTTCCAAGGGTAACGTGATGATCGGTTATAGCCCGGTGTATGAATACGCCGCATTGCCCGACACGCCGCGGATTGTTGCGGCGCTGCGCCGGGTGATTGCGACGTCGGGATATGGGGCTCATGGGCCCTATAAGGCCTATACGGCGGGCTCCGCTCCTTCGGTTTCGGCTTCCGGCCAGCCGGCTGCGCCCGTAAGTTCCGCTGTGCCCGTTGCCAATGAGATCGTCGTGAAGGTCCCGATCATGGGCGAAGGCCTGCGCTCAGCGCGCGTGGTCGCGTTGCTCAAGCAACCGGGCGACAAGGTCAGCCACGACGATGTGCTGTGCGAGGTCGAGACGGACAAGGCGGTTTACCCGATCGAGGCGTCGTTCACCGGCACGTTCAAGGCGTGGAAGATCAAGGCGGACGACATCGTCGAGATCGGGCAGGAAATCGCGCTGGTCGCCGGCGATGCCGCCATCGCGGCGTCAACCGGTGCGCCTGCGACGAACCAAAGCTTGCAACAGCTCCAGCAGCGTTCGGCGTCTCCAGCTACCCCCGTGAGTCCGCTCGGTGAGCGACGCGAACCGGCGTTGCCGTCGTCGATTACCCGCCGACTCGAGCGGGTGGTGCCGGCGAACATGGAAATGGATGTCCGCTATGCCGCGATTCGGGCGGCGCGCGAGGCCGCGAAAAAAGCCTCGGGCAGGATGGGGCCGTCGCCGTCCGTGATGATGGCGTGGTGCGTGGTGCGCACGATGGAAAAGCACCCCGCGTTCTGCCGCATCGTGGCGCAGGATGGCGTGATCTGGGAGCAAGCCGAATTTGAACTTGGCATCGCGGTGGCGCTCGAGGGCGACCGGTTGGCAACGGCGGTCATCCGCCAGAGCAACCGGCTCGACTGGGCGGCCTTTGTCGTAGCTTACACGAAGGCCGTCAAAGCCGCGCACACGGGCCAGCCGGAGGAAGTGCAGGCACCGGTCAACCTCACAAGCCTGGGGGCGTTCGGGATTGAGAAGGCGCTCCCGATCGTGGTGCCCCCGGCGATGAGCACGCTGTTTGTGGGCAAGGCGCACGTGCGGATGATGCACGACGGCGGGATATTTTCCCCGGCCGAAGTCGTGACGCTCTCAATCACGTTTGACCATCGGGTCGTCAACGGGGCGACCACGGCGGCATTTTTGTCGGAGCTGAAGGCGCAGTTGGAGGGGTTTGTGCTGCCCGGGTGAATCGATTCGGTTGACCGCGAATTGCGCGAATTTACCCGAATACGATCCGGCTGAAGCCAACCTGGATCAGGAGGGATCGGATATCCATTCGCGCTCGTTCGCGTGATTCGCGGGCCAAAGGCTTATTTTAACTTCGCCAGGGCGGCGCGGGCGCGGGCGAAGGACTCGTCGTCGTATTTTTCACATTTCGGCATCGTGAGGGCGTGCTCGAGTGTCTGGCGCGCGGCTTCCCGCTGGCCGTCGGCGAGCAGGGCCAGACCAAGCTCGACGCGATGCGCGGGTTTGGTCGGAGCGAGTTCAACGGCCCGCTGCAGCTGGCGGACACCCTCGGCGGTGGAGGCATCGGGTAGGCCGCCGTAGATCAGGCTCACGAGAAAGCGAGTGCCGGCGCCCAGTGTGGCGACCTCGTAGTTCCAGCGGCCGAGGACGTGATGCGCGTAGTCGTAGTCGGGGTTGAGCGCGACGGCCTGCTCGGCGTAGCGTTTCACCAGGCGCGAGTACTCGAGCTTGGTCCGCGTGTCGGCGTAGGAGGCGAGTTTGCCGTAGCAGATCGCGAGTGAGAGGACGTTGACCGCATTTTTCGGCTCGAGAGCGACGGCGCGCTGCGCGTAGGTCAAAGCCTCGGTGCACAGCCGCTTTTTCTCCGCGACGTCAGTGGTGTCGCCGGTGGCGTCGGAGTATTGCTTGGAGATCTTTTGCAGAATCGCGGCGTCGTTGGGGTGCAGCGCGTTGGCCTGGAGAAAAAGCGGCAGCGCGGCCTGAGTGTCGAACTTAGCCTCGGCGG
>JBDTJA010000296.1:0-11738 GCA_039936075.1 Opitutaceae bacterium | reverse complement strand
CCAACAAGGCCGAGCTTGAACTCGCGGGGAATGGCGGGAGTGGTCATGGCCTGCTAACCTGTTATCCCCGGGGCGGCGTTTCCAGCGCAGAGTGCAGGCTTATTCGGTATTTTCATCCCGCCGGATGATGTGCACAGTGCAGCGCTCCGATGGCCCACTCTTCTCCCTCCGCTTCTCTTCCGCGGATCCGACTGCTCGCCACCGGGGGCACCATCGCCGGGGCGCAGACCGGCGGCTCCCGCAGCTACCAAGCCGGGGCATTCTCCATCGACGCGCTCATCCAGGCCGTGCCGCAACTCGCCACCCTCGCCCGCCTCGAGGTCGAGCAGGTGGTCGCGCTGGGCAGCCAGGATATGAACGAGGTCATCTGGCTGAAGCTCGCCGCCCGCACGGAGGCCGCGCTCGCCGATCCCGATGTTACCGCGGTCGTCATCACGCATGGCACCGACACGATGGAGGAGACGGGGTATTTTCTGAACCTCGTCGTGCACAGCCCGAAACCCATCGTCCTCGTCGGCGCGATGCGCCCCGCCACGGAGATCAGTGCGGATGGCCCGATGAATCTTTACAACGCGGTCGCAGTCGCCGCGGATCCCGACACGCGCAACCGCGGCGTGTTAGTCGTCGCCAATGATGAGATCCATTTCGCCCGCGAGGTCAGCAAGACAAACACCACCCAGGTCGGCACCTTCAAGACCTCGCATCGCGGCCTCGCCGGTCTCGTCCACGCCGGCCGCCTGCATCTCTACGCCCCGCCGGTGCGCCGGCACACCGTCGCGAGCGAGTTTTCCGTCGCAGGTCTCACCGCGCTGCCGCGCGTGGATATCGTCTATGCGTACGCCGGCATGGGCCGGGAATTGATTGAAGCGGCTGTGCGCGCCGGCGCGAAGGGTCTCGTCGTCGCCGGAGTCGGCGACGGCAACCTCAACGAAGCCGCCCTGTCCGCCACGGCGGCGGCCGCGCGCGCGGGCGTCGCCATTGTGCGCAGTTCCCGCACCGGTGGCGGAGTGGTTGAGCGCAACCTCGAGATCCCTGACGACGAACTCGGCTTCATCGCGGCCGACGAACTCAACCCGCAGAAAGCCCGCGTGCTCCTAATGCTCGGTCTCACCCGCACGAGCGACCCGCGCGCGTTGCAGGAATTGTTTTTTACCTACTGACCGGCGCCCGTTTCGCATGCAAGACGCCGTCTTCCAGCTTCCCGCCTTCATTGATCTCGGCGCCACGCTCGCTTTCGGCCTGACGGGGGCTGTCGCCGCCATCAAGCGAGGCTATGACATCGTCGGCGTGTTTTTTCTCGCGCTCGCGTCCGGACTCGGAGGCGGGCTCATCCGCGATGGTGTGATGATCAACCACCAAGGCGCCACTCCGCTGCTCACGGACCCGCGCTATCTTGAGACGATTGTGGTCGCCACGCTCGCGGGCGCACTTCTGGGCCGACACATGAGGCATTTTCATCGCGGCATCGCGATCATCGATGCCGTCGGCCTCGGCGCCTACGCGGCCTTCGGCACGCAAAAGGCCCTCCACGCCGGCTTGGCGGTACCGGCCGCGCTCCTGGTCGGTGTAATCAACGCCGTCGGCGGTGGTTTGCTGCGCGACATTCTCACCCGCGAGGAACCGCTCGTTTTCAAGCCGGGCCAGTTTTACGTGCTCACGGCTTTCGCGGGTGCGGTGACGTTTGTTTTTCTCACGGTGGAGCTCGAAGTCCCAGCCACCCGGGCGGCGTTCACCGCGATCGCCCTGACGTTTGTCTTCCGCGCCCTCACCATCGTCTTCAACTGGCGCACGGCGGCGGTCAAGGCGCTGACGGGTGAAGCCTGATCAAGCCGGAGGGGGCGAGGCCGGCCGCGCGATATTCAACCGCTCGCGGTCCTGCTGCGCCGGGTGCCACAGCGCGTAGGCCATGTACGCCACGATGGCCACGTTGGTGAGATACACTGCGGCCTTGATCCAGCCGAAGCGGTGCCACATCTCGTAAATTTCGACGGGCAGGTAGATGGCGCTCGACGCCAGGGCAAACCACTCCGCCCACCGGCGCTCGTTCCATAACCCGTAGGCCTCGATGGCCCGGACCAGGGAATACAGCCCCGCAAAACCCGCGAGCAGCCATAGGTGGGCATCCGTCACCTTGTCCGCCGCATCAAGAAAGATGCGGGGATATTTATCCGCCGGATCGAGATGACTATGCCGCACAATCCGTTCCGCCATGCTCTGGACGTCGCGATGGATCAGCGACAGCAGACCAAAGCCCGCCAGCAACACGATGGCGGCCTTGGCTCCTTCGATGACGGCCACGGCGCGCATGCCGGTGAGCAATGGTTTGCGAATCATTCCCCTCGACCTTAACAGGATGAGCCTCGCAGCGCAATGGCCCAACCCGGTTGAGGCTCGCTTCGCCCCGAAACCCACCTATCCGTGAACGAGTCCAAAGGATGGTTTCGGGTCTAAAACCGATTGCTTGGAGCGGTTTCCTTCCAACCCCGGCCCTTTCCCCCACCATGCGCATCGGCGATAAAAATCCTGAAGAACCCGAGGAAATTCCTCTGGAGGTGCAGTTGTGGATCGACCGCGACTGGACCGTCCTTCCCACCGAGCGACTGGGCATCGTCTTGATCGGGCCGAAAAAGATGCGGGGTCGGACGAAGGTCCTGATCGCGCTCGGCGTCGTGCTGGTGTGCCTCTTTTATTTCAGCTCCCTCTGGCTGGCCAGCGGCGCAGGATTTTTAATCCTCGCGGCGGCCGACTATCAGTACGCGACCAAGCCTCCGACCAAATTTTTTCCCGCGGCTGGCGAGAAAACGCGCACGCTCGATCGCTGACAATGCTCTCGCGGGCCCACGTCGACCCGCCGACCACCGAGGACCAGTCACCCACCGGTCCGCGAGCAGCCTAGCCCACAGTCCGACTCATCCGTCATGAGCGTCCACCCGCGGGCAACCAGACCCTGACTCGTCTCCGCGGGAGAAAAAACACGCGTCCGCCGGGAACTGGGTCAGTCTGGCGTAGTCCTTCATGGGATGAAGAACTCCCCAAATCCTTCCGATAAGAATCTCGCCCAGGATTCCGCGGTCGCAAAGATCCACGAACTGGCCACTTCCATCCGCGTTTGCCTCTTCGGCACGTCCGAGGGCCACGTCCCCCTCGAATTCCGTCCGATGTCCGTCCAGCACGTGGATGCAGTCGGCAACGTCTGGTTTCTCAGCGCCCGTTCGAGTTCGCAGAACAGCCAGATCAGCCGTCACCCGCAAGTGCAGCTGCTGTTCGCCAATCCCGGCAAATCCGAGTACCTCAGCCTGCTGGGCCGGGCGTTCATCAGCGACAGCCCGGCGTTGCGGGAAAAATACTGGAGCCCGTTGGCCGAGGCATGGTTCACCAAGGGCGTCAATGATCCCGAACTGACCGTCATTCGCGTGCAGCCGGATCACGGCCATTACTGGGACACGGAATACGGCAAGACCATCACGCTGCTGCAGGTGGCCGTGGGAGCCCTCACCGGAAAACCATCGGGCGCCGGCGTCTCCGGCGAAGTCTGGCCTTAAGCGGGGTCGGCGATGATCCAGCTCTACCTCTTCGTCAACGCCGCGCTCTACGCGGCACTGGCCGTGTTCTGCACCGTCCGACTGACCCAGACCGCGAGAGCCATTGGGTTCACCGAACTCACCGCCGGCGGCCATTCGGAATATCTGGTGGTCTACGGCGGTCTGCAACTGGGGCTGGCGTTGTTCTATTTTGCCGCCGGCCGTGATCCAGAGTACTTCCGGATCGGCATCCTGTTTTCGCTCCTGCTTTACGCGCCGATGGTCGGGTACCGCCTGGCCTCCCTGCTCATTTTCCGCCCCCACAGTATCGTTACACTCGGTACCACCGCGTTGGAGATTTTCCTGCTCCTCTGGGCGTTGGTTATCTGGCGCATGCTCTGAGCCAGCGATCAGGCGCCTTTCCCCTCCTCCAGTTCGGTGCGCTCGGGAAACCGCGCGCGGTACGGAACCGGACCCGGCCTAAACGGACTCTGTCCGTCATTCTTCAGTGGCGATGCGCCCGGGTTGGGCACGGGACCGCTGACGGACTTCACGACCACCGCATGGCTTGGGACCTAAAATTTGATCAGGGCGTCTGGTTGCCACAAATCGCGTGGTGGCTGGATGCGCGGGTGCCCGTGGCCCGCTCATTTGTCTCGCACGCGCATTTCGATCACCTCGCGGCGCATCGCGAGATCCTCTGCTCCGAAGGCACCGCCCGGCTCATGCGCGCCCGGATGCCGGCGGAACGCATTGAACACGTGCTCCCGTTTGGCCAAACCGAACCGCTGACGCCCGAATGCGCGGTCACACTTTTCCCTGCGGGCCACATCTTCGGGTCCGCGCAGTCGCTCCTCGCCCACGAGCAACACGGCACGCTCCTCTACACCGGTGACTTCAAGTTGCGGCCCGGGCTTTCCGCCGAACCATGCGCGACCCCTGCGGCCGACGTGCTCATCATGGAGACGACCTTCGGCCTCCCGCAGTATGTTTTCCCACCCACTGCCGATGTACTCGCTGCCATCCAGCAGTTTTGCGCCTCCGCGCTGCAGGATGGCGACACGCCGGTGTTGTTCGGTTACAGCTTGGGGAAGAGCCAGGAACTCCTCCGCAGCCTGGCGTCCGCGCAACTGCCCGTAATGCTGCACCCAGCAACCTTTCGCCTGACGAAAGTTTACGAGGAACTGGGGCTCAGCTTTCCGCCCTATCGCGAATTCTCGCCGGCCGAACTCGCCGGCCAGGTCGTGATCTGCCCTCCGCAACCGCCCGGTTCGAGTTTCCTCAAGAAAATCAGCCGGCGGCGAACGGCGGTGATCACCGGCTGGGCGCTGGATGCGAATGCGATCTATCGCTACCAGTGCGACGCGGCTTTTCCCCTCTCTGACCACGCGGATTTCCCCGACTTGCTGCGCTACGTGGAACGGGTGCAGCCAAAAAAAGTGTTCACGTTGCACGGCTTTGCCACCGAGTTTGCCCGCACCCTGCGCGAGCGCGGCGTCGAGGCGTGGGCGATTGGCCAGGACAACCAGCTCGACTTGGACATTCTGCCTCCGCCCGCCTCCGCCCTGGCAAGGTCGGCCGCGCCTTCATCGCGCATCGTGACCGACGCGCCCGATGCGTCCGCCAGCGGTTCCTTTGCGTGTTTTGCCGCGGTCGCGGATCGCGTGAAGGCCACGGCTAGCAAACTGGACAAAACCGCCGCCCTCGCGGCTTATCTGGGGGAACTTGCGGTCGACGATGCCGCCCTCGCGGCCACTTTTTTCACTGGCCGGGCGTTCGCGCAGGCCGAGGATCGCACGCTAAACCTCGGCTGGGCCATCCTGAAGCGCGCCGTGCTAGCGGTCGCGGGCGTGACTGAAGCGGATCTCCGGGCCGCCTATCGGCAGTTCGCCGACAGCGGCGAGGCCGCCGGGCTCGTCTTGCAGGGCCGGACGCAGCCGCAGCGCACTGAACTCGCGGACGTGGCCGCCTTCTTTGATGAGTCGGCCGCGGCCCGCGGGCCGGCGGCGAAATTGGAATTAATGAGCCAATATCTGCGCCGGCTCAGCGCGTTGGAGGCGAAGTATCTGATCAAGATCATCACGGGCGACCTGCGGATTGGCTTGAAGGAAAGCCTGGTCGAGGAAGCCGTGGCCCTGGCCTCCGGGGAGCCGCTCGCCACGGTTCGCGAGGCCAGCATGCTCTCGGGTGACATCGCCGCAGTGACCCGGGCCGCGCGGCGGCATCAGCTCGGGCAAATCCAGCTGCGCGTGTTTCATCCGCTGCAATTCATGCTTGCGAGTCCTGAACCCACCGCGGCCGCCATCCTGGCGCGGCTCCATCCCCCGGTGTGGCTCGAGGAGAAATATGACGGCATCCGCTGCCAGGTCCACAAGCAGGGCTCTCGCGTGGAACTCTATTCCCGCGACCTCCATCGCATCACCGCGAATTTTCCCGACCTCGTGCAGGCGGCGCTCGCGCTGCCGGGTGATTTCATCGGCGACGGTGAATTGCTCGCGTGGCGCGCGGGCCGGGCGCTCCCGTTTGCCGAACTGCAGAAGCGCCTCGGGCGCAAGGGCGACGACTTTTTCCTCGGCGAGGAAATTCCCGTTTCCATTTCGTTCTACGACTTATTGTGGCGCGACGGACAGGTGCTCCTCACCGAACCGCTGCGCGCGCGCCGAACGCTGCTGGCCGAACTGCTCGCGGGTAATCCGGCGCGTTTTGTTCTGGCCCCGATCCAACAGGCGTCGTCGGCGCTCGAGATTGAGGCCGCCTTTCTCGCCGCCCGCCATCGCGGCAACGAAGGCCTGATGGCCAAGGATCCGGCCAGCGCTTACACGCCCGGCCGGCGCGGATTGGCGTGGCTCAAGCTGAAGAAGGCCTACGCGACGCTCGATGTCGTGGTGGTCGCGGTTGAGCTGGGTCACGGCAAACGGCGCGACGTGCTCAGCGATTACACCTTCGCCATCCGTGATTCGGAGAACGACCGCCTGTTGACGGTCGGCAAGGCCTACTCGGGTCTCACGGATGTGGAAATCGCCATCCTGACGCAGCATTTCATGGCTCACACGCTGGAAGAGAAAGGCCGGCGCCGCACCGTGATGCCCGACGTCGTTCTCGAGGTGGCATTTGATTCCATTCAACCGAGCGACCGGCATGAGAGCGGTTTCGCGCTGCGTTTTCCCCGCATCAATCGCATCCGCACCGACAAGACCGTCGCGGAGATCGACACGCTGGAAACCTGCCGACGCCTTGCCGGGCATCACGCCTTCGCCGATGTTTCACCGCGTCACTGAACCGCGTTTGACCGAGGCGGCGCTCCAGGCCGGTCTGCATCCGGAGCTCGCGGCCTGGTTCATCGGCCGTTTCGGAAAATTCGCCGCTGCCCAACGCATCACGGTGCCCGAAATTCTCGCCGGACACTCGACCCTGCTCTCCTCCCCGACCGGCAGCGGCAAAACTCTCGCGGCCTTTCTGGGCGTATTCGACTGGCTCGCGAAGGCGCATGCGCGTGGCGAAACCCCTGCCGGCATCATCGCCATCTATGTCTCGCCGCTGCGGGCGCTCGCGTACGACCTGCAAAAAAACCTGCAACAACCGCTGGCCGAGCTCGGCTGGGATTGGGTCCGCGTGGGCGCACGCACCGGCGACACCACGCCGAAGGAGCGCGCCGCCCAGAAGCGCAAGCCGCCGCACATCCTCGTCACCACGCCCGAAAGCCTGAGCCTGCTGCTCAGCCAACCCAGCTGGATCGCAGCGTTGCGGACCACGCGGTTCCTGATCGCGGACGAACTCCACGCCCTCGCCGAAAACAAACGCGGCGCATTGCTCATGGTCTCCGCCGAGCGCCTGGAGGAAATCGGGACGCATCCGCTGATTCGCATCGGGCTCTCCGCGACGATTGCCCCGCTCGAGACCGTGGCAGAGTTTCTCGTCGGCCCGGGAAGGGATTGTTGGATCGCCGAGGTCACCGAGCGTAAAGCTGCCCGCATCGAGGTATTTTCTCCGCTCCGGGAAAACGCCTATCCCCCCGCCGGCTACACCGCCACCCGCGTGCTGCAGGAGCTCGGCGCGCTCCTGCTGGAAAAACGCACGACGCTCATCTTCACCAACACCCGCAGCGGCGCCGAAACCATCGGGCTGCGGCTGAAACAGGAACTCCCGCAGTTGGCGGCCCTGATCGAGGTGCATCACGCTTCGCTCGACCGCGGTGTGCGGTTGGAGGTGGAGGACCGTTTGCGCCGGGGCGAATTGCGCGCCGTCGTCTGCTCGACCTCGCTCGAGATGGGCATCGATATCGGGTCGATCGACCTGGTCATCATGGTGTCCGCGCCGAAGGGCGTCGCCCGCGCTCTCCAGCGCATGGGCCGGTCCGGCCACTCGATGGGCGCCATGAGCCACGGCCTGCTCGTGGCGTCGAATATCAACGACCTCGCGGAGTGCGCCGCCACCGCCCACCTGATGGAGCAGCGGACGCTTGAGCCGGTCCGGCCGCACGAGAATCCGCTCGACGTCCTCGCGCAGACCCTGGTGGGGCTGGCGATCTACGGGAGCGTGACGCCCGACGAAGCGTATGCCCTCGTGCGGCGCAGCTATCCCTTTCGCGCGCTCGCGCGCAGCGACTTTGACCGGGTGCTGCGCTACCTCGCGGGCGGGGGGATTTCGCTGGAGCGCCAGTACCGCGATGTGTTTGGCAAAGTGCTCGTCGACAGCAGTGGTCACCTGGCCCTGACGTCGCCTCGCGTCGCACGCAGCCTGTACCAGAACATCGGCACCATCACCACGGAGACCATGGTGCAGGTGCAGCTCGGCCGCCGCAAACTCGGCCAGGTGGAAGAGTCATTCATGAACCGCCTGCGCGTGGGTGATGTCTTCGTGCTCAACGGCCGCTGCATCCGGCTGGTCAGCACCCACCTCCTCACCGCCAAGGTGAAGCGGGCTGATAAATCCCTGCCCACGATTCCCCGCTGGTACGCCAGCAAGATGCCCCTCGCGTCGGGCCTCGCCGCCGAGGTCGTGCGACTGCGAACGGCGATGGCGGCACGTTCGTCCGCGGAGGGGGTCGCCTGGCTGCAGCACGAGTACCACCTGTCGAAGGGCAATGCCGCCGCGCTGGGGAAACACTTTGCGTTGCAGGCGGCCATCTCCGCCATTCCCACCGCGGATTTCTTCCTCGTCGAACGCTATCGCGAGCCTGAGAGCGATCGCGTGCACTATTTCTTTCATTCGCTCATCGGCCGCTCCGCCAATGACGCGCTCTCGCGCATCGTCGCCCAGCGCATTCAGGAAACCAAGGGCGGCAACGCCCTCGTGACGATCGACGATTACGGTTTTCTCCTGTCGCTGCGCTCGTTCCAGGAGATGACGCTCGACGAATGGAAGCCGCTGTTCCGCCGGGCAGGCGCCGAGACCGCCATGCGCGCCGCGCTGGCGGAGTCGTCGTTGGTGAAATGGATGTTCCGCGGCGTGTCGCAGACCGGCCTGATGGTTCCACGCCGCGTGCACGGCGCCGAGCGGGGCGCGCGGGCGTTGCAGTTCAGTGCCGAGATCATCTTTGACGTCCTGCGACGCCATGAACCCGATCATCCGCTGCTGGGCGAGGCTTATGCCGACGTCATCCTGCGGTTCCTCGACCTGCCGCGCGCGATCGCGTTTCTCGAGCATGCGGCGACGCTGCCGTGGCAACTGCGCGAGCTCGATCGGGTGAGTCCGTTTTCCTTTGGGATTTATGTGAGCAAGATCAAGGAGACCATGACCCTCGAGGATCCCGAAACCACCATCGAGCGACTTTACCACGACATGTATGGCCGAGAAACGCCCGCCACCGCCCACCCCGATCCGGCCTGACGTCTGGCTCGACAACCGCCGCGCGCTGTGGCTTTCCCGGCCCCGCTTGCTCGTCGTTGCCGACCTCCATTGGGGCTATGCCGTCAGCCACCGCGCGCGGGGCAACCTCCTGCCGATCTGGGGCGATGAGGAAATTGCCGCGCGGCTCCGCAGCCTCCTGACCGACTACCAGCCGGCGGAGATGCTGTGGCTCGGCGATTCGCTCCATGCGCTCGCGGGTCGCGCGGCCGCGGAGGCTTTTCTCACCGATGCCACGTTGCCGCCGACCACGGTGCTGGCGGGCAATCATGACATCCGCTGGCAACGCGTCCGGGTGGGAAGTCTGGGCCGCGACGGGTATTTTTTTCACCACGGCAACGAAAGCCCCGCGGTCCCCCCGGACCACTTGGAGATCGTGGGCCATCACCATCCCGCAGTGTCGTGGTCCGACGGAGCTGGGGGCCGGTTGAAACTGCCGGCGCTGGTGGACGCGCCCCGCCGGCTGATCCTGCCGGCGTTTTCGCCGTGGGCCGCGGGCACGCCGTGGAACACGCGGCGTGCGCCCGACGAAACCCTGTGGGCCATTGCGCCGCAGCGCATTTTCAAGCTGGCGCCCTCTGCCTGATTTGCGGCTCAAGTCCATCCCCGGTGGCTCGGGAATCTTTTACAGTGGGCCATTCGGCATTCGCCATGCCGCCGGAGAAATGCAGGCTGGTCACGTGTCGGACGTAAATCTCACTCACCTGATCGCCCTCAGCGTACACCTGGCGTCCCGCCGTGCCGCTTTGCTCGAGGCCTGGCATGCCGCGGCGGGGAAAGACCCGGTGCAGACCACGATCAGTTTTCTCACTCGCACCGAGTTCAACGATCACATTCCCCAGCTCCTCGATGCGTTTCAGCGCAAACTGTGCGCGCGTCCTGGCGGCAGTCAGGCGGCCACTGCGGATCAGGACAAGTCCGCGCAGGATGTGAAACATGGGCTGCAACGCTGGCAGCAGGGCTACCAACTATCCGAGTTAATGCACGAATGGGGTCACCTGCACCTTTGCGTCTTCGAGGAAATCGAAGCGTTTGCCTCCGCTCACCCCGAGATGAGCCGCGTCACCCTGACGGTCGCCCACCGTGAGTTGATGAGCCTCATCAACGAGGGCATCAATAAAAGTGCCGGGCAGTATTCGCAATTGCAGCGGGCGGAAGCCGCCGGCCACGTCCAGGATTTGCAGCGCACGCTTGCGCAGGTAAATGAACTGGAGCGGCAGCGCGCCGCCTTGATCCGCCAAGCGGTGCACGATCTGCGCGGCAACGTGCAGTCGGTGAGCTCTGCGGCGGAAGTCCTCCGCACGTCGGGCATCGCAGAGGAAGAGCGGGTGGAGTTCGCGAGCCTCGTCCAACAGGGAATCGAGGCCGTCGGGACAATGGTCGCCGAGCTCATGGAGCTCGCTCGCTTGGAGGCCGGGCTGGAACAGCGGGAACTCGCGTCGTTCGATGTCGCGAACCTGCTCGAGGAGCTTTGCGTCACGACCCGCCCGGTCGCTGACGCGAGAAAGCTTTTTCTCAAAACCGCCGGACCCGCGACTTTGATGGTGGAGGGCGATGCGGTCAAAGTCCGCCGTCTGGTGCAAAATCTCCTGTTCAATGCCCTCAAATACACCGAGCAAGGCGGGGTGACAGTCAGCTGGGCCGAGGAAAAAGACCGCTGGTGGGTGATCGTCAAGGACACGGGGCCCGGCCTGCTGGACGGCCCGGGAGCACCGATTGCTGCGCGCTTGACCGAGGCCACGGACAGCGCGCGCGACGCCGCGGAGCAAGCGGCCCGCCAAACGGGTGAGAAGCCCACCGTCCTGCCTGCACCCGTCGGCGGACCGGTCCGTGCAACCCGGCAGCACCAACGGACCGGCGAGGGTATTGGGCTTTCCATCGTGAAGCGGCTTTCCGAATTGCTGGACGCCAGTATCGAGTTGGCCAGCTCCGCGGCAACCGGTACCACGTTCCGAGTGGTTTTTCCCCGCAGCTACCAAGCGCCCCCGAAGAGTTGAGCGTGCGGGCAGGCTGCGGGATCTTTGGGTGGTTTGAGCTGCGAAACTCGGTGCGTCGGGATCGGCGCGGTGCTCCGCAGGGCGTTTTCTCCATGCCGAACGGGATCGTCGTGCCGGCACGTCGCGATCTGGCAGAAATAGAAAATTCCGCCGTGTCTCGTTGCCCTTGAGGAAGGGCCGCGGGACAGGCGGGTGAATGCCCTCGGCCGCGAACGGGCTTACTCGTCGTCGCCTTCGTCCAACGCCGCGGCGTTCACCTCCGTGGAGATCTCAGTCAGTTTCTTGTCCGTGGCGCCCTCCTCGTCGAGGGTCTGCTGCGCCAGCTTGGCGACGTCATCGTGACCGAGCACCTCGGCAATCGCGCGCACCGTAC
>JBDTJA010000295.1:0-2875 GCA_039936075.1 Opitutaceae bacterium | reverse complement strand
GTAACCCCGCTGACGAAATTGGACCATGAGATCGGTCATTGCCCCGGTCTGGTCCGCTGTGAGCGGATCGCCGGCAAGCGCCAACCTGACGCCGAGATCGTTTTGCACGGTCGCGAGGAGCTGGATGTGCTGCTGGCGGGCCTGCAGCGCAGCATATCCAGCCTTGCCGAGAAAGTTAAGAATGGCCGCCCCGGCCTGCTGGGTAGCCACGCCGATCAGTTCGTTATAGGCGGATGACGCGAAGGGGATACCTTGTTTTTGGGCAGCGGCCATGGCGTCGCCTGGAGCGGCCAGCTGATCGACTAGCAGCTGCTGCAACTGCTGCAGTTTCTCGGGCTCAAGGTTGAGCGATTTCAAATCGCCGTAACGGAGAAAAATCTGGTCCTGCAAGCTGCGCTTTCGATAGGCGGCATAGCCAGGCTGCGCTTCGATATATTCCGTGATATCGACCGAGGTGTTTGCCGGAGGCGCAGCTTGTTCCGCTTGGCTAGCAGACTTCACGGCGACGGTTGTTTCCTTGCGCAAAGTGGCCACTTCACGGCGCAGACCGGCGTTTTCGGCGACGGAGTGGGACTGGATCTGGCGGAACTCGGCTGCCGCGTGACGAAATTCGGCTGAACTCCGATTCAATTTGATGGCGAGCCAGCCTATCCCGGCAAGCAACGTGATAACGATCAGCACGAAAGCGGGCCGACGCATCGAGGGATGAAGGGACGAATTCATGCAACCGGGGTTGCTGACCATAATGATTAACTCGGCGCCGCGTGACAATCCTTGCCCCGACCACTTGAGTGGCGACAGTGCTGGTATGGTCGCCGCCGATATCTCCCCGCCGCGCGAAGAGCTGGCGAATAGCGTGACCCATGGCGTCGGAGCGGTGTTGAGCGTCGTGGGACTAATCGTGCTGACGACGATCTCCAGCCTGCGCGGTGATGCATGGGTAATTACCGGCACGACGATTTTCGGCGCCTCGCTGGTGGTACTCTACACCACCTCGACGCTTTATCACAGTTTTCGGTCGGCCGAAGCTAAGCGAATCCTGCGCAAGTTCGACCATGCGGCGATCTTTCTGCTCATAGCGGGTAGCTACACCCCGTTCCTGCTGGTGACACTGCGCGGGCCGTGGGGCTGGAGTCTCTTTGCCATCGTCTGGAGTCTGGCCGTCGTGGGCATTGCGCTGAAGTTCTGGTTCGCGGGCCGCTTTCAAATCGTGTCCACTCTCGTTTACATCGCGATGGGCTGGCTGGTCCTGACGGTCATGCGACCGCTGCTGGCGGTGCTCCCCCGTGATGGCTTCTGGCTGCTCCTGGCGGGTGGCTTATGCTACACAGGTGGGGCGGCTTTCTATCTCTGGAAACGCCTGCCGTATCACCACGCCGTATGGCACTTGTGGGTGATGGCGGGGAGCACCTGCCACTGGTTGGCGGTGTTTCTCTACGTCGTGCCGCCGCTCAGTTGAGCCAGCAGATGCCAGCGTTGAGGGTGAAAGCGAACGTCACCCAGGCGAGGTAGGGCGCCCACAGCCAGCCGGCGACCCGGTCGATCCGACCAAAGCGGAACTGCAGCATCACGAGGCTGAACCAAAGCAGCACGATGTCGGCGAGGGCCCATGCCGGGCGATGCAGGCCGAAGAACAAAATGGACCAAAGCGTGTTCAGACCGAGGCTGAGGAAAAACAGACGGAGCGCGGGCCGGACCAGCTGCTCGGCGCGGCGTGACCACACGCGCCATGCGGCGACGCTCATCAACGCGTAGAGGAGCGTCCACGCCGGTCCGAAAATCGCCGCGGGGGGATTCCACGCGGGTTTCACCAGCGTGGGATACCACGTGCGCACCGAGTCAAAGGTGGCATAACCGCCAATCGCGGACGCGGTGAAGGAGGCGAGGAGAAAAAGAAAGAGCGCGAGCCAGTGGTTCATGGGAAAAAGTGGGCGGGTGGTGGTGAGGCGGGACCGGTTCGGGGCGATTACTCGATCAGGACAAGGAATTCCCAACCGGTGGGCTTGTCTCGTGAGGAAATAAGACAACGTTCATGGCCGGCAGTGCGCCATCTTCCATGAAAATTCGTTTCCTCTCCTTCGCCTGCCTCCTGCTGAGTGCCGGCCTTTCCCTCCACGCTGCCGACGGTCCGGCGAAACTCGCCGGCACTTGGGCGCTGGATGTCGCCCGCAGCACGCCGATCCGACCGTGGGACAAGGAATCCATCACGGTCGCCGTGACCGGCGACACGGTGGTGCTCACCCGCCATCTGGCCTGGGGCGACGACCGCAAGGTCAGCGACACGACGACCGTCAAGACGGACGGGAAGACCTCCACGGCCAACGCCATCGGCTACTGGCTCGATACGTGGTACATCAATGTTTACATCGGCGGTGACCATCAGAAACATGTTACGGGCGCGTGGCTCGATGATGGTCGCATCCTGAAACTGGAGACGACGCTCGAGCTCGAGGCGCAGCAGGGCGATCACCCGGTGCATATTTACGACGAATTCCGCCTCTCGGCTGACGGCCAGACGCTCAAGCTGTACGAACTCCGCTCCACGCGCGACGAACCGTTGGTCTACCTGTTTAACCGCCAGTAATTTCCCGCATCTCTCGCCATGAAAAACAATTTCTCATTTCTCGCCTCGTTTCACCGGCCGTCGGATTTGATGGCCCCGAAAAGGCGCGAAGATGCGCAAAAAAAGTCTCCGAACCCTGATTCCATTTTTGCGCTTTCTTGCGCCTCTTCGTGGCTAAAAACTCCGAGTTTGGTTGCCTCGGCCATCCTGGCGCTTGGGTTCCTGACCCCAGTCTTGCGCGCCGTTCCTGGAATCCCCGGTCCTGCGCCCAAGGAGGCCTATCTCATCCCGGTCAAAGACAACTGGGAGATC
>JBDTJA010000294.1:0-8114 GCA_039936075.1 Opitutaceae bacterium | reverse complement strand
GGACCGGCGCGGCTGGGTGTACGGCGGACTGCTGTTCGTGGCGTTTGGCCTCATCTGGGGCGCGTATAATTTTATCGTGATCGTCTGTCTGGTTCCAGTCGTAGGCGCGGTGGCGGGCTGGGCGTTGAGGGGAAAGCGGTTTCAAAAACTGTCGTGGTGGACGGTTTGGGTGCTACTGCCATTGGGGCTGAGCGCGCTGTTCTTTTTCGCGCGCGCGGCGGGCCTGATCGAACGTTTTCAGTTGTTCCAGCAGTATGATTTCGGCTGGAAAATCCCCCTGCTGCGGCCAGAGGGCTGGCTCGGCATGCTCAGTGGCCTGGGGCCGCATCCGCTGAGCGAATTTCGCGGCTCGTGGTCGGCGGTCTTGGGCACCGTGACCTTGCTGCTGCTTGTGGGCGCGGGTTGGCTTTCGGTCGCGCGCCGGGGGCGACAGGTGTGGATGGTGGTCGCTTTTCTCCTGCCGGTAATGGGCGGTTACGCCTATCTGGAATGGCGCGGGATTCATCTGGGCAACAATGCGAGCTATGATGCCTATAAACTTTTTTCGGTGTTTTATCCCGTCCTGCTGGTGGCGTTTTGTTACTGGCTGGTGTGGCTGAAGACGCGCAGCTCACTCCTGCGCGGGCTGGCCCTTGCCATGGTCACGCTCGTCACTGTCCTGAACTTGCGGGGAGCGTACTTGATATCCCAGCGGGTGGAGGCCACGCAGTTGATCGTGGACCAGGACCTGCTTGCGACGCAGCAGGTCGAAACGCTGGCGCAGGTCAAATCCGTGAACATGCTGGTGCCGGACGTTTGGGCCCGCCTTTGGTCGAATGCGCTGATGTTGCGCAAGCCGCAGTATTTTCTCACGCACACGTACGAGGGGCGGATGAACACGGCGCTGAAAGGCGACTGGGATTTTAACGGTGGCATGCTGCAGGTCCGGGTGCCCGCGCCGGACTGGGAGGCGATCGGTTCACGGTTTTCCCTCGTCCGGGTCGGCAGCCCCTACCAACTGCGGGCCAAGCTGGGCGAGGGCTGGTATGGCACGGAGCGACTGCGTAGCCGGCAGACTATATTATGGAACTGGAACAAGGGGGCGGCCGCCTTGGTGCTCGATAATCCCCAGAATCGCCCGCTGAAGGTCGTGCTGCATTTTACCGCACGGAGTCTCATCGATCGCGATATGCAGATCTGGGTCGGCGGCAGCCGGTTGCGGACTGTCAAGGTGGGCACGGAGCTCAAGCCGGTGCGCGTCGGGGCGATCTTGATTCCCCCCGGCGAAGTGACGGTCTGGCTGCGTTCCAGCCTCCCGCCCACGCGGGCCAATGCCCGGGACGAACGCCTGCTGGGTTTTGCCGCTTACTCGATCCTGGTGGATGTGCGGCCGGATGAGGAACCGATGGAGTTGGAGTTTTAGAGCGGCGCCACCACGCTCCCAAATCATGTCCGCCCTGTCATCTTATCGCTCGGTTTACGCCGGCCAACGCGTGCTGATCACCGGTGGTTTGGGTTTCATCGGGTCGAATCTGGCGCGTGCTTTGGTCGCCTGCGGCGCGAAGGTCACGATCATCGACAGTCTGATCCCGGAGTATGGTGGTAACCGCCGCAACCTCGCGGGCATCGCGAATCGGGTCAAAGTGCACGTGGCTGACGTGCGGGACTGGTCACGCCTCGCTGGTCTCGTGCGTGGGCAGCATTTTCTTTTCAACCTGGCGGGCCAGACGAGTCACATGGATTCGATGACCGACCCGCAGACCGACCTCGACATCAACTGTCGCGCGCAGCTTGCGATCCTGGAGGCGTGCCGGCTGCACAATCCGGACATCCGCATCGTCTTCGCGAGCACGCGCCAGATCTACGGGCGGCCGGATTATCTGCCCGTGGATGAGAAACATCCGCTGCGGCCGGTGGACGTGAATGGCATCAACAAAATCGCGGGCGAGTCGTTTCACCTGCTTTATTCGCGGGTGCACGGCGTGCGGGCCACCGCGCTGCGGCTGACCAACACCCTGGGCCCCGGCATGCGCGTGAAGGATGCGCGACAAACGTTTGTCGGGGTCTGGATCCGCCGTCTGATCGAGGGCGAGCCCTTCGAGGTGTGGGGCGGCGAACAACTGCGCGATTTCACCTTCGTCGGCGATGCGGTGGACGCGTTCCTGCTCGCGGCGAGCCGGCCGGAGGCAGTGGGTGAGGTATTCAACCTGGGTGGACCGCCGCCCGTCACACTCCAGCGGCTCGCGGAGCTGCTGATCGAGCTCAACCATGGCGGCAGTTTTGTCGTGCGAAAATTTCCCGCGGACCGGAAGAAAATCGATATCGGTGATTTCTACGCCGACGACCGCCGCATCGGCCGTAAATTGGGCTGGAAACCGCGGACGGACCTGCGGCGCACGCTCGCGCAGACGCTGGCGTACTACCGCAGGGAGTTGAAACATTATGTCTAAACCGCTCCTAACCGCCGATCCCCACGCCGGGTTTCTGGCGCACGCGGATGAGATCCGCGCCGCGGTGGACCGCGTGCTGGCGGGCGGCCGATATATTTTAGGACCGGAGGTCGAGGCGTTCGAACGGGAGTTTGCGGCGTATCATGGCGGCGGACACGTGGTGGGGGTGGCCAATGGCACGGAAGCGCTCGAGCTGGCCTTGCGGGCCGTGGGAGTAAACGCTGGCGACCGCGTGGCCACGGTGGCCAACACGGCCTCGGCGACCGCCGCCGCGATCCAGCAGATTGGGGCGCGGCCGGTCTTCGTGGAAATCGAACCGGCGACCATGGTGATGTCGCCGTCGGCGCTTGAGACCGTCCTGGCTGCGCAGCACGTGACCGCCGTGGTGCCGGTGCATCTCTACGGACATCCCGCGGCCATGCCCGAAATCATGGAAATTTCGCGCCGGTACGGAGCGAAAGTGGTCGAGGATGCGGCGCAATCCCACGGCGCCGGCGTGGCCGGACGGAAGGTGGGCACGTGGGGCGATGCGGCGGCGTACAGTTTTTATCCGACAAAAAATCTCGGTGCCCTCGGCGATGGCGGGGCGGTGTTCACCCGCGATGCGGCGCTCGCGGAGCGGGTGCAACAGCTGAGGCAATACGGCTGGCGGACCCGTTACGTGAGCGAGACGCCAGGGCGCAACAGCCGGCTCGATGAGCTGCAGGCGGCGATTTTGCGGATCAAGTTGCGGCATCTGGATGCCGAAAACGCCCTCCGCCGCCAGTGGGCGCTGCGGTACCTGAAACTGCTCGAGGGCAGTGTGCTGCGATTGCCGGTGGTCGCGCCCAGCGTCGAGCCCGTCTGGCATCAATTCACGGTGCGCACGCCGCGGCGGGATGCGCTGCAGGCTCATCTCGGCTCGCGCGAGATTCATTGCGGCGCGCTTTATCCCATGCCGATCCATCGTCAGCCGGCCTATGCGGAGCCGGCGCTGACTCTGCCGGTGACCGAACAGGCCTGTGCCGAGGTGCTGTGCCTACCGGTGCATCCGGCGCTTGCGGCGGGGGACGTTGACAGGGTCGGCGAAGAAATCCTTCGTTGGGCCCGTTCATGAACACAGCCCACCCCGCGCTGAGTTTTGTCATCCCGCTTTACAACAGTGCGGAAACCATCGGTCCGCTCGTGCGGAGCATCGAGGCGCTGACGATCGAGGGCGGTCATGAAATCGTGCTCGTCAACGACGGCAGCCGGGACGGAACAGCCGAGATCTGCCAGGAGCTGATCCGGACCGCCCGGGTGCCGGTGACTTATCTCGAGCACGCGCGGAATTTTGGCGAACACAACGCAGTGCTGACAGGCTGGCGCCATGCCAGCGGCGCGTATATCGTGAATCTCGACGACGATGGCCAGAACCCGCCCGAGGAAGCGGTGAAGTTGTGGCAGTATGCGAAAACGAGCGGACTCGATGTCGTGTTCGGCCATTACGCGGTCAAGCAGCACTCCTGGTGGCGGAATTGCGGGAGCTGGTTCACGAACCGCATGACGGACTGGGCACTGGAGAAACCCGCGGGATTTTATCTCTCCAGTTTTCGCTGCGTGACCGCTTTCGTCGCGCGCGAGGTGGGGGTGCACACTGGTCCGTATCCGTATATCGACGGTCTCATCCTGCAGGTGACGCAACGGATCGGTTCAATCGAAGTGCGGCACGATGAACGCCAGGCGGGCGCGAGCGGGTACACCCTGCGGCGGTTGATGCGGCTGTGGCTGAGCGCGTGGGTGAATTTCTCCGTGCTACCCCTCCGCGTGGCGACTGTGCTGGGACTGGTGATGGCGATCGCGGGCTTGGGCGGATTCGCCTGGGTCGTGTGGCTGCGCTTCATGAATCTGGGACCGTCATTTGGCTGGGGGTCGCTGATGGCGGCGCTGCTGGTGTTTTCCGGGACGCAGCTCGTGCTGCTGGGCCTGATCGGGGAATACATCGGGCGGACTTTTCTGACGGTGAACAAACGCCCGCAGGCGATCCTGCGAAGGGTACTTAAAAGCGGGCAACCCTGACAGGGGTGGGGATGTTGCGTTGGACCGGACTTTGCTGGGGAGGGCTTTATGCCCAACATCCGAGCTAGCACCTGTCGGACGTGAAGCCCGACCCACGTCGGATGTCGGGTGTAAAACCCGACCTACGGCGCAAACATCTCGTCCCAGCGGGCCAGTTCGGCATCGAGGGCGGCGTTGAGGGCCTGCGTGGCTGCGGGCGGCGGGGTACGGCGCAAATGCAGGACGTAGGCGAGCATTTGCCCGGCGGCGGTTGATTGAGCCGGATCGCGGGAACCGGACCAATCCGATTCGAGATAGCGCCAGCACCAACCCCGGTCGATCAGCCGGGTCAATTCATGGCGCCAGCGCAGCGTGAAACGCCGCGTGTTTTCCTCGTCGCGCGCCTTGCGCGTGGGCGAGGCACTCACGTGATGGAGGACAATGCTGCGCAGCGCGACGGCGTTCATGCGACCGGCGGCGGTGGCGCGAAAGCAGAGGTCCACGTCTTCACTGCCGTTGAGGTAGCGTTCATCAAATCCCTCGAGTTGTTGCCACAAGGCGAGATCGAGCAGCACGCATGCGCCCGTGACGGCGAGGGACGAACGAATCGGGTGCAGCCACCGCGTAAGGGGCGAAACGGGCGTGCGGATGTGCTCCAGCTTGCCCTTCACGTTGAGAAACATGCCCGCATGGTCGACCGCGCTGGTGGCAATCGCGTGTTGCACGTTGCCAATGAGTCCGGCCCGGGCCCCGAGCTGGCGGTGCGCGGCGAGCATCGGGTCGAGCCAACCGGGAGCGAGCACGAGGTCGTTGTTGAGCAGGGCAAGGAGCTCGCCCTGGGCGAGCGCGGCACCACGATTGTTGGAGACGGCGTAGCCGAGATTGCGTTCATTCAGGACGACGCGAAACGGGGCGGATAACGTGGCGAGCCATTCCCGGGTGCCATCCGTGCTGCCGTCGTCCACGAGGATGATCTCATGGGTGAGACCAGGTGGCAGCGAGGCTTGGAGACTCGCTACCATCGCCTGGGTGAGGGGCAGGCAGTTGAAGAGCGGGATGACGAACGAGACCTGCATCGGGTGGACACAAGGAGGCAGAAAATTTCCCGGGCTCCGATGCAAATCTCCGCGGATATCCCGGGTGGGCCGTGCGCTCTGCGCGCGGCATCGGTCTGCCGCCCGGGAGGCTTCGGCAATCATGCCGCGCGCGGAGCGCACGGCCACCCCGAGCGCTCAGACAGCGCGAGCAAGCTCGCGGCCTACTTGAGAGCGACTCAGATCAATCTCCAGGCGCGGGCTGCTTACTTCTCGTCAGCGATCTTTCGCAGATACGCCGCGTAACTGGACTTGCCGAGCTTCGCGATGTTGGCGTCGAGCTGGGCGCGATCGATCCAACCTTGGTCGTAGGCGATTTCCTCGAGGCAGGCGATTTTCAAGCCCTGACGATTCTCGATGACGTGCACGAACTGCGCAGCTTCGAGCAGGGAGTCATGCGTGCCGGTGTCGAGCCAGGCGGTGCCGCGGCCAAACACTTCGACCTGCAGCTGGCCTTTCTCGAGGTAAAGGCGGTTGAGATCGGTGATTTCAAGTTCGCCGCGTTTCGACGGTTTCAATCCGCGCGCCATGGGCACGACCTCGGGATCGTAGAAATAGAGGCCCGGGATGGCGTAGTGGGATTTTGGCTGGGCGGGCTTTTCCTCGAGCGACACCGCCCGGCCCTTGGCGTCAAATTCCACGACGCCGTAGGCCTCGGGATTGGCCACATGATAGCCGAAGATCGTCGCTCCATGGGTGCGGGCGGCGGCATCGGCGAGGGACTTCACGAAATCGGCGCCGTAAAAAAGATTGTCTCCCAGCACGAGCGCGGAGGGTTCCTTGCCCGTGAGGAAACCGATGTCGCCGGCTATATGGAACGCCTGGGCGAGTCCCTCGGGTTTGGGCTGGGCCGCATAGGTGAGTTGGAGGCCGAACTGGGCGCCGGAGCCAAGCAGAAGCTGGAAGAGCGGCAAATCCTGCGGCGTGGAAATGACGAGCACCTCGCGAATACCGGCGAGCATCAGCACCGACAGCGGATAATAGATCATCGGCTTGTCGTAGACCGGCATGAGCTGCTTGCTCACGGCGAGGGTCAGGGGATAGAGCCGAGTGCCGGAGCCGCCGGCGAGAATGATGCCTTTGCGCCGCGAAGCGGGCGAAAGGCGAGAGGCGATGGGCGATGGGGCGGACATCTTTAGATTTTGGTGGAACGGGCTTTAATCAGGGCACCGAGCATCTTGCCTATGGCAATGCACTCGGTTTCGAGCGAGGTAAAATCACTCGAGGCCATGAGGCCAACGTCGGCGGCAATTTCCAGCTGGGTGCGGAGCTCGGCGAGAGAGCCCTTGGCCATGTAGAAAAACCGTACGGAGTCCTTGTCGGTATCACGTTCGTCGCCTTCGGCGATGTTGGATGGAACACTCACAGCCGCACGGCGCATCTGATCTCGGAGGGAATAATCCCTCGCTAAAGGGGAAGCGGAACTGACGCGGTAAATCGTAACCGCCAGTCGTTTGGCTTCAGTCCAAACCTTCAATTGCTGAAATCCTGTACCCATCGCCCCTAGCCTTTGGCCCCGAGCCTCTCGCGCGCATACGTTGTCGCTGTAACATTTCCGCACCACGCGCGATTTGCCAAATACCAATCGACCGTCTTCGCGATGCCGGTGGCGAAATTTTCCTGCGGAGCCCAGCCGAGCTCGCTCTGGATCTTGGCGCAATCGACGGCGTAGCGGCGGTCGTGGCCGGGGCGGTCGGCGACGTATTTGATCTGGGTAATGTACTTTTGGCCGTCCGCGCGGGGTGACTTGCGGTCGAGCAGGGCGCAGATGGTCTGCACGATCTCGATGTTCGGTTTTTCGTTCAGGCCACCAATGTTGTAGGTTTCACCAATGCGGCCCTTTTGCAGCACAAGCCAGATGGCCGAAGCGTGGTCCTCGACGTAAAGCCAGTCGCGGATCTGCTGGCCGTCGCCGTAGACCGGCAACGCTTTCCCCTCGAGGGCGTTCAGAATCATCAGCGGAATGAGCTTCTCGGGAAAATGATAGGGGCCGTAATTATTCGAGCAGTTGGTCGTGAGCGTCGGGAGCTGATACGTGTGCTGGTAGGCGCGCACGAGGTGATCGCTCGCGGCTTTGGAGGCGGAGTAGGGGCTGTTCGGCGCGAAGGGTGTTTCCTCGGTGAAAGCGGGGTCGGACGCGGACAACGTGCCGTAAACCTCGTCGGTCGAAACGTGCAGGAAGCGGAAGGAACTCTTTTTCGGTTCCGGCAATTTGGCCCAGTGGAGGCGGACGCAATTGAGCAGGCGCAGGGTGCCGACGACGTTGGTCTGGATGAACGGCTCGGGCGAATCGATCGAACGGTCCACGTGCGACTCGGCCGCGAAATTCACGACGGCGTCGATGGCGTGCTCGGCGAGGAGCTTGGACACCAGGGCCGGGTCGCCGATGTCCCCGTGCGCAAACACGTAGCGAGGGTCGTCCGCGAGGTCGGCCAGATTGGCGGGATTGCCGGCGTAGGTCAGGGCATCAAGGTTGACGAGCTTGGTGAGGACCGAGCCCTTTTCGGTGAGACGCTGCCGGATAAAATTGGAGCCGATGAAGCCGCAGCCTCCGGTGACAAGTAAGTTCATGAGG
>JBDTJA010000293.1:0-12144 GCA_039936075.1 Opitutaceae bacterium | reverse complement strand
AGGAAGTCGCCCTCGTTGAACGTCTGGCCGGAAATCGTGGTCGTCTTCTTGTCGTAATCGATCGTGACGGCGGAAGCGCCGCAAACGCAGACCTTGCCCATCTGGCGGGCGACGAGCGCGGCGTGCGAGCTGACGCCGCCACGGGCGGTGAGGATGCCTTCGGCGGCGATCATGCCGCGAAGATCCTCGGGGGAGGTTTCGACGCGGACGAGCAGCACCTTTTCGCCGCGGGCTTCGGCGGTGACGGCGCGGTCGGCGTTGAAGTAGATCTTGCCGGTGGCGGCACCGGGGCCGGCGGGAAGGCCGGTGGCGATGACCTTGGCTGACTTGACCGCGGCCAGATCGAAAATCGGAGCGAGGAGCTGGTCGAGCTGGTCGGCCGGATTGCGCGTGATGGCCGTCTTCCAGTCGATGAGCTTCTCCTTCACCATATCGATGGAGAACTTGAGCGCGGCGGCGGCGGTGCGCTTGCCGTTGCGCGTCTGGAGCATGAACAGCTTGCCGTCCTGAATCGTGAACTCGATGTCCTGCACGTCCTTGAAGTGCGACTCGAGGGTCGTGCGGACCTTGAGCAACTCGGCGTACGACTTCGGCATCTGGTCCTTCAGCTTGAGGACCGGCTCGGGCGTGCGGACGCCGGCGACGACATCCTCGCCCTGGGCGTTGATGAGGAACTCACCGTAGAATTCGTTGGTGCCGTTGGCGGGATTGCGCGTGAACGCGACGCCGGAGCCGGAGGTCTCGCCGGTGTTGCCATAGACCATGGCCTGCACATTGACGGCGGTGCCCCACTCGGAGGGAATGTTGTACTTCGCGCGATAAACCTTGGCGCGGTCGTTCATCCAGGAGCCGAACACGGCGCCGGCGGCGCCCCGGAGTTGATCCCACGGATTGGTCGGGAAAGATTTGCCGGTGCGTTCCTTGACCATGGCTTTGAAGCGCTTGACGAGCTCCTGCTGGTCCGCGGCGGTCAGTTCGCTATCGATGATGTCGCGGTGGTAGGTCTCGTGCTTGAAACCGTGGATGACCGACTCGAACGGATCGTGATCTTCGCCTTCGCGCTTCTGCACGCCGATGACGACATCGCAATACATCTGGATGAAGCGGCGGTAGCAGTCCCAGGCGAAGCGCTCGTTCTTCGTCGCCTTGGCGAGGGAGAGGACGGTCTGGTCGTTAAGGCCGAGATTGAGGATCGTGTCCATCATGCCGGGCATCGAGTCACGGGCGCCGGAGCGGACGGCGACGAGGAGGGGGAAGCCGGAGGCATCACCGAATTTGTAGCCCATGATCTTCTCCATGTTCTTCACGCCGGCTTCCATCTGGGCCTGCAGGGAGGCGGGATAGGTGCGCTTGTTGGCGTAGAAGTAGGTGCAGACCTCGGTGGTGATGGTGAAGCCGGGGGGCACTGGCAGGCCGATGCGGGTCATCTCGGCGAGATTGGCGCCCTTGCCGCCGAGAAGGTTCTTCATCGAACCGTTGCCGTCGGCTTTGTTGGCGCCCCACGCGTAAACGTATTTAAGCGCCTTGCCGGCGGATTTTTTGGCGGGTGATTTCGCCGATTTGACGACTTTCTTTGCTTTGGTTTTTACGGCCATGGAATGGTTGAATTGTCGGTTAAAAACAAACGCCCCGTGAGGGCGCGGGAAGAGCTACGGCATAGCTTGGCGGTGGGGCTGTCAATCGCGCAGGCCACCCCCGCCCGACCCTCCGGCGGCGAAGGCCGCCTTGGCTGCGGCGGATGGCGTGGCTAGCGAGACGTTTCGCCGGCTCTATGACGCCGCTCGGCTTGGGCGCGACGATTGAGTCACGGCAAGAAAAGGGGCGGGTCTTTTGACCCGCCCGATGCGATCCACGGAGGTGAGGCGTTCCGCCGCCGACAAGGTTTACCCGCTGAAAGCGACCAAGGCGATGGCGGACAAGAACGTCCGGCGGGCGTTACTTGTTGCGCTGGGCTTCGCGATAGGCGCGGAAGACCACCCGAAACATCTGCAGCGCGAGCCAAAACACACCCGTCATGCACGCGGAACCGAGGGCGCCCCAGATCGCGGTCATCTTCGGATCCGTCGAGGGCACGTGCTGCCGCAGCACGGTGAACATGTAAGCGAAGAACAGGATGACCAGCACCAGGTCGACGACGAGGCTGCCGGGCGTGGTGAACTTCTGCATGGAGTTGGGTTCTTCGGACTGGGACATGTGAAAAGGGAGAGCGGGAAGGCGCGGCTTGTCCACGGAAAATTCCGGCATCCCCAGCAATTCGTCATTTGGAGCGCAGTCGAGAATTCAGTGCGCAGCAGAGCAACACCGAGATCCAGTGCCGCTGTCATCCCGGCGCGCCGGTCGTCCAGAAACGTGGACCTTGGAACGACGCCGACGCCGGGCAGCGTGGCAGGCAAAAGCTAAAGTCCGCGCCCCGCAGAACTATGCGCTGGCCCGTTTAGGGGAGTTGTCGAAGGTCTTCCCAACCGCCGCTTTGACTCAGGCGACTGCCGGTTTACGGCGGCGCAGAGCCCGCGCACCCAACAACAAAAGTCCGCCCAACAGAGTTGCATAGGTCGAAGGCTCCGGCACGGCTACGAGGCTCAAGGTGACGTCATCGATGCGCCAGTTGGGCGTGAGGAGACCGCCCGTGCCGTCTGTGCCGTAAATCCGAAACGTGACTGGAGTATCGAAACCCCATGTCGTGGGACTCATCGGCACGTTGTACAAGGCCCAGTTGGAATTGGCCGTCAGCGTCGTCGTGCCCAGGATCGTCAGGTTAAAAGCCGTGGCGAATCCGTCCGAGCTGGCCACCAGCGTCAGCGTGGTGGGACCGACGCCGGTTTCGCTGCGGGATCCCAGCTCAAAAGCCGTGGCCTGAAGCTTCATTCCCGATGCGGGCGTCAGGGTGAATTCGAAGTAGGTGGCAGTGGGGTTGAAGGTGTCGGCAAAGCTGGTGATTGGGCCCGCGAAGTTTTTCACCTCGACGGAGGCGTTGTGATTGCGGGAAATACCATTGAGGCCCGAGTAGCCGGCCGATGGATTCACCGAATCAAAGGCGGGGGCATACAGGACATCAAACTGGTTGGCTGCCATCACGCCGCCGGTGACATTGTCCGAGGAGTGAAAGGGGAGGCCGCTTCCGCCGGCGGTGCCGAATCTCCAATACATGTCGGTAATGCCCACGGCACGGGCAGCGACGGCAAACACGACTAACCCGGCGAACAGTGCGAGGGTGCGAGAAAACGGTTTCATGAGTTGGCGTGTCGGCAAGGTCTCGAATTTGGACTTCTCAAGCGAGATGCAATTAACCTGCGGTTTACTTAATTCAGTGGGGGGGGAATGTAGTACACTATTTTTTAACTATATTAAGCATAGTTACTTAAAATACTTAATCGGTCCCTCGTCCTGCCGCCGGCGGCTGCGCGGTGATTGCTTACGGCGCCCATTCGCCTTCTCCCTGGTCCGAAAAAATCGATGAGCAGCGAGGGTCTGCGTCCCGGGTCCCTTGGGTCGGTAAAGGCGCCAAACCCGGCTTATGACGGATTCCGCTTTACGCTGTCGCGGTCGCCCGGCGAAGTGCTGCGCATAGAGCGCGTCACAGGACGGCTCTGCTTTCTCAACTTCCCCGCATGAAAAAGGTCCGACTTGGTTTCATTGGCACCGGCAACATGGGTCAGATGGCGCACCTGCGCAATTACGCGACCCTCCCAGATTGCGAAGTGGTCGCGATGGCGGAGTTGCAACCGCAACTCGCGGCGCAGGTCGCCAAGCACTGGAATATCCCGGAGGTGTACGCCACCGACGCGGAGCTGATCGCGAACGCGAAGGTGGATGCGTTCGTCGCGATCCAGCGTTTCTGGTTTCATGGCGGTGTGCTGCCGGCGGTGATCGCCGCCGGCAAGCCGATCATGATCGAGAAGCCGCTCGCGCACAGCGTCGAGATCGCCGAACGCCTCACGGCTCTTGCAAAAAAGCACAGCGCGCCGATCTACGTGGCGTATCACAAGCGCAGCGACCTCGCCTCCGTGGCGGCGGCGGAGAAAATCCGCGAATGGAAGGCGTCCGGAAAATTCGGCAAGCTCCGTTATATCCGCGTCACCATGCCGCCGGGCAAGTGGGACGCCGAGGGCTTTTCCAGCCGGATCACCACCGGTGAGAAATATCCGGACATGCAGGCCGATGCCCCGCCGGCTGGCTTTGATGCCGATGGCGCGAGGCGGAATTTCGAGCTGACGAATTACTACATTCACCAGATCAACCTGCTGCGCTACCTCCTCGGGGAGGATTTCAAAGTCACGTTCGCCGACGAAAACGGCCAGTACATGGGTATCCGCTCGACGAGCGGCGTATCCGGCATTCTGGAGATGGCGCCTTATCACACGACGCTTGACTGGCATGAGTCAGCGCTGGTCGGTTTCGACAAAGGCTATCTCAAACTTGATCTGCCTGCGCCCATGGTGATCGACCGTCCGGGCAAGCTGGGAATCTTCGAGGACCTGGGCGGGGGCGAGACGCCGAAGCTCATCGAGCCGGTGTTTGCCTCGTGGCATGCGATGCGTTCGCAGGCGCAGAACTTCATCCGTGCCGTCCGCGGTGAAAGCACGCCGCTGTGCATCGCGGCCGACGCGACCAAGGATCTCGAAATCGCGCGCGACTTCCTCCAGCTCCAGCTCAAGGGGGCGGGCATCAAGCTGAGTTTCTAACCGCGACCACCCCGGTCCTTCGCCCGCGAATTACGCGAACAAACGTGAATTATGGACTGAATTATTCGCGCCAACTCGCGTTATTTGCGGGAAAGTTTTCTCCCCATGAATATCAACCGTCTCGGCCTCAACACCGTCTCGATCAAGTTTTCCAACCTCGAGGAAATGGCCGCCGCTGCTGCCGGGGCGGGCTTTCGCACCATTGAGTGCCCGCTCGACCAGATCCGTCAGGAACTCGCGAAGGGGCTGACCCCTGCGCAGGCGAAAGCGATCATCAACGGCTACCAGCTGACCGTCTCCGGCGGCTTCCGGCAAAATCTCGTCGGCCTCGGCACCGCCGCCGCGATCCAGCAAAACCAGGACGAGCACGTGGCGAACGCGGAGCTCATTGCCCAGCTCGGCGGGAGCATGATGGTGGTCGGCACCGACTACCGCGAATGGCCCAAGAAAGAGGAAATCCCCAACGTCATCGAGCGCATGGCCGAGGCCGCGAGAGGCGTGGCCGACCGGATCAAGTCGCACAATATGACGATGGCGATCGAGTTCAACTGGGGCATGGTGAAGACGTTTCTCGCCACGGTGGAAATCGCGCAGCGTTCGGGCGCGGCCAATGTCGGCGTGCTGTTTGACCCGGCGCATTTCCATTCCACGGCGAGCAAGACTGAACACCTCACGGCTGAGACCGTAAAGTGGATCAAGCACGTGCACGTGGACAACATGCCGATGACCCCGGCCGAGACGACGGACTGCAATTATGCGCGCTTGCTGCCGGGCGACCCGGCCGGCGCCTACGACCTCGTCGAACTGTTTGGGCGCTTCGAGCAGCTCGGCTACAAGGGCAACTATGCGATCGAGATGTTCAACCAGAAGCTGTGGGATACGCCGGCCGCCAAGGCCTGCCAGACGATGTTCGATGCGATGCAAACCGTTTTCTCGAAACTGCCATGAACCCTCCCGCCCAAACCAAAACCGGTGGTTTTTCCATCGGCCTCCGCCTCACCGGTGATTTCGCGAAGGCCCCCGTCGCCGACATCGCGAACTGGGCCGCGGACCACGGCTTCGGCTGCGTGGATGTCGGGGCCAATCTCCTCGGCACCGTGCCCCAGTGGCAAAAGGCCGGGCTCCCGATCGGCACGATCGATCTCTTCGGACCGGAATGGTTCGGCATGATGTCGGCGGACGCCGGCAAGCGAAAGGCGACGGTCGGCCTCGCGCAAAAAATGATCCGCGACAGCGCGGCGGCGGGGGTGAAGCTGTTCTTCATCGTCATGCTGGCCGAAGACGTGACCCTCCCGCGCAAGCAGACCTTCGATTACATGGTTGAGACCTACGGCCAGCTGCGCGACGTGCTGAAGGAAACGCAGACGAAGCTGTCGGTGGAAGGCTGGCCCGGCTGCAACGCCCAGTGCTGCACCCCGGAATCGTACCGCGCGTTTTTCAAGGAAATGAATTCGCCGCACTACGGCATCAACTACGATCCGTCGCACCTCCTCCGCATGGGGATCGACCCGCTGCGGTTCGTGCAGGAGTTTGCGGCGCAGGTCGTGCACGTGCATGGGAAGGACACGTTCACGGATCCGGAACGCCTCTACAACTTCGGCACCGAGCAGGCGCCGGTGTTTGCGGCAGGAATGCGGTGGGGTGGACCATTCTGGCGTTACACGATCCCCGGGGCGGGGGCGGCGCCGTGGACGAAGATCTTCACCACGCTGAAAGCGGCGGGCTTCGGCGGTTTCGTTTCGATCGAACTCGAGGACGTGGATTACAACGGCACCGTCGAGGGCGAGAAGAGAGGCTTCCTCGCCGCGCGGGATTTCCTGCAGTCGGTTTGATCCGAGCGGATCGAAAGCGATCCACGCTGGTTTAACCGCGAAGCACGCGAAGGAACGCGAAGGTTTCGATCTTAATCCTGACTTTCAGAGTACTGATCGGTTGGTATTCTTCGCGTCCCCTTCGCGTGCTTCGCGGTTAAATTTCGGGGTCGGCAAAGTGAGGCTTGTCGTCGTGGGGTTACCTTTCACGGTGAGGCGGTGCCCCGGGTTTCCCCATCTTCGTGTCGCGTCTGGCTACTTGGGTTCGTGCTGGTTTGCGGGTGGCCCGCCGCGCTGAGCGCGGGCGAGGATCTCGTCAAGGCGTGGGAACTCGTGGGCCGGCATTTGGCGAATGATGCGCTGGCGGGGCTGCAGAAAAACCGCGAGCCGGACAGTCGCGAGGCGCGGTTTGCCGAGGCGGTGGTGCGGATGGATTCGCAGCCGGTGACCGACGCGGGCCTGAAGCAGGTCGAAGTGCAGCTGACCGGGCTGGCCCGGGGCAGCGACGAGGTCGCGCAGGCTTCCGCCTATCTCATCGGCCGCCTGTATCAGGCGCACTATTTCACGCCGGACTACGCCCGCGCGGCGCTGGAGTACGAACAGCTCGCAGTGAAATATCCCACGAGCTACTGGGCGCAGCTGGGCTTGGTGAAACTCGCGCTGCTTAAACTCTACCTGTTGCCCGAGCCCGCGACGCCTGAGGCGCGGATCGCGGAGGCCGAGGCATTGCTGCCGCGCGTGACGGTGCCGGAGTTGCAGCGCGACCTGCATCTCGTGCTGGGGCGGAGCCAGTTGTTTTTTGCGCAGCCGATGGCGGGCGTGCTCGCGCATTTGATCGCGGCCGACCGAATCGGCGGTCTGACCCTGCTCAAGCGCGGCGAACTGCAGCTCCAGATCGGCGAGCTCTCGCGTCGGGAGGGTCGGTGGGAGCAGGCGCGGGTCTATTTCCAGCGCTTTCAGGATGAGAACGAAATCGACGGCCGCCTCTCGAATGTGAAATTGAAGCTGGCGGAGATCGCGGAGCATATCCGGGCGGAGGGGCTACGGCCATGAAGCGGCCCAAATTCCGGCTGATGATGGCGGTGTTCGGGCTCGGCTATCTCGCGGCGCTGGGGTGGGTTTTCACGCGCTCGACGCCGCTGATCAGCGGCCGCCCAATCACGATCCGTTTCACGCACTGGCAGATCGAAAAAGGTCCGCCCGAGGGATTTGACGCGGTGATCAAGCGGTACGAGGAATTGAATCCGCGGGTGAAGGTGGAGCAGCTGACGGTGCCCGGGCCGGTTTACCGGCAATGGGTGCGCACCAACCTGACAGGTGGCACGGGCAGCGACCTGATCGAGTTTGCCTACTGGTTGCAGGGCATGAACGACGTGCCGGTCCGCTATTTCGAGCCGTTGACGCGGTACATGGAAAAGCCGAATCCCTACGACCGGGGCACCCCGATGGAAAAAGTGCCGTGGCGGCTGACGTTCGATGACGGACTGTACACGATGCTCGCGCAGAGTCCGGAGATCGGGCAGATTTACGGTGCGACCCTCACGCAGGGCAGCATGCGGTTGTTCTGCAACGTGAACCTGCTCGCAAAAATCACCGGCCGGCCGGCCGTGGCGCCGACGACGTTTGAGGATTTCCGCCGGCTCAGTACGCAGGTCGCGGAGTATTCCCGGCGCACCGGCCACGTGGTGCATCCGCTGGCGGGCTCGTTCAGCAACGCGCAGTGGCTGGCGGAATTTGTGATGGTCGGGACCCTGACGGGCATGAACCTCGAGCTCGACCGCGAAGGTTACCTCCAACGCTGGCCCTGGCAGTCGCAGACGGATTACCTGCTCGGTCGCTGGAATTATCACCGGCCCGAGGTGAAGGCGGCCCTCGCGATGGTCCGGGAGTTCACGCAGCAGATGCGGCCGGGGTTCAGCCAGCTCTCGCGGGATGACGCGATTCAGGAATTCGTGCGCGGCGACGCGTTGTTCATTTACTCGGGGACGTATGATGCCACGAGCCTGAAGCAGCTTGCGCCCTTTCCCGTCGAGGCGATGCGCCTACCGCAGCCGACGAAGGCCGATCCCGTGGTGGGCCCCTATGTGCTGGGACCCTATCAGGACGGTTCTCTCGGCACGAGCTTCGAGGTGTATGTGAACAAAGACAGCCCGCACAAGGCCGAGGCGCTCGATTTCCTTTACTTCCTGACGAGTGTGGAAGGCGGCCAGCTGTTCATGGATCACAGCGGCTGGCTGTCGTCGATCCGGGGCGTCAAGGTCCCCAAGGAGATGGAAGTCTACCGCGGAACGACGGAGGGGCTTTCGGCGGGCAGCCAGTACGTCGGCGTCGGGGCGAATTCCACGATGAAATTCTGGCAGCACCTGGATCTGCTCGTCGGCGCGCAGGGCAGCGTGGACAAATTTGTGGACGCGCTGGAGCCGACGATGCTGAAGGACATCACCGCTGACCTGCGTGTCGAGATCCGCACCAATCTCCAGGTCAGCCGTGCGGCGGATTCAGAGATCATGGCGATGAGCGCCCTCAACCGGCTGCGCGCGCCCGAGGCCGAGCGCACCGCGCGCCAGCAGGCCATGGCGAGTAACCAGACCCTCACCGAGATCAACGAGTATGAATCCCTCTGGGTCCTGGCCCGGCACGGTTACAAGCAGCCCTGAACGGGATGACGGCGAGGGTTGGGGCGCAGGCTTGCGGCGCCCGGTTTGGAGGAGCGGAAAGAAAATGGGGCGCCGCGGAGGGAAACGGGCGCAGCAAGCCTGTGCCCCTACCGCACCGGAACGATCGGCGATCGTGCACGGCATCTAAAACGCGCCGCTCGACCCAGAAAATTCATGGCGAACTCGACGAAGTCCCATGGGTCTGTGAAACTGCCGGAAAATCGTCGGCTCTTTTCGCAACACTATGCAACCGCTATCCTTACATTGGCCCCACTGGATCACCGGGCCAACGCATGGGCGGACGAATGAGGCTCCGCTGCGGGCGGAATTGTTCAGCATCGAGCAATTGACTCGGCAGGGCGCGATCCTGGCGGCGGAACACGAGGTCATCACGCGTCAGGGGTCCAATCAACTGCTGCCGCGCCTGGATGAGAACGAGGAGATCCTCCGGGATTTCAACCGCGCGACTCTGGTGGTCAACAAGTCCCGGCAGGTCACCCCGGCCGCGGAGTGGCTCCTGGATAATTTCTACCTGATCGAGGAGCAGATTCAGCTGGCACGCCGGCATCTGCCGCGCGACTACAGTCGGGAATTGCCGCGGCTCGTCGGTGGCCGATCGGCGGGATTGCCGCGAGTTTACGATCTCGTGTTGGAGTTGATCACGCATCTCGACGCGCAGCTCGACGTCGCCTCGCTGGAGGCGTTTGTGGCCGCGTACCAGACGGTGAAGCCGTTCAAGCTGGGCGAGTTGTGGGCGATTCCCATCATGCTCCAGCTGGGGTTGATTGAAAATCTCCGGCGTATCACCACACGGCTCGTTACTGCGCGTCTGGACCGGGACCGGGCCGACGATTGGGCGAACCGGCTCCAGCTGATCGCCGAGAAGAACCCGTCCGACTTGATCGTCGGGGTGGCGGACATGGCGAAGGCCCGGCTATCGCTGTCGAGTTCCTTCGTGGCGCAATTCTGCCAGCGGCTGGCCCGGCAGGGCGCCGTGCTGAATCTCGCCCGCGGCTGGCTTGAGCAGAAGCTGGCGGATGAGGGGCTGACCATTGAGCAGCAAATCCAGGCGGAAAACCAAAGCCAGGCGGTCGATCAGGTTTCAGTCAGCCACAGTATCACGAGCCTCCGGTTGCTGCATGCGATGGACGCGAAGGAGTTCGTGGAGAACCAGAGCGTGGTGGAGCGGGTGCTCCGGCAAGACCCGGCGGCCGTGTATGGCTTGATGGATTTTTCCACGCGGGACCGTTATCGTCACATGGTTGAGGACTTTGCCCGGCACAGCGAGATGACGGAGGAAACCGTGGCGCGGAACGCGATCGAGTTGGCCGAGACCGCGGCCAAGGCGGACGGCCGGACCCATCGTCGCGCCCACGTGGGTTATTACCTGATTGACCGGGGGCGGGCGGCGTTGGGCGCCCGCAGCCAAGTCCGCTGGTCGTGGGGCACATTGCTGGAGCGGAGTGTGCGACGCCTGCCCCTGACTTTTTACGCTGGCGGTTGCATTGCGCTGACGCTCGTCGTGACAGCGGTTTTCATGTGGGAAACCCGCGGCATGGGCGTGCCCGTGGAGTCCCTGGTCGCTCTCGGGGTGGGGGTGCTGCTCGGCGCGAGCCAGCTGGCCTTGGGCCTGATGAACTGGCTGGCCACGCTGTTGGTGAAACCGCGTTTGCTGCCCCGCCTGGATTTTACCGCGGGGATCGCGCCGGACTGCGGGACCATGGTCGTGGTGCCGACGATGCTGACCGGCCCGGGCGGAGTGGACCGGTTGCTGGAGGCCCTCGAGATCTACCATCTCGCGAACCGCGACCCCCAACTGCGGTTTGCCTTGCTGACGGATCTGCGGGACGCACCGCAGGAGACGATGCCGGGCGATGCCGCGCTGGTGCAGCAGGCCCGGGACGGCATCAAGGCCTTGAACCGGAAATATTCCGCCGCGCAACCGGGCTTGTTTTTTCTGTTCCACCGATCGCGGCGTTGGAACGCGGGCGAGGGCGTCTGGATGGGCTACGAGCGAAAGCGCGGCAAACTGGCGGAATTTAATGCGCTCCTGCGGGGGGGCGCCGCCGACTGTTTTTTCCGAGCGGGTGGGGGACATGGAGGTTTTGCCGCAGATCAAATATGTCATCACGCTGGATACCGACACGCAGCTGCCGCGGGATGCGGCGCGCCAGCTTGTGGCGACGCTGGCCCATCCCTTGAACCGGCCGGAGTTCGATCCGGTGCGACGCGTGGTGGTGGAGGGTTATGGCATTTTGCAGCCGCGCGTGAGTGTCAGTCTGCCCAGTGCCAATCGTTCCTGGTTTGTGCGGATCTTTGCGGGCGAGGCCGGCATCGATCCCTACACCCGGGCGGTCTCGGATGTTTACCAGGATCTGTTCCAGGAGGGTTCGTTCATTGGCAAGGGCATCTACGACGTGGATGCGTTTGAAGAGTCGCTGGCGGGTCGATTCCGGGAAAACACCATCTTGAGCCATGATTTGCTCGAATCGCTGCATGCGCGCTCGGCGCTCGTAAGCGACATCGAGCTCTACGAGGATTATCCCTCGCGGTATAACGTGGACGCGCGCCGGCGCCACCGCTGGATCCGGGGTGACTGGCAAATCGGGCCATGGCTGTGGTCAAAAGTTGCGCAGGCCGACGGCACGCGCGGGCCCAATCCGCTCTCCGCCCTCTCGCAGTGGAAAATCCTGGATAACCTGCGACGCAGCCTGGTGCCACCAGCGCTGCTGGCGTTGCTGTTGACGGGCTGGCTGGCCCTGCCGGCGCTCGGCGGGCTGACCATGCTGCTGGTGCTGGCGATTGTCGCGCTGCCGTCGCTGCTGTCGTCCGTCGTCGCGGCGTTCCGCAATTCCAAGGAAATGCCCTGGGGGCTGCATCTGGAAGGCGTGGGGGAATCGATCGCGTATCAATGCGCGCAGATCTTCCTGGCCCTGGTGTTTCTGCCTTACGAGGCCATGCTTAACCTGGACGCGATCGGGCGGGCCCTGTGGC
>JBDTJA010000292.1:0-15023 GCA_039936075.1 Opitutaceae bacterium | reverse complement strand
GGCCGGTGCGGCCGCGGGCGAGCGGGTGCCTCGGCACGATAATCGCTCCAGGCTGCGCGGGTGGCGGCGAGCAGCTGGGCCATGGTTCCCGCGGGCACGGCGTGGCGGCGGGCGGCGCGGCGCAGCGCCCACGCGGCGCGGGCGAAAGTGCGGCGCGAAAGCGGCGGCAGCGGGATGTCGGCGCCGGCGATGACCTGCGGGCGAAAGCGTTGGGCGAAGACCAGATGTTTTTCACCGTTAGCCAGCTCGGCGTAGATCTTGAGCAAAGCGGGCGAGCTTTGGTTCGCGGGCAGGTCCACATGGCCGACAAACTGCGAGCGTTCGCGGCCGGGCAGGTCGGCAAAGACATCGCCGACATCGGTGCGGGGCAGGCCGTGGAGCAGAGTGGACTCCTGCACGGCGTCGGCGAGTGCAGTGAGGCGGATGATTTTTGCGGTCCGGTGCGCGAGCCAGCCCGTCACCGACAGCCGGCCGTAACGGAGCCAGCCGGTGTCCTTCGGTTCCTCGAGCGCGCCGTGAAAAGGCGGAACCGGCAGCGAATTCAACGGCTCGGCGAGGGCGGACGAAATCACCTCGTCGGCCAAGGCGGCGATCGCCTGCCGGGGACGCTGCATTTGCAGACGCAGCAGCTCCGGCATGAGCGTGACGAGGCGGGAGGCGAGCGGAGCGGGGACGGTCGCCGGAGGAGCGGCGGGATCCACCGTGATGGCGGTGCGGAAAAATTCGTGCCAGTGGCCGCTGGGGTCGCGGACTTCGAGTCGCAGCTCCCGCGCGCCGCGATGCGGCTCCAGCTGCACGACGAAGCCCGAATAGGGCGGCCCGGGACGTTGCAGGAATTTCTCATCCAGCCCGGGTTTGGGCAGCCCATGCAAACCGAGGATGGGCCGGCCATCGAGCCAGGCGCGCAGGTCGGTGGCGAACTGGTGTTCGCCGGCCCAAATCCAACCGGCGATCCACGACTTTCCGATCGGGAATTGCCAGTTGGCGGGATGGACTTCGACGGCGGATTGCCAGCCGGGAGATACGGGCATGGCTCAGATTTGACCGGCGGCCACTGCACTGGCGAGCGCGGCATGGCGGGGCAGGAGGATGGGGGCGTCAAACTCGGCGACGACGCGGGCCCGTGCCCGGGCGGCGAGCGTGGCACCCAGCGCGGGCGTCCGCAGGAGCTGGGCCATGCCTTCGCAGAGTGCGACGGTATCGCCGGGGGGAACAAGTTTCGCTTCCAGGTCAGGTCGGACCTGCTCGAGGATGCCATGCACCCCGGAAGTCAGGATCGGTGTGACGCAGGCCATGCACTCCAGAATGACGCGCGGGGATGATTCCTCGTAAGTTGAACAAACGAACAGGTCTGCCGCGGCGTAATAGGGAAAATAGTCGGGCGTCCCGGGATGCACGACGAGATTGGCGCGGTTGAGCTGCGCGAGGAGATCGGCGAGCACGCGGTCGAAAGGCGAGTCGCCGCCGCCGAGCATGACGAACCGGGTGCGCGCCGCGAGTTCGGGATAACGCCGCCAGAGCAAGTCCACCGCGCGGGCGAAGATGTGCTGGCCCTTGCGATCACACACCGAGCCGACATTGGTGACGAGGAGTTCGCCGGGTGAAAGATTGAAGTGGGCCCGCAGGGCATCGCGAGTTTGGGTTTGGCGCCAGTCGTCGATGCGGGCGACATCGATCCAGCCGGGGGTGAGCCGGTGATGGTCCGCCCGGCCGTAGTCGAGGTGATAATGGCGGGTCGAGACCGTGGTGAATGAAACGCAGTCAGCCAGGCCGAACGCCTCATCCACGAGGGCGATGACCTCCGGCTCCATCCGACCGACATAGAAACTCGCCGGCGTGGTGCTTTCGTGGACATAGAGCAGCACGCGGCGCCCGGCGGCCTTGGCGGCATGGACAGCCCAGAAGGTCGTGAACGTGTTGCAGACCACGAGATCGGCGGCGGAAAAATCCAGCGCACCCGCCAGAGTGCGAATGGCTTCGTGGGCGGCCGATGCCGTGGCTGCTGCGAAAACGGCTGTCGCATCGACGATCTGAACCTGGGCGCCGAATGCCTCGAAGCGCGTGCGCAATGGGCCGTCAGCGGGACTCACGACGGTGAGCTGCGCGCCCTGCGCGGCGAGGTAGCGGGCGTAGTCGACGAGGAAGAGCGGCGCGCCCTCGAGGTTGAGGTTGTGCGTGACGAGCAGGATGCGCTTGGGCAGCGGGGCGGAAGAGATGGCGGGCGCAGCCTGCAGGGCTGGAGCCAGAGTGAGCGCCGCGGGCGCGCGCAGTTGGAAATCAGCGGCGAGGCGGGCGAGCTCGCGTTGCATCTCGTCATCGTGGACGATCTCGACGCGGCGTTCGGCGAAGGCGATTTGCAGGGCGGCGTGAGTGGCGGGAAAGCTGGCGCGATCCTTCGGCGGATAGGCGGCCTTTTCGTCCTCGTTGGTGAAGAGTCGGCTGCGCTGGACGGAGCAAAGATGGAGGCTGCCATCCGGGAGCTCGGCATAAAGCCGCAGGCACACGGGGTTGGGCAGCTGCGCCGGAACATCGATGATCCCGAAGAGCCCGCCGAGCGCGGCGTTGGCGAACTGGGGATAGTAGTGGGCGGGGCCCGGCGAAGGCTGGGTGTGCTCGATGGTCTGCCAGGCTTGGAGGTCGAAGGTCGCGAGGACGCGCGAAATCGGCTGGGTTTCGTGAAACAGGTAACCGAGCACGGCGGTGCGACCGAAACCACAGCGAGTGACCGCGGCCGGTTCGTCGAGATGCCCGTGAAAGGGCAGGTGGGGGTGGCGGAGATCGCGCGGATAGGGAACCGCTGCCACGATTTCGCGTGCGAGCGCGGCCAGATTTTTTTCCGGTTCGCGGCGCTGGGCCCAAAGCAAAAGCTGGAGCGCCCGGCCATATTCGTGCCAGCGCAGCGGGCCGGAGGGCGTGGCCACGTCGGCGGCCCGATTCGCGGGCGTGATGTGGTAACTGACCGTCTGGAAAGCCGACCAGCGGCCCTCGAGTTCGAGGCACTCGAGCACCACGTCGGCCGGGCCCGGGGCGACTTCGACCACGACAGTAAACTCGGCGAGGGCGACGGGACGGCCAGTTTTGAAATGGGCGGCGAGGTCCGCGCGGGGGAACCCATGCACCCCGGGAAAGAGACGGTCGCCGATGCGGGCGCGCACATCGACGAAGCCGCCACCCGGTTTCGGCATCACCCAGCCGCGCAGCGTGTGCTGGCCCTGCGGCAGCGTCGTGCCGGCGGTGGGCGACTCGATCTGGGAGAAACTGAAGGAGGACTCGTGCATCCTGGGGTGCGCTCAGCCGAGCCACGCCTCGCGAATCATCTGCAGATGCGGTGGCAGGGCGCGGGCCTGATGGTAGCTGCGGGCGGCGCGGGCGTGGGCCATCGAGAGCATCTTTTGATTGCCGGCGAAGTGGTCCGCGAGCGCTTTCTTGAGCGCGGCGGCGAGCTTGAACGGATCGCCGGCCGGCACGAGCCAGGCCTCGTCGGTGTTGGTCACCATTTCCGGGATCCCATTGACATCCGTGCTGACGATCCGATCGCCAAACACCATGGCCTCGAGCAGAACGCGCGGGAATGATTCCTCGAACGAGGTGCAGACGAGCAGATCGGCCAGCCGGTAGAAATCGTAGATCTCGCCGGTCTCGGGGAAAATCTTCACGTCATGCAGGCCCATCAGCTGGATGTCCTCCGTCAGCGACTCCATGTAGAGCCCCTCGCGCGCCCCCACCATGACCCACTGGATTTTCTTGCCGGGGAAAAGCGTCGACAGTTCCTTTTCAAGGAGATCGATGCCGCGAATGTAGATGTGCTGGCCCTTGCGTTCGCAGATGGAGCCGATGTTGACGACGAGCACGGCGTCGGGATCGAGCCCGTGCTTGCGGCGCAGCGCGGCGCGGTCGTGCGACGCGGCGAATTGCTCGATGCGGCCGAAATCCACCCAGCTGTTCAGCAACCGGAAATTATCACCGGAGTTGAGCTCTTCGAAAATCGCCCGCGTCGCCTGGGCGGTGAAGACCACGCGCGTGGCCAGCCGGAACGCCTCGGCCACGGTGTCGTGCATCAGCGGCGGTAAGATCGGCTGGAACAGTCGCTTCACGGCATTGCTCTCGTGGATGTAGAACGCCGAGGATTTGCCGAGGTGGGCGGCGAGATGGATGCCCCAGAACGTGAGCATCGTATTGCAGACGAAGACATCCACGTCGTCCCACGTGCGCGCAGCGGCGAACTTCTTCAACGCGGTCTCGAACTCCGCCGGTGAGCGGGCGGCATAGAAAGGGGAGTCATCCCAGATCTCGACCTTGAGGCCGAGGGCTTCGTAACGGGCGCGGAGGGGGCCGTCCTTGGGCGAGGCGATCGTGACGGCGACGCCGGGCTGTTCCGCGAGGAAGCGGGCCAGTTCGAAGATGAAGATGGGCGCGCCCTCGAAGTTGAGATTGTGCGTGACGACGATGGCGCGGAACGGCCTGGCGGTCTGCGCGTAGCGCTGATGGTAGGGATTGAGCGGCAGGGTGCGCGGAGGAAAGTCGAGCGCCTCGCTGACGTGCGGATCGCGATAACTGCCGTGACGCTCGAGGTAGGCGATATGCTCGCGCTCCGTATAACTGGTGCCGCGCGTGGCGCTGCCGACATGGCGAAGAACGGCGGAGGGCGTGAAGACGGTGCGGAAGCCCGCCGCCTGGGCGCGCAGACAATAATCCACGTCATTGTAGGCGACCTGGAGTTTTTCCTCATCGAAACCGTGCAACTGGCGGTAGAGATCGGTGCGCGTGAGCAGGCAGGCGCCGGTGACGGCTGCGACGTTGCGGGCGGCGTGCGCGAGGAAGAGATGACCGAGATCCTCGGCGGGTTCCTTCTCGAACAAACCGTGGGCGAGGCCATCGTGGCGGCTGAGGCCGATGCCGGCGTGGTTGAGGGTGCCGTCGGGATAAAGAAGTTTTGCCCCGACCACGCCGACACCAGGCACGCTGAGCCAGCCAGCCATGTCCTCGAGCCAGCCGGGAGTCAGGGCCTCAACGTCGTTGTTGAGATGAAGCACGAACGGCGTGTCGGCGCGGGCGGAGCCGAGGTTCACGAGACGTGAATAATTGAAGCCTTCCGGCGATGCGAGTGAGTGAATCACCTCGCAGCGCAGATCGGTGCGATTGGGGAGGGTCGCCAGATAAGCCTTGGTCTCGGCGTCGTCCGAGTTGTCATCGACGATGACCACCTTCACGGACTCGCGCGACGTGGTGCGGGCTAGCGAGTCGAGGCAGGTCCGGAGGAGGTCGGAGCGGTTGCGGGTCGGGATGACGATCGTAACGGGATTTTCACGCAGGAGTGCGGCGTCCCATTTCAACTGAAAGAGGCAGAGCGCGTAATCCTGGGCGAGCTGAGGCAGCACGGGTTCGGCCCGGAGCGCGCGGCGTTGGACCGCTTCGGCGATGCCGCGGCGGGCGGCGTCGAAGAGATAACCTTTCTGGTCGCCCCGGGTAGCCGTGCTCGCGGGATGCGCGCGCCAGTGATAGCCGATAAACGGGACGTGGATGACGTCCGTCTCGGGGATCAGTTCCCAGCAGCGCAAAAACAGATCGAGATCCTGGGCGCCATTGAACTCGGGCCGGAGGCGTCCGGCTTTTTCCACGAGGTCTCGACGAATCACCGTGAGATGGTGCGTGTAATTGTGCGTGATCGCCATCTCCGGGCTCCAGTCGCCCTTAAACTGCGGGTCGAAGCGGCGCCCAGTGTCGTCGATCTTGTCCTCATCAGTGTAAAGGTAACCCGCGGTGGGATGCCGGGCGATCGCCTGGACGACGTGCAGCAAGGCGTCGTGGGGCAGGAGATCGTCGTGATCGAGCAGGGCGACAAATTCGCCGGTGGCCACGTCGAGGGCGGAGTTGGTGGCGCGGGCAATGTGGCCGTTGGCGGGGCGGAAGACAGGTTTGATGCGGGGGTCGCTTTTTGCGGCGGCCTCCAGCATGCGGCGGACGTGCGGCTGGGTCGACGCGTCGTCGGCGATGCAAAGTTCCCAGCGCGGATAAATCTGCTGTTCCAAACAGTCGAGCAGTTCGCGCAGGTATTTTTCCGGCGTGTTGTAGGCCGGGACCACGACGCTGATGAGCGGTGCGCCCGCCGTCACGAGCGTGGCAGCGTCCTGCTGGAGCACGGCGCGGAGTCGCGGGGTGAGACGATTGTGCCAGACCCAGCGCGTGTAGGGGTCCTGGTCGCGCCGGCGGACAATCGCGGCGGGAACGACCGGCGCGTCACCGCGGCCCATGGTCGAGGACAGGTGCTGCTGGAGCCGTGTGATCTCGCCGCGGGATTCCTTCCAGCTGTCGAACCGGAACCGGCCGAGCAGGGCGCCGCGCAGGAAAGCCGCGATCACTTTAAAGAAGAGCGCCGGACGATAAATCGGGATCGGGCCGGAATGCTCGTCGCGCCGGTCGAGGTACATGCGGCGGGCGAAGGCGAGAGGACGCGTGCCGTCGCCGGTCTCGGCAAAAATCTTCAAGTTCGCGGGATTGGGCGTGTCGGGCCGGATGTCGACGAGGCCGTAGTAGCCGGACTTGAGGGCGTTGGGGTGATCGGGGCGATGCGAGGCGACGTCAGGTCGGTCCTTCGGGTAGACGAGGCGGTTTTCTGTCAGAACGCCGGTGGTGGCGCTGAGCTGATGGATGTCGCGGCCGACGCCAAAGATCCAACCGGCGAGACGGAATTTGCCGTAGCCCGAGTTGATCCAGTAGCCGGGATTCTCGATGAAGCCGAGAAAACGGTCGCCGATGGACACATCGCTGGTCGGCGTGATCACATCGTTCAAGACGGTGTCGGCTTCGCGGCAGAGCGTGGACCAGGACGCGCGGTGAAAATGGCGATAGAGGTAGGAAAGGGTCTGGTAAATGACGGCGGCGCGAAGCACGCGCGTGGGTTTCCTGGCGTCGGCGGGGAGGGCGGAGGTATCGAGGCCGGTCTGGAAAAACACCTTCCACTCCCGGCCATCATGGTAATCGAGCGCGAGTTCGTGCGCCCCGCGCCAAACTTGGACGCGCTGCGTGAAACCGGTGCGCAGCGCGGGAATCCCGCCGCCAAACGAAGTCTGGATATCGGGCCGGTCGAGGCCGTAAACGCCGAGGTAAACCCGGCGGTCCACCCGCGCGCGAATGTCCACGCAGACCGCCTCGGTCCCGGCATAGAGCCAGCCGGAGATCTCAAAGCTCGCTTGCTCAGGCCGCCACGTGGCGGGGCGATCAATATGGAAAAGCGGCGCGGCGGGAACAGTCATGAAAACAGCGGGAAATTAAGCGGGAGCAGCGTGGGAGGAGTAAAGCCTGTTCCGGCCGGGCGGGGCGGGATTAAACGGGTTGGCAACGCTGGCGGGATGACTTTGCCTTGCCCGATGGGAAATCCCTCAGTTGCGCGAGTGCCAGGGCGGATGGAGTCCTGGCTCGCGCTCGCCGTATTCGTCGGTTGCGTGGCCTGTCATTTCGGTGCCGCAATGATCGGCTGGCAGAGCAAAAACCTGCCGGGCGTGGAATTCCGTCAGGCGCAAACGGCGCTCTCGGCGCAGTTCATCAAGCAGGAGAATAATTTTTCGCTGGCGTACCCGACTCCCGTGCTCGGCAAGCCGTGGTCCATCCCGCTGGAATTTCCCTTGTATCAATGGACGGTGGTGGTGGTGGGCAGGTTGACGGGCCTGGGGCTCACGAAATCCGGCCGGGTGGTGAGCATGGCGTGTTTTTATCTGATGTTGCCGGCGGTTTATCTGCTGCTCGCGCGGTGGCGGGTTGCGCCCGGGCATCGCTGGCTGGTGCTGGCCGTGGTGGTGACATGTCCGCTCTACATCTTTTATTCGCGCGCATTCCTCGTGGAGACCATGGCGCTGATGTTCAGCGTGTGGTTCTGGGTGGCATTTGAACGAGCGGTGGCGGAGCGAAGTCTCGGCTGGCTCACCGTGGCGACCGTGGCGGGCGCCGGCGCAGGGCTCGTCAAGGTGACCACGCTCTTTCTGTACCTGCTGCCCGTCGCGGGCTGGGCCGTGATCCGGCTGTGGCGTCTTCGCCGCGGTGGCCGGTGGCGCAGGGAGTTGGCGTGGATGGCGGCTGCAGTGGCCGGGCCGTTGGGCGCGACGGTCTGGTGGTTGAAGTTCTCCGATGGTGTGCGGGCGCTCAACCCCAGTGCGCAGTTTCTGCGTTCTGACGGCGTGGAAAATTTCGTGCTGGGCACCACGGCCACGCGGTTCTCGGGAGAGCTGTGGGCGATGAAAGGGCAGATCATCGCGGACCAGCTGAGCTGGCTGCCGTTGCTGGTGGGGTTTGGCGTGATCGCGCTGCTGGGCGCGCGGCGCCGCTGGCGGGAAATCGGTTTGTGCCTGGCCGTCTTCGCGGTGGCCCTCGTGATTTTTCCCGAACTCTACGCGTACCACGACTATTACTATCTCGCGAACACGGTCCTGCTGATGGCCGCGCTGGGCTTGGTGGTCGTGGCGCTGGCGGAATCGTCCCGAATCCGGTGGCTGCCGCTGCTCGCGGTCATCGCGGTCGCGGGAGGGCAACTGTATGGTTACTTCGTGCACTATTATCCGGCGCAACGAGGCATCAGTTACGGTGGGGACGGGCTTTCCCGGTCGCTGCGGCTGCTCACGCAGCCGGATGAAGTCATTGTCATTGTGGGGCAGGACTGGAACTCGATGACGCCGTATTATGCGGATCGGCGGGCGTTGATGATCACCGTCACGGCCGAAGATCATCCCCAGCAGATTGAGGCCGCGTTAGCCGCCCTGGAGGGCGAGAAAATCGGCGCGCTGGTCGTGGATGGGCCGCTGGAGAAGCGAGGTTGGCTGATTCAGCGGCTGGCGGCGCGAGGGCTGGAGCCCAAGCCGGTGTATTTTGCGCGCAATGCGGCCGTGTTTCTGCCCAAGGATCGGCTGGAGGCCGACGCGCTGGAGATCGACGAAGGGACGCTATTTGACGTGCGTTTCGCCCCGGGGATCGAACCGCATTATAGCCAGCCGGCGAATGCGTGGTTTGACGTGGCCAAACTGCCACCGGCCCAGCGACGAAATTTCAGGGGAATGAACCCAGTCCCTGTACGATTTTTTTCGCGGTTTGGCCTTACCCTGGAGTTGAGCAATGGGCGGATGGATTTTGGCGCGCACCCGGTGACGCGGTTGGTGTTTGCGCTCCCGGCGGGCAAGCACGCGCTGCACACGTCGGTGATCTTCGCTCCGGACGCCTACGATGCCCGGCTGAAGGACGACGAAACAACCGATGGAGTGGAAATCACGCTGGCGGCGCTCGGTCCCCACGAAGAGCGGCGGGTGCTGGGCACCCGCTTGATCGATCCCCGCCATCACGTGGCGGATCGGGGACGCAAGCCGGTGCGGATGGAATTTACGCTGCCACAGGCGGGCGAGGTGGAACTCTTCGTCGGGCCTGGACCGCAGGGGCGCGACACCCGGGACTGGGTGAAGATCGGCCGGGTCCTGATTGACTGACACCCGTCAGTGAATGCGGATGTGCCGCCAGTAACCCCAATCGCACGCGAGATTGTCCGCGGGTCCGGGATAAATCGCGAAGATGAGTGGCCCGGGAACGGGTCCGATGTTTTGGAGTGAAATGGACTGTGGACCGCGATCTTCCGCGTGTTTCACCGGATCAAGGTAGCGCTGGTAGAGGACCCGCCGGCCACCGCCGGGCAGGTGTTCGAAGATGACTACATCGACGCCGTCGGTGAAGTTGGGCGCGGTGTAGGCACCGTCGTTGAGCCCGACAATGGCTTCGATCCGGCTAGCTCCCGGCGGCACGTGAAAGTGGAGCTCGGAGGGAGCGTTGGCGAAAATCGTGGTTTCCCCTTTCAGCTGAGCCACGTCCACGGACCAGGGATTGAACACCGCGAAAGGGGCTGGCGACGCGACGGGAGCATAGGTGGCAGGATTCACCTTCTGATAATGCAGCCGCGGGTCCACCGGCTCGGGTGGGTTCGAGAAGTCGAACTGCACGCCGGGGTAATTGTAGGCGTCCTTCAGCTTGGCTTGCAGAGGTGCGATGGCGTCGGCGGGAAGATAGAGATCTCCATCCACGCTTCGGGCGACCGGCGTGGAGGACAGGTTAAGCCGGCTCGTGCGCCACTTAATGAATGCGGGATCGTTACGATGCGGTCCCTGAACGATGAGGGCGGACACCTGGGCGGGGCGCAGCCGCGTCAGAACATCGGTCAGCCGGTTCACGTCATCCTCGTATTGCAACGGCACGAGGATGGCGCGGCGCTGGGCGTAATAGGGCAGGAGGGTATTCCAGTCCCAACCGTGAATCAGCACGATGCCATCGCCAGGCAACGCCAGTCGCAAAATCTTCGCGAGCGGCGGAGCTGGGTTCGGCAGGTGGCGCAGGGTGAACGCGTAGTAGCCATTGAAGTTTACCGCCTGCAGCCCGAAGAAGGCCAGCAACACGAGCGCTTTGACGGTGGAGCGGAGTCGCGACGTCTCAAAAATACCTGCGAGCACCAGACCGGCCGCGGCCGCCGCAAAATATGCCGACGGGAAATAATAGTATTCGTGAATGAAGTAGAGATTGGAGAAAAACAGCGGGCCAATCAGAAAGCCGGCCGCGCAGAGCAGCGCCGCGCGGCGATAGACGGGGGCAATGAAGCACGCCGCCGCCGCGAGCAGGAGCACCATCCAGCCCGATAGGACACCGATGGAAAATTCATGGCCAACCAGTCGCCAGAATGCCGGATCCAGTCGTTGCGCAATTGTCCCATAGAGCCAGTCATGCAGGTTCGCCGACGTCAGCATGGCGGCATACGGGTTGGCCCGTTTAATAGCGTCGCTGAACGCGATCCAGCCGATCGCCACTGCGAGGATCAGGAGCGCGGGCAGAGCGGAGGCAATCCCGAGACGCAGGAAACTCGGGTGGGGGACGGCCGGTCTAGCGGAACGGCGGCGAGACTCGACCAGACGATAGATCGTATAGATCACCGCGACCGCGCCGAAGAGAGCGAAAGTGGTGATCTTCACGAGCGCTGCGAGCACGCCCAGTGTCGCGGTCAAGGTAATCCCACGCCAGTTGGGCTGCTGCAGGTTGCGGACGTGGGCGTATAAAAACCAGACCGCCAGCGCGCAGGCGCACGACTCGATCATAAACGTGCGGGAGTAAAACAAGCAGACGGGCGTCACGAGGACGGCCGCGGGCACGAGCAAACGGCGGCGCGGATCACGTTCCACCAACCCCGCGAGTCCATAAACCGCAGGCAGCGACAGCAGGAAAAAAATGATGCCCACGATCCGGGCGGCCGGGACCAGGGGCAGGCCGGTGGCTTGGTTCACCCGTGCCACGAGCCATTGGTAAAGGGGGAACTCATGGGGGACCGACCACGGCGGCCCAAAAATCGGCAGCGGATAGGCGAGAATCGAACTGTCGTGGCGCATCCAGTACGCGTTGAGCGCAGTCTGGGTCTGCCGGAATTGGTAACGATCCAGCAGGGAGGCATCCCAAGCGCGGGTCATCAGCCACACCGCGGCCCCGAGCAGCAGGCCGGCCAGCAGCGGGCTGAACCAGCGATGGCTCGCAAGCCGATCGAGGAAGCGGTCGGGGGCGGACGACTTCAGCATGGTGGAAAATTTAGCGGCGGGGATAGCCGGCGGCCGCCCGGCGGATGCCCTCGTCGAGGCTCACTTGTACTTTCCACCCGGTGGCCGCGATCAGGCGGCTGTTGTCGAGGCGGCTATCCTGCACATCCCACGTCACACCCGGCTGCGACTGCAGCGGGACGGCCCGGCCCGTGTGTTTTTCGACAAGGCCAATCACCTCTTTCACGGAATGGGATTCGCCGGCGCTGAGGTTGAAGGTGCCGGTGAGGCGCCGGGCCAGGACGAGTTCCAACGCGCAAAGAAAATCCGTGTAGTGCAAGAAATCCTTTCGCGCGCTGCCATCGCCCCACAACGTCAGTGGCTGGTTTTCGACGGCGCAGCGCAAGGCGTGTGGGATGAGTCCTTGGACCCGATTTTCCGGTACCGGATAACCGTAAGGATTGGAAATCCGCAGGATGGTACACGCGAGGCCATGGTAATTGACATAGGTCGCGATCAGTTCCTCGGCGGCGCGCTTGGCGCGGCCGTAGCTGCCGATGGGTTGGCACGTGTCGGCCTCGCGATTGGCCCGGCCGGGCGCGTTGCCGTAAACCGCGCCACCCGAGGAGAAGAAAATGAAATGCGGTCGACGGGCCCTGGGCACGGCGGCGATGGCCTCGAGGATGTTTTGCAGCAGCGGCAGATCGTGTTTCTCCTCGGTGCCTGGCTCTTTCTCCGAGGTGGCGGGCAACGTGCTCCACGCGAGATGCAGCACCGCCGTGGCTTCAACCAAGGTTCCCGGTTCGGTCAGGCTGGCCAGCGGTTGGAATCCATCGCCGCCTTCCCGCGAGAAAACTTTCACCGCGTGCGCTGGGGCGCGGAAATGCGCGGCGACCAGCGAGGCGAGGCGGCCGCGTCCGCCAGTGACAATCAGTCTTGAAGGTGTCGGCTCAGGCATGAATCACGACGGTGTCAGCGAGAGATAGAATTTGGCAAGCGCCTCCGCGCTGCGCCGCCAGCTGAAATGCTTTTCCGCAAAAGCCGCCGCGCCCCGCCCGAGCCGCTCCGCCAGCGCGGGATCGGCGCGCAAAATGCGCACCGCCGTGGCGATGCCCGCAGCGTCCGCGCGCTCGAGTACGTACGCGTCGATGCCGTGGCGGATCAACGTGCCGAGATTGCTGCGTGGCAGCACGACTGGCCGGCCGAGGGCGAAAAATTCCGGCAGTTTCGAAGGGAAGCGGTAGTCGTTAAACGCGCCGGGCTCGCCAGGCTGCACAAAAATGTCCGCGAGCGCCATCAACGCCGGCAGGTGTCGGTGATGCTCGATCTGCCCGAGGGAGAGCAGAAACGGGGCGATCTGGGCCCCGAGCTGAGGGGGGAAAGCGACGCGATCGAGTCCCGTGCGAATGAGCGTCACGGGCTGGCCCGTGCGGTTGAGCTCAACCACCGCGGTGTAGAGCTCCCGCATCTCAGCGGCATTGGCGGCATGGACGTTGCCGGGGTAGAAGATCACGGTTTCGCCGGACCGCGGATCGAGGACGCGGCGAAAGGCGACGGGCCGGGGACGCGGATAAAAGTGCCGGGCATCCGCCGCCGGCCAAAGCGTGAGGCAATTTTTTCCCGCGGGAACGAATTCGCGGAGTCGCTCCGTGATGACCGTCACGCCATCGGCGGCGGCGAGAAACGCCCGGCTATGGTGAGGGTGGGAGAGGTCCGACGGCACGATCCGGTCGAGCTCGGCGTCGTCGAGCTGATCGATCGCAGCGAAATCACGGCCGAGCGTAACGGCGAGGAGTTGCTGCTCATTGTCTTCGAGATGAACGAGCACTCGAGCGCCATAGCGGCGCCCCAGTTTCTGGGTCAGAAGCCTCACATTTTCCCGGGTCGTCCACGCGTGGATGATATCGGGTCTGGCACCGTCGGGGAAAATCGCGCCTTGCTCGGCCTCGGCAAAGGTCAGCCCGCGGAATGCCGGACGGTCATGAAAGGCGAGCGTGGCGACATCATGCGGCACGGCGACGGCGCAGGCGTGTCCGGCGGCGGCGAGTTCGTTGGCGAGCGCGGCGACGTGCAAGGCGCTGTTCGAGGCGAAGCTGCCGTGCAACACAAAGAGGATTTTCAACGGCTGGAGGGCGGGGGCAGGCGGCAGAGGACTCGGCGGCCGGGAAGAGTCGCTTTCGGACAAACCCACGCGCGGCGCAGTGAGATCCAACTCCGCTGGATGATTCTCATCGGTGCCGACGCTGAAAGTAACCTTCGTCGACGCCACCACTACGCGGCCGCTGGCCAGGCGGGCGCGAGCGCGGACGCTGCCATGGCCGGCGACGAGGAAGTCCTGGCTGCGAAAACCGCTGTGGTTCGCCTGCTTCGATCCCGGAAATAGCGCCGGCACGTCCGTTCGGGAGAGATTAATTTCGCAAGGTATCTCGCGATGACCGTAGCGCAGCGTTAATTCCGTCACCGGCTCGGCGGCCTCCAGGGCCCAGCCACCGACTTTCACGCGATCGCGGAGCACCCCTTGGGTGACCGGCTCATCGAGGACGGCGGCGAAGGGCGCCGGTTCCACAGAGAGGGTGAGCTGTTTGAACCCCTGCCAGCTGCCGTCCGGCGATTGCGCTTCGAAGCGGGCGACAACCACCCCCGCGGGGAGTGATCCGCTGAGGACAAAACCGCAGTTTTCGGCCGCAGGTTGGTGGGGAAAAAGTTTTGGCACATCCGTGCGCGGGGTGCGCCGGGTGAGCGGCACGATGCCGGCTGAAGTGACGACGCGGACCGGGGGCGGCTCGGTCTGGTCTTCCGCGAAGCACCAACCGGCGAGCGTGATTTCACCCGCGTGAGCGCGCAGGGGTTGCGGCGTTTCAATCTCCGCGTGGAGCCGCAGCGCGGCGGATGAGCTCATGGCTTTTTGCCGCCAAAGGTGCGTTCGAGTGCGCGCAGCCCCGCGGTCCAGCGCCAGCTGCGGGACGAGCGGAGGAACCGCTGTTCGATGTCAAGTTGTGCGATGCGCTGCTGGCCGGCCGCTTGGGCCGCGGACACGCTGCTGAACTGCGCCTCCAGTTGCGCGTGGGCTTCTTGGGCCGCGCGCAACTGGGCGGCGAGACCTTCGGCATGATGCTTTTCATGGGCCAAGGTGTGTTCGACCGTCGTGAGCTGGGTACGAGTGGCCTCGAGTGCCTCGTTCGTCACGTGCTGCATATGCCGCAGCTGCTCGAATTGCGCCAGCAGGTGAGAGTGGTTCTTTTCCGCGTGGGCGGCCTCGTCCAATTTTTGGTCGGTGAGGGTTTGAGCCGCGGCAAGAAGCTTCGCGGTATCCGCGAGTCGGGCCCCGGTTTCATCCCGCGCATCCTCAAGCTCCATGATGCGGACCTGCGCCAAGATTAACTGCTGGCGCACACGGAGAAGAATCTCCGCCGGGTCCGGGTGGGCGGGCGTCATAACTACCCCGACATCAAGGCCGCCCGCACGGGATGTGAAGTCTATTGTCGC
>JBDTJA010000291.1:0-5527 GCA_039936075.1 Opitutaceae bacterium | reverse complement strand
TAAGGATGATGCCGATGATTAGCCCCTGCCCTATCACCACGGTGATGCGCAACCAGTCCGGGGCCGGCAGGAAGACCACGAAGCACACCAGTAGCATCGAGGTCGCAACAGATGCGAATGCGACCTTGACGATCTTCTGCTCCAGCCGCGTTGGAAAAAGCCAAGCACAGAACATCGGGAAAATCGACCCGAGCAGGTAGGTGGAGCTCGGCAGATTTGCGACTGTCGCACTGGCCCCGAGTTTATCACAGAACGCGGCCTGCACGACGCCGACGTAAAGCACGGGTGCGGAGAAAAAAATCAGGAGTTGGGTCCAGACAAAAATCCGGCCGTTCCGCCGGTCCAGTTCCGGCGTGATAGCGAGGGGTGCGACCGCTTCTGGCCTCATAGGGGCCCAGGTGCGGCGCTGACTCCGGCCATCTCCGGGAATACAGTCTGCGCGGCGGGGCCGCGGTGGCTTTTCTCATCCCGCTCTCTGGCGTGAGCAAGAACCGCCCCGCATATAGCGAACTTCTGCCTAAACCGGGCAGAGGGGGGGTGCTGATTCATGTTATGAAGCGTCTGAAACGAGGAGGCCTACATCTGCAATTATCCTGCATTCGCACGTCAACCATTTTGCCCAGCTCTTTCCCTATTTTAGCGCCAGCGCATCCTAATTCGAATTACGCCGCATGCTCTGGCACCCAGCTCGTGCATGGGATGGAGGATTAACCCAGATAAAGTGGCCGCAACCCATCGCGCTAGCTCGGTCAACGTCGGGGCCGCTTGCGTGCTGCCGATGTGTATCCGGACGCACTTCTGAGCGATCTCGTCAAGCAAGGGGTGGTTCTGGTCGGCCGCATTGATGTGCCCAGAATGGCCGCGCATCGCATCGCAGGGGAACTTGATCTCCCGCAAATCGGCTTGGCGGTGGTTCAGCGCGGGCGGTCCCGCCGAGTGCACCGCTTAGGATTAGCTGGCAGGGGCAATGCCCAAGTGCCAAGTCCGGTCGTGCCGGGACGAGCGCACGGTCACTGTGGTATCCTTGACGACAACGGTAAGACGATCTTCGCCAATGGCGCCGATGTGAACGTTGTCCGTCTGCGTCCATAGTTGGGCGTGCCTGCCGGGTTGAACGGAGAAGAGCGTGAGAAACCGGCAGTGGTTGGCGTTGACCACGGCTTCGTAATAGGGGCAGTCGCGCCCCGGGAGGATGCCGCCAAACTCATCCTTGTTCCATGGCGGAAGATAGCGGTGATGGCCGAGGTGGTGGGTGGTGTCACTGCCGTTGAGATTCAGGATGCGAGCGGCCAGGCCCACGTTGTCACGTTGCAGGACAAAGCTGTCCGGGCCGGTGAGAACCGCTTTTTGAGCGGTGTTCCATCGGATGGAAATCGACTCTCGTTGGTCGAGCACAGCTTCGTCGAGCACGATCACAAAGCCGGGATGGACATGCAGAACAGTGCGGAGATTTTGCTCCACTCCGTCCCAAGCGGGAGCGGTGTCGAGGGTCCACTGTCCGCCCCACGTGTCATCGAACTTGGCGGACACAATCCGGCCTTGGGCGTGGAGGGCGCGCTTACCATGCAACGTTCCGGCCGTGTATTTGGGGTGAAGCTCGTAGCAGGACTTCATCTCGCGGTGGCCAAACACGAGCACATTGTGGCCGAATGCGTTGGCCTCGAAATAGCGAAACCGGTTTTCGGTAAAAAAACCTGCCGGATAGGAAGTGTCGGGCGAGCCCCAGTCCACAATCAGCGGCTGTCCCTCGCCTTCGATGACGACCTGCCCGGCATCGTTGTGTTCGTGATTATCCTCGCGCCGGGCTTTGCTGCCGACGACGCATGCGGTGCTTTGCCAATTCCACGAGGTCCGGCTGGTGATGCAGGCGCCATGGGCCGAAAATGCGCGACCCAGTGGCCAAATACCAACGGGCGGGCGGGGTGATAGATCGGAATCAAGACAGAGAAGCTGCTGCGGATCAGCGAAGACTGATCGGTGGCTCAAATAAAAATCCTGGAGCACCGCGTCCTGCGATGCGGCGGCGAGGGCCGCGGTCCAATCAGCCCGGAGCGGGGCTTGGATATGACCGTCGCCAAAAGATAAGAGGTGGCCCGGCGGTACGGTCATCTGCACATACCAGCGCGCGATGGCGGGAAAGGGCGCGGCGGCGAGACGGTTAGCCTGACCCGCGGTCCAGCCGAGGCGGGCGGCAAAATACTCGACCACCAGCGTGATAGCGCCGGCATAGCCGAGGCCTTCGTTGAATTCGCCTTCAGGGCCGAAGTCCTCGAGGTGGCGTTCCATCAGCGGGTCGGCGAAATCAATCAGGCTTCGTGCGTCGGGATGGAGTCCATCCAGAGCCATGCCGGCGATGCCGAGTCCGCCGACGATGCAGGTCAGCCAGTTGTTATTCACGTCGAGCCACCACGGTTGCTGGGCGATGGCTTTTTGAAACGGACGGATGGCGCGTTTATCCAGCCCGCGGACGAGCGTTTCGAGTTCGGCGGCGATGAGGTGGGGCCGCAGCCAGTTGAGCATGAGGCCAACATCCTTGGCGAGCATGCCCGTGCGCAGGTGAACATCGTTCTTTTTAAGATCGACGCCTTTCTTCAGCGTTGCCTCGTCGGCGGCCATGCGTGCCACGTGATTCCAGGCGGGGAACTCCACATCGTCAAAAAGCACGTCGGTTTGCCGCAACGCGGCGTCGAGCCAGCGCCGGTCATGGTCGATCAAAAACATCAGTGCATGGCGCTGAATGCGCAGACCGATGGCACGGCAAAGCGCGTAATCCATGCTCAGGAGTTCTGCGTGGTAGCGATCACGCCCCGGGAAGACGGAGGTGACAAGGTAAGGTGGCAGATCACGCTCGCGGAGCGCGGCCTCGCGAATTGCGGACCAGACCAAGCTGCCCACGGGCGAGGCGATGACGCGTTTTATTTCTTCGATCCGCGGGCGGCGCGCTGCAGCTTCGGGCGAAAACAAGAGCGACGGGTGCATGAGTTCAGTCGGAGCGATGGAGAGTCAGGCCGGTGTGGGGTTGAAATCGAATGAATATGGCAACGGCAGGGTGCCGTGAATTAATCGAAAGATGAGCCCAAATTTTTTCAGGCCATGAGCTCGGCGACAAAGGAGCGCTCCTCGAAGAGCATCGACTACCGGCCCCAACCGCAGAACGCCGGCGCCCGAGTCCCCACTCGCCCGCTGTGAGGACCAACGGCGGGTTTAAGTGCTTCCGAATCGCAGGCTGGCTGCCATCAGATCGTATTTACGCCGCAAGGTGATGACAATATTCCGGTCAAGGCATTGCCCGCACTCTTTCCGCTCCAGGAGTAGCAGTGTCGAGGGATGGGTGGTCAAATGATCGATGGTCTCACGCACATTTTCCATTTCCGCCTCAACAATTCGTCGGATCAACGCGGCTGAGCTGGCTGCCTCCCGGTCGCACGCGGCAAAATCCAGTTGATGCTGATAGGTTGTCCAAAACAAGCGCAACAATCGTGTGCTTGCCAGCTGGGAAGAGATCCATGCCTGCATACTCGAAGCGGCGGACGCCAGCGCGCTTGAAAACTCACCCTCGGCGCGGCCGAGTCGCTCGATCATCACCGCATAGTCGTCGCGAAGTTCCGCGGCCACCGGCTTGGAAAGATCCAGGAACGCGGTCGAGATATCAGGCGCATCCACATGATAAATCTGATGGGCCAAATAATAATCCCTTCCCTCGGAATCCACCGGAGCGCCGGGGCAGAGAATTGGGCGCACCAACCAGCGGAGGCGCACGCCGCTGTCCTGGAGGCGCAGCCCCCAATGCTGCGGCCAGAGTCTGAGTGCTTCATCCACCCGTTTCCAAGCTTGGAGAATTTGCCCACGTTCACTTTCTCCGAGCTGAGCGGGAAAAAGTCGCGGAAGCAGCTCGGCAAACGTTGCGGCGCCTTCACCCCAGCACATTTCTCGCAACACGTCCTGGTTGGGATTCACCGGAACGCGATCGGGGGAAAGGATGCCCCAGTTGGCAGATGAATCCGAAGCGTTGAAACGACGCAGGCTTTGGATCTTGCGAAACGTCATGATCGGATGCGGTACGCCGAGGATGGGATCCAGATCTTCGCTGAAATCCACGTACTGCCCCAGGCAAACGCGGCGCTGCCTTCTTGCTGCCAGTTGTTTCACGAATACAGGAACGGTTCCGATCTGGGAAGTCACGATCGTGGCATCGGCCAGTGGGATGCAGTCCGAGCCGGTCATGATCTCGGCACCCGGATTGTCCTTCACCGTGTAACCAACGTCGGCGGGCAATGCATCGTCCATGGCAGTCAGGCAGTCCTTCGGCAAAGCCCAAGGATTGATCCAAACTTGCGCGGTCATGCCGTACTCCTTGAGCAGGTCGGCGATCATCCGGTGAAACTCACCGACCCTTTCGGCAAACTTTCGTCCCCGCGGACCCTCGCCATCCTTCCAAAATTGCGTGCCCAGATCGCCGTGCCAGAAGCACAGATGGCGAATCTGCGGGTGCCGGCTAAAAATACTGGCGTAAACCGTCCGATAGAAATCCAGCGTTTCTGGATTGTCCGTATCCAGGCTGTAGGCGGTGCCATGATTCCCCTCCTTCAGATACCGATGGCTGAAGCCCGGCCCGCGCAGATGCGGGTGCCGCGCAAAGAAGGACTCCGGATAGGGACGCGGCACGAAGCTCGTCAGCGTGGGCTCCAGATCAAATTCCAACGCCAGCGCGATGCAACGGTCCAGCTCGAGCGCGTTGCGGGCAATTTCTTCGCGGTCCCAAACGCCCTCGTGCCAGCGTGTCCACACAAAGGCCGCAGGCGACGGGTTCACGAGTTGGTAACCATCATAGAATTCGGGGGTCCGCGTCGCCAATTGAAGGCGGTTGCACTCCATGGCGCTGAACCCCAGCTCGACAAGATTGGCCGCATACCGATCCGCATCGAAGGCAAAGCCCGTCGGGGCATAACAATGAAACGGAAAGTCCTCAATGATGAGGCGCGAACCCGGGAGAGCCTTCCGCCTGATCGGTAGCGGCGGCAGGCTTCCCGTCCGCAAGTGATGGCAATAGTAGAGTACGCCGGCGAGCAGGGTCCGGGGGCGATCACCCGTAAAAACCAGCTCCGCATCGCGACGGATGATAGAATAGCTCGATCCTTCCAAAGCCTCCGCGGAAATCTTCAGCGTGAAAGAGCAAGTCATTGCGACGACCTCTCGTTCAGCGAGGACTGCCGCCAGCGCCATCGCTGCGCGCTTCACCGTCGCGCAAGCGTCCAGTGGTACAGAGATTCGCGGACTCGAGTTCATATGTGGTGGACGCGCAGTAGACGTGAGTCCTCAGCTTTCATCACGTAGTCCGCGCCAAGGAGCAATCCTGCGAAATCCTCCAACCTTAGGCAATGGCACTTGGAACTCATCCGCGCCTTCCTGACGCCGGCGATTGCAACGTGCGGCAAAGGCTTTCACGCTTTGCATGCTGTCCACTCACCACCGACAACCAGATTGGGTTCGGTGAGAAAGGAAGCGCTGTCGGTGAGGATAAAAAGAG
>JBDTJA010000290.1:0-10668 GCA_039936075.1 Opitutaceae bacterium | reverse complement strand
GCCGCGGGCAGCCGGATGAGGAAGGTCGTGCCCCGGCCCACCTCACTTTCAACCTGCAACTGGCCGCCATGTTTTGTGATGATGGCGGCGCAGGTCGCCAGACCGAAGCCGGTGCCCTGATCCTTGGTGGTAAAAAACGGGTCGAAAATCTTCGTGATATTTTCTGCCGAAATCCCCGCGCCAGTGTCGGTGATCGACACCTCCACCCAGTCGTCACCGTCCGGCAAAATTATCCCAGCGGGGCCCGAACCTCGATTGCTCCCCCTCATCGTCAGCCGGCCTCCGTTCGGCATCGCTTGGACCGCGTTGACCGCGATGTTATTAAACACCTGCACGAGTTGACCGCCGTCGCCCCGGACTTGGTGCAGATCCGGCGCGATGAAGTATTCGGTCGCAATCGCTGAACCCATGACCGCGTAGGCGGCGGATTCCCGAATGAGCGGTTCCACGGCAATAGGCTTCATTTTGGGCTCATCCCCTTTGGCAAAGGCCACGAGCTGGGTGGTGACGTCATTGGCCCGCCAGACGACGCGCTCGAGTTCCGTGAGCCGCTTCAACACGACCTCGGGGTTCCCATATTCCATTTTGGCCAATTCGATATTCCCGGCCATGACCGTGATCAGATTGCGGAAATCATGGGCAATCCCTCCCGCCAACATCCCCATCGCCTCCAGCCGTTTGATGCGGGCATCTTCCTCGGCTTTCTTGTCTAACAACTGCTGCAGGCGCCGTCGTTCGGTTACATCGGTGAAAATGCCAAAAATGCCCGCGGGGCGGCCAGCCTCATCGCGAATGATGTCCGCGCGGACAAAACAGGTGACCCTTCGTCCGTGTTTAGTGCGGACTTCCGTTTCGCCCGACCACGAGAATCCGGCCCGGATGGAGGCGTGGATCGCGACTGCGATGTCGCGGTCAGCAAACAGCACCATGTCCTCGGCGACTGCGTTCAGCTCCCCGACCGTGTAGCCGAAGAGCGCCACATGCGCGTTGTTGTGGTAGAGTGAGTTGCCCTCCATATCCCCGATGCCAATCGCGTCGGAGGCGCTTTCGACAGCTTGACGGATACGATTGAGTGTCTCCCCGACTTCGGCGACAGAATGGCGAAACGCACCGAACTCGGCCACCTGGCGTTGAAACCTGCGCCGCATCCAGACCACCATCCCCAGAAGAATCGCCGCAAGAATCGCCAACAACCACCAAGGAACGAGCAACGGAGACAGAGGCATCGCCGCCGAAGGGATAACAAATCAAGGGCGGCAGCAATATCCGTTGCAAAACGCCCCCTCGCCGCGGTTGGTTGACCCAGAAATCCTTTTGCACACTGCGGCCGCACAACGCGGCGGCCTAACTGCAACCGTCGCCCTATCCCATCAAGCAATCGAGGCCTTCTCGGAGGCGCCTTTTTGCGAGGGGTCGAGTCCAAAGCAGGCCTTGAATCTTGATGAAGCCCGTTGGAATACCGCGCGACCCGCAACGCCGGCCAACCGTCTCTTTCCCGCCTCCCGTGATCCCGCGCGCATGTTTCGCTTGGCAGGATTGTGGACCTGACCTCGTGGTGGCACCTGCGAGGTTACGAGGGACCGGCTGCTCTTTCGCCCGGCCCAGAATCCGAAGGTCATTGGCTGAATCTCGCCCGTACAGCCGATTTAGGTCCCGCATCCAGCCTGCCCGGCCTCTTCCCTTTCACACTTCAGACAAGCAGCTTGCCGGGCCTCTTTGCGGCAGGACAAACGGCGGAAATTAAGGAGTATCTGTAGATCGCGGGTCCGGCATTGGAACGGTTGGCGGAACCGGACGGAAATAAGTAACCTGGAATCAGCGAGGCCCCTTCGAAAGGGAGGTGAGCCTCGAAGTCATGATGACGCGCGAGCTCGAAAAACCCGTGTCTGCCCGATTTCGGTTAACCGGACGTCTTACCAGCGCTCCTTCGCCATTCGTTTCACCAATTCACCAACCAGCGGATTCGGGAACCGCCGGCTGGGCGTTATCGCGTAGAAGGTCTCGCGAACCTGTCCGATCCGGTGCGTTTCGACCAAGATGCCGTCTTCAATCTCGTCTCTCACGACCACGGGAGGCACGAGCGCAAGGCCCTCACCTTCCCGCGCCAACAGCCGGAGCATGGCCATGTCATCCACTTCAGCCATCACCCGGGGGCGCACGCCCGCGGCCGCCGTCAGGCGGTCAAACGCCGCGCGCGTATTGCTCTCCAAGCTGGGCAGGATGACCGGCACGTCGCGAAAGTCCTGCGGAAATCTCAGCCGTTTCTTCTTCCAAGCCGGCACCCCGACCAAGCCGACCGCCTGCTCCGCGAGCAGATGACTGTGCCAGGGCGTCTCCGCGTCGCGGCGGGCCGGGGAATTGGATAACACCAGATCCACCTCGTGGGCATGCAACGCGACCAACAATTCGCGTTGCGCGCCGGAGCGGATCACCACTTCGATTTCGGCGCGGTGCAGTGCCGGCTGCAGAAACTCCACCTGGAAATTGCGCGACAACGTGGCGACGGCCCCCACGCGCAGCACCTGCCGCGCGGCCCCGGGGGCGCGGTTACGCATGACATCCATCAACTCCTCGCCGGCGCGGCCAATGGTCTCGGCATAATCCAGCGCGATCCGCCCCGCCTCGGTCAGGCGAAGTCCGCCGCGGCCGCGATCGAAGAATTTCTGCTGCAGGCTCTCCTCGAGCTGCCGCAACTGGATGCTCAGGGCCGGGACGGAGAGATTCAGCTTTTCCGCGGCCCGAGTGACACTCAGTTCACGGGCGATTACCCGGAAATAACGAAGATGATGATAGTTTAGAAAGGCCGGCATATCCCATGGGGTTAAATTTAATATAACACTTACTTCAAATCCATGTAATAGACTAAAACGCAAGCCCTCGGTAGGATGCGGCCATGAGCCTGTTTGTTGACTTCCTTCTGCTGGCCCTGCCAGGTCTGCCGATCGCCGCCGGATTAGCCGCCTTCGGCTGCCCGCCCGCCCTTGCGGGCCGATTGGTCCGGTGGGCCGCCGTCAGCGCGGTCGGCCTGGCAGGTCTGGCCGTGGTCCTGCTGGTCCTGCAAGGGCCGCAGACCGCCCGCTGGGCCCCCTTCGGGCCAGACGCGGCGTTCGCGTTGGCGCTGCGGCTGGATGCGGTCTCCGTCCTCATGGCTGTTCTCGTGACGTTTCTCGGATCCGTGGTCCTCCGGTATTCCGAGTCCTATCTGGTAGGCGATCCTCACCAGGCCCGATTTCTATCCTGGATGAGCCTGACGCTGGGCTCGGTGGTCGCACTGGTGCTTTCGGGTCAGTTGCTTCTTCTGCTCGTCGCCTGGATCTCAACCAGCCTTTGCTTGCACCGCCTCCTTTTGCACTATCCCGAACGACCCGGCGCGGTTTTTTCCGCGCGCAAAAAGGCTGTGGTCAGCCGGCTTGGCGACGCTTGCCTGCTCGCCGCCGCGCTGGTGCTGCATGCGCATTATGCCACCTTTGATCTCGCCGCCATTTTCGCGCGCCTGGGTGAGGGACGGACGGACGGCGCCGCCACTGCCGGGCTGCTGCTGGCCGGCTGCGCGATGTTGAAGTCGGCGCAATTTCCCTTTCACAGCTGGCTGCCGGATACGATGGAGACCCCGACGCCGGTGTCGGCTTTTATGCACGCGGGGATCATCAACGCCGGAGGATTCCTCGTAGTGCGCCTCGCTCCCCTCTTCGCCCACGCTCCGCAAGCTTCGCATCTCCTGGCCGTTGTCGGAGCCCTGACCGCGGCCTTTGGCGCCATCGTCATGCTCGCTCAGTCCAGTGTAAAACGGGCCCTGGCCTACTCCACCATCGCGCAGATGGGATTCATGATCCTGCAATGTGGTTTGGGCGCTTACGGCCTGGCACTGCTGCACATTGTGGCGCACTCGCTCTACAAGGCGCATGCGTTTCTCACGGCCGGCTCCACCATTGGGGCGGTTCCGCGGGCGGCGGTGCCGTTGCGCACCCCCGCACTCACCTTGGGCGTGCTCGTGGGCGGACTTTTCGTGGCCCTGGGTGCGACCGCAGCGCATGTGCTGGCGCCGATGACCCCGGCCCCCTCGCGGATCTTCGGCATCGTGCTCGCGATCGCCGTCGCCTACGGACTGGCGCGCGCGTGGTCGTGCGGAGGCGGGATACGCACCCTCTGGCGTACATTGATTGCCGCCGCGGCCATCACGGGGTTGAGCGTGGGCCTCCACACGGTGGCCTCGTCTCTGTTCGCCGACCTGCCGGTGACCCCAACGCCTACCGTACTGCTCGTCGTCGTGGGGACGATTTTCGCCGGCCTCTTTCTGTTCCAAGCTCTCCTCTGGCGGACCAATCGCCACCCGGCCGGCCGCTCCTTTTACGTCCATGCCTTGAACGGATTCTACCTTGGCACCGTTTTTAACCGAATCCTCGGTCAACTTTGGCCGCGGCAATCAGCTCAATCCTAAACTCATGCCGGCCGAACTGCCGCCCTCGCTTACCTCCATGTCCCTCACCACGTCCCTCTCCAAACCGTTTGCCTCGGTCTCGCCCGCCGAACTTGAGACCGCACTCGAATCCGCGCTTCCGCGCATCCCGCCGCTCTGGCCGCTGCGTCATTTCGTGGCGGTCAACCCGTTCGTCGGCCTCGTCAACCAACCCTTCGAGGTCGCCTGCGGCCTGCTGCAGCGGAGCGCAGGCGCGGCCCCGTTGCAAAGTGCCGCCGACTACCGGCGGGCCTTCGACGAGGGCCGCATCTCCGCGGCCGATCTCGACGCCGCCGCGGACGCCGACTGGACCTCGGACGCCCTGCTCAAGGCTCTGGATGCGGCCGTTGGCGAGTCGATACCCCCGCCTCTGCTCACCGTGGCTGATTGGCTCGATCAATCCCGCCCGCGGGCCCATTGGAGCGTGTTTGTCGTCGATGAGATTTCCAAGTGGTGCGCCGTGACCTTCGACGAGAATCAAACCACCTGGAACAGTCCCTGGAAGACGACCGGGCTCTATGGCGCATGGCGCGAGGCCGCGGTGCATGATCGCAACCCGGAGGCCTTCGGTCTGGCCGGTTTCAGAGAGCTCGTGGCGTCCCTGCCGCTGGAAGCCAATGCGGCCATCGCGCACTGCCTCGCCGTGCTCGAACCGCAGTCCGCGGCATTGTCCGACTTCATTCATCGAGAGTTGACCACCATCGCGGGCTGGGCGGGCTATGTGCAATATCTCGTGCGCGAAGACGCCCTGCGGGGACGCTCCAACCCTGCCCTCAGGGATCTCCTTGCCATTCGCCTGGCCTATGATGCGGCGCTGTTTCGCGCCTTCGCCGCAGATGAAACCGGTCCGGCAGAATGGATCCGTTCCCCAGTTCCCCAGCCGGAATCGCAACGTTGCGCCGTGCTCGCTCGCTGGCAATTCGCCTACGAGTCCGGCTATCAGCGCCATCTCGCGCTGGCCTTCTCCGCGCAGCCGGCGGCGGATTCCGCCGCCCGGCCCGTGGCTCAGGCCATTTTCTGCATCGATGTGCGTTCGGAGGTGTTCCGCCGCCACTTTGAAGCGGCATTACCAGGTGCGCAGACGATCGGTTTCGCCGGTTTTTTCGGCTTTCCGGTAGCGCATCAACCGGCCGGTGAACCCACGGCGTCATCACGGTGCCCTGTGCTGCTCGTGCCAACGGTCAACACCTGCGAGCCTTTGCCGGAAGCGGAAGCCGCCGCAAAGGTCTTCGCCCGGGCTGAGGCTGGCGCGTGGAAGGCGTTCCAAAATTCGGCCGCCTCCTGCTTCTCCTTTGTCGAATCGGTCGGCCTCGCCTTCGGCGCCGCCCTGGGCCGCGCCGGCAAGCTCAAGAGCCCGTCGTGCGAACGCGTCGCGCCCGACTTCGCATCCGCCCCGCTCGAAACCCGCGTCGGGCTGGCCGCCGGCGCCCTCAGAAACATGGGGCTCGTCCGGAATTTCGCCCGCACGGTCCTCATTTGCGGCCACGGTAGCCAGAGCGCGAACAACCCCTATGCTTCCGGCCTCGACTGTGGCGCCTGCGGAGGGCACGCCGGCGATATCAATGCCCGCCTGGCGGTGGCCACCCTCAACGACCCCGCGGTCCGGGCCCGGCTCGCGCACCAGGGTCTGGCGATTCCGGCGGATACCGTCTTTCTCGCCGGACTGCACAACACCACGACGGACGACGTCATTCTCTTCAATTTCGACACGGTGCCGGGCAGTCACTTGGTTGACTTGGTGAATCTGCGGCGGTCCCTCGCCGTCGCGGGCGCGGCGGCTCGGCGCGAACGCGCGCCTTCGTTGGGTCTGACCGATCTGTCGGACGACGAGATCGACGCAGCGGTGCGCACCCGGGCGATCGACATCGCCCAAGTCCGGCCGGAATGGGGCCTGGCCAACAACGCGGCGTTTGTCGCCGCGCCGCGCCATCGCACGGCAAAACTCAATCTCGCGGGTCGTGTCTTCCTTCACGATTACGACTCCGCGGCGGACCCGGAAAGCAAGGTGCTCACCCTCATTCTTTGTGCCCCCGTCGTTGTCGGCAGCTGGATCAATCTGCAATACTACGCCTCGCGCATCGATCCGCAGCGCTACGGGTCGGGCAATAAGGTCCTGCACAACGTTGTGGGCGGCCTTGGGGTGCTGGAGGGCAACAGCGGTGACCTTAAAGTCGGGCTCCCGCTGCAATCCATCCACGACGGGGAGCGATTCGTCCACGAACCGCGGCGGCTGGCGGTCTATCTCGAAGCGCCACCCGCCAAGATTACTGCCGTGCTGGAAAAGAATCCATCAGTGAAGCAATTGTTCGATCATGAATGGTTGCACCTATGGGCCATCGACGGAACCCAGTGCTACGGGTATCGCAAAGGTGTCTGGCAGGCGATTTGAACCACGCTGGTCCTGCCCAGCGCAACCCAGTCCTTGACCCTATCGAACTCCCCCAACCGCACCGTTGGCGGGGAGTTTCGGTTTCGACCCTCTGCCGCGTACGAATCCCCACGGTGAGAACATGGAGGAAAGCGCGCGCCGTCCCGGCGCAGAAACCTCAGGTTTTCCAACTTAGGATCCGTCCTCTCCAATAGATGAAATCACCCGTGTCCAAAACCCACGCGACTTCCCCTTGGCGCGGTATGAACCGACCGCCGATGGACTGGTAATCCCAGAACCGACCCCGCCAGGGATGGCGGGTGATTCGGCCTTTCTTTTCAGCGTAAATCCTCGACGGCGTGCTGATTCGAATGACGAGACCGCGATCATCCAAATCAAGCGTGACTTCGCCGCGCGCCGCTCCAACACCAGTCGCCACTTTGATTGTCGTGGGATCGATCACGGTCCAGTCCAGCGCCCGGTTGGCCAGGATGGCATCGGGGTTCAGCGGCAGCTCAGCGAGATATCTGAGGGCCTCGCCTTGCGCCGCGCCGGCACCGTCGACGATGCGAGCAACGGGGAAAATGCCCAGGAGCTTCACCTCCAAACCGCCCGTTCCGGCAACCAGATAGTCTGCGATCTTCATCCCGGTCGGGAGCCCCATGGTGGCGCGCCAGAGAAATTCCGGGGCATCGATGCGGACAGTCTGCCGCGCCGTGAAATCCATCGGTTTGCCCCCGGGAGCTGGCCACATCTGGCCGTTCTGCGCGAAGACGGCGAAGCGCGACCCTGCACCCAACCCTGCACCCATGCGCGCGGCGAGCGCGACGACCCCCGGCGGCAGATCGACTCGCGATACCGGAGTCGGCCCCAGTCGTTGAAGCTCCCGCTCAAGCCCATCGAGATGGGCCATGAAGCGATGGCGCATCGCCAGCGCACCAATCACCCCGAGGCCGACCACAAGGAGAACGCCGATCAGAATGGACATGCCCATCACTCGTGCTCCGTGAGAAAATGCGGGGCGGTCGTGCCCAAAATCTTCATGGGCGCGGTCCCCACCGCAGGGCGGCGGCGATGATCAGCCCGACCAGGAACAACGGGCCGAAGATGATCTTGGTGCGACTCGCCAGCCATTCGGGAAGGTAAATGTCGAAGTTGCCTCGCCGTTCCCTCGTGTAGCGGGCCGCGATTCCGGTGAGCGGACAGTGCCCGGAATTGAATGCCAAGATCACGATTTCCAGCCCCACGAACCCGATGAGCACGAGCACGCAGCCGAAATTGCCGCGCCACGCCTGAAAGGGAATCGCCAGCACGCAGCCCGCGAAAAAAGCCCAGATCACGGTGTGAACGGCCTTGATCGCGCGGAGGTGCGTGTCGGCGTTCATGAGGGCAGCCGTCGTGCCGCCATGCCGCAGAAATTGACGAGTTCCGTCCCGCCCCTTGGTGACTGTGAATCAGGACTTCCCATGCTTGATCAAACCGAGTGCGGCTCGCTCGGAAATCTGCGTGTGATGATGCAGCCGGGTGCGCGAAGCTTCCTTCGGGATCTGGGCGCGGAGACACGCCTCGGCCTCAAACCAGTCAGCGACGTCGTGCCCGTTGCCGGAGCCGCGTTGTACATAGAGATGGTTGGCATAGTCACGAATTTCATCTTCGGACGGTTGCGGAGCGATGACCGGATTTGGGTTTGGTTTCATGAGCGGATAAGTGCGTTTTGTCGTGCGACTCTCGAGGGCCGAATCGTCCCGGCGTGCCTCAAGTGCGGACTCGTGACCCTGGCTTGCCCGGGCCAACCTTGACTCCGGCCCGCCGCGCCTCGGAGAGACCCACGGCGATGGCTTGCTGCCGGGAGCGAACGTGGTTGCTGGTTCCCTTCTGCAGGGCGTGCATTTCCTCCCGGATGAATTCTCCGGCCTGAACACTTGGCTTCTTGCCTGCTTTCGCATCGGCGTGGGCTCGATTGATAGCTGTTTTCGTGGGCATCGGTTGAGGGTTCCTAAAGTGACAGCATAGCGCGGGTGCCCGTGCTACGCTATGGGGCGAAACCCTTCCTTCCGTACTGGGCCTGGCGATTGATGTGTGTGCTTCCTTTAATTGCGGGGTGAAGCACCGGGTAGCTCGGCATGCGCATGCTCCCGCCGAGGGGATCGCTGGCTCAGCCCCCGCCGCTGTACCCAATTTTACACCTCTCAGCCGCAAGGGTCCAACGGACGTTCGATTTAAGGAAGTTCCCATAGGCAGGATCCGGATTAACGCACCCTGCAAGGTTCCCGACCTTTGCCTGAGGCTCCGACCACCACCCAAGCGTTGCGCAGGCCCCGGCTGAAGCACGGGAAAAGCCGGTCCTGCGTGAAGGCTGCGACGGAGACGATGACAATGGACCACGACGCCTGACGGACACTATCCATCACATCGGGCCGCCATCCCTGACTTCGGTTGCGGCCGGCCGGCCGGCCCGGGCGGGTGCGCGAAGCACGGCGTCGAGGAAATCGATGGCCGCATCTTCGGCGTTACTCCCCAAAAGGAGAACGGAGGCGTGGCCCCGACCCTTGAGCCAAATGAGCTTATTCATCACTCCCGCCCGATCCAAGGCCGCTTTGAAAACACGCGAATGCTCCGGCGAAACCGTCTCGTCATTGGTGCCCTGATAAAGGAAAAAAGGCGGATCATCGGCGCTCACATGGTTTACTGGGGAAGCCGCGCGATAGACGTCGGGGATTTCCGCGAGCGTCCCACCGAGAAACTGAGCCACCACATCGCCTCCGCCAAAAAGCGTGAGATCACTGGGTGCGCTGGCCGCGACGACCGCCTGAACCCGCACTTCGGGTGGGCCATCCAGTGTGCCGATCAGTTCCGCCAAATGACCGCCTGCCGAAAATCCGTACGCGGCGATTTTCGCCGGATCGATGTGATTTTCCGCCGCATGGCGCCGCAGCCAGCGGAGAGCCTGCCGCAAATCTTCCAAGGGAGCAGGAAAATGATTCTCCGGAACGCCCCGATACTGGGCACTCAAAACCACGTAACCCCGACGTGCCAACTTGCGGGCGATGAATTGCATTTGCCAGCGATGGTCGGCCGCCGACCAATTTCCCCCATAGATCAGCAAGACTGCAGGCCACGTTCCTGCGCCTTTCGGCTGATAGAGGTCGGCTTGCAACGGCGCCGGCCAGGACTGCGGGGTATAAACGATATCCCTTCGCACGGAGTAGTCCGTGCTCAAGCGCAGTGCAGGCGGTGGTGACAGGTCCCCGCTCAGACTCGCACAGCCGGCGAATAGTGGCAGCAGCAAGGGCGTCAAATACTTGAGGTTCATAAAAGTCTCGCGCGACCAATTAAAAAGCCGGCCTCAGTGAGACCGGCTCGAGACGTCAATCAACGGCGGGAAAACTCCGGCAGATTACATCTTTTTTTTGCCCATCGTGCCGTCCGCCATCATGCAGTCGCCGTCAGCCATCATCGTTTTCTTCCCGTCGGTCGTCATCACGGTGCCGTCGGTCATGACGGTGGAACCATTGTTCATCTTCGTCGTCTCCGTCATCGGGTTCCAGGAACCATCTTTCATCATCATCATTTTGCCATCTTTCATCATGACGCTTCCATCCCGCTTTTCGGAATTCATCATCCCGCCTTTTTTCATCGTGCCGTCCATCATCATGTAATCCCCGTCGGACAGCATCATTTTGTTACCGTCGGCCTTCATGACGGTGCCGTCAGTCATGACGGTGGAACCGTCGGTTAGCTTCATTTCATTAGTCATGGGGCTCCAGGAGCCGTCCTTCTCCATCATCATTTTGCCGTCCTTCATCATGAGGCAGGAACCGGACTTTCCTTTGTGCATCATGCC
>JBDTJA010000289.1:0-4305 GCA_039936075.1 Opitutaceae bacterium | reverse complement strand
GATGGCGGTCAGGTGCCTCGATGGTGTCAGGGGGCCATCGGGCTTCGCGATCGGCGTGGCCACGCCCGTCGGCGTATCGGCATCTCGAATGATGATCGTGCGTTTCATGGCTGTTTTTTTGTCATCGCGAGGAGCTCAACGCGCCGACGCGGTAACCCATCTGAGTCTCAGAGTTCGGATGGATTGCTTCGTATCTGCGCGCCTCGCAACCACAAGCCGTGGGCTCCTCATCGTCCGTCGGGCTTCGCGCCCCATGTCTTCGGCTGCGGCTTCCAGCCGCAGATTTCCGTACTCTGGACCGCGATATCGCCGCCACGAAGTTCGTCCCAACAATTCCGCATGGTGTGTTTTCATTTTGGGTTCATCGCACCTCTTTGTGGCCAAGAATTTCGAGTGCTTGCATAATGTCGGGAATTCCGCCGACGCCAAGGCGATGGCGGAGAAGCAAGTCCGATCTACAATTTGCGATCATCATAAAACCCCGGGATGGCGAAGTCGGTGTCAACGGACGATTCGCCAGGGAAGAGGACCTGGATCGCGTTGATGTGGCCCGGGCCCCAGTTGGCATCGCCCTTCAGCCAGGTTTTGACGAAGGCGGCAATCGTCCTGCGCGCCGCGCCGCGCACGGCGATCGCGTGCGTGACGGCCTCGTGGTTAAGGCGCGGCGTGATGTCAGCGAGCGCGACGTTGGTCATTTCCTCGCGGTTCGTGCGCAGCGCACCGGTGTTGGTGACGATCGTCAGACTGCGGGTGTCCACGTTCACGGGGGTCAGCACGCGCAGCGCGGGCGCGTGCACCACGCAAACGCGGACGCCGTCTTTTTCCATTGTCTCGATTTTCCACGCGGCCTGCGGGCCGAGCAGCGGCACGTAGTAAAACGCCCGCCCCACCGCCCTCACTTCCGCTGTGCTGGTGCCGAAGATGGCTTCATCCACGTTGGTGAACTTCAGCGCGAGGTCTTGCTTCGCCACGATGAACGGACCGAGTTTGTCCAACGCCGTCACGCGCCCGACCTCAAGTTCGCTCGACGTGCTGGTGCGGCTGGTCGTCAGGACATCTCCCAGATGTTTGAAAAAACGCTCGGTGAGCGCCGCGCCTTTTTCGAGCGGCGATGTCGCGGCGCCCATGATTTCGCGCGGAGTGAAATTGCGAATGAACAAGTAACTGAACACGACGACCACGACGGCCACGACGCTCAGCGCGACGTATTTTACCGGGCTTGGCGGCCGCCGGCGCTGATCAATGATTTCCAGGATATCTTCGTCGTCAGGAAGATTGGGCGAGGCCATGGCGCCCAACGTAGGGCGCCGAACGTGCTGTGCAAGCGCGTGGCGGGCGTGGCGCGGCCCGGGCAAAGGAGATCGGAGGCGGCAGGGCACGCTGCCGTGCCCGCGATAACTTTCCGCGAGGTTGGGACCCAAACGCGCCTTGGTGGGCCGTGGCAGGATCATCCTGTCCGCCGTAGCCCTGTGCGAAGGTGGGTCTTCGATTGCCGCACCGTCTGGACAATGACCGTGTCTTTGTGCACTTTCCGGGCACTTCCCATGTCCCCTGCCGCCTCCTCCGCCCCTCCCCGCTCCGTCACGAAAACCCAGTTCGTTGATTCGACGTCGCTGCTGGATGATCCGGTGGCGTTGCGTGCCCGCGCGGCGGAGGATGGTTACCTGTTTTTCAAGCAGCGGATCCCAAAGGAAGAAATCATCGCCATGCGTCGCGAGATGCTCGCAGTCGTGGACAAGTATGGCTGGCGCCAAAAGGGTCAGGACGATCTCGGCGGGTTGATCGATTACGACGCCATCAACAGCATCACCGAGGAGCAAATGCACCGTACCGATGTGGGCGTCACGGCCGACGCGTATCACGACGTACAGAAGCTCGAGCGCTTTCACCGCCTGCCGCATCATCCGCGTTTGCTGGAAATCTACCGCGCACTGTTCGGTCGCGAAGTACTGCCGCATCCGCGTCACATCGCGCGCATGATCACGCCGCACACCTGCATGGTGCCGACGCCTCCGCACCAGGATTTTCCGTATATCCAAGGCAGCTCGCAGACATGGACCTGCTGGTTCCCGATCGGCGACTGTCCGAAAGACGAAGGCGGTCTCACCGTGTTGAAAGCTTCGCATCTCCAAGGCTATTTGCCGGTGCAGCCCGCGAAAGGCGCCGGTGGTTTTGCGGTGCCGCTGTGCCCGACCGAGACCGAGTGGGTCGAGGGTGATTACGAGATGGGCGACGTGCTCACTTTCCCCTGCCACACGATCCACAAGGCGCTGCGTTCGAAGTACAAGGATCGCATCCGCCTCTCGATGGACGTGCGTTACCAGGCTGCGGACGACGTCGTGGACAACAGTTCACTCAACCCGCACTGCTCGCTAAAGTGGGACGAAATTTACGCGGATTGGAAGAACGACGACCTGAAATACTACTGGCGCAAACTGCCGCTTAAAATGAGCGCGTGGGATGATGGTTATCTGAAACCGGCGCGGCGGATTTGCTGATTCGCCTCCCGGAGATTGGGGCGCCTCGCCTGACGGGGTCGCCTCGCCTGACGGGGTCAGCCCCTACTTCTTGTAGCGCCAGCATGGCACGTTGACTTTGGCGGGGCTGAAAGTTGGGCTTTCTTGTCGGTCATATAATTGGCGAGGGCGTAACACCCATATTCTTAAAACCAGTCGGGGCTACACCCCTAGCTACATCGGCGGCAGGCGCCGCGCACGCCTATCCCCACAGTTCGTCAGGGAGTTGAATCTTACGGCAGTAAAGCCGGCGACCGTCGCTCGCGTAGAGATGGTCGAACCCCGCCCCGCCGAATGTGAGGCCCTCAAAACCCGGAGCGTTAAGGACAACGCGCCCGGCCTCGGCCCCCGGCGGCGGTATCAATCCCGTGATCAATCCGCCGTTTTTCAAGCCTAGCTGCACGCCCGCGGTCGTCGCAAAAGCGGGCCAGCCTTTCGGGCTCACCGCGATGGCCGTCACGCCGGGATTGATTTCGTCCCCGAGCATGACCGGCCGGAAATACGGCGCGCGATCCGCCAATGTGCCATCGGGCTGAACGGTGAAAAGCCATGACGCCGGGCCATGGGCGTCGGACACAATCAGTTGTGCTCCGCCGCCAAATAGCTGCACGGCCCACGGGGAAGCGATCGTGTCGTCCACCACCCGCCACGCTTTGTCCGGCGTGAGGAGCCAGAGTTTAGATTGCGCTGGATCGGAAACAAACGCGCTGCCCTTCGCCGTGAAACTGAGCCCTCCCGCATCGATGCCCTTGATCCAGACCGTCATCCGGCCATCCGGCTCAAATTTCACGATGCGCCGCTTGCCCGGCTGACTCGCGTACAAGGCGCCGTCAGGCCCAAAGGTCATCGCCGAAACCTGCGCGACTTTCCGCGCCCACGGCTGCGGCGCACCATCACTCGCTAGACGATAAATGCACTCGTTCTCCGGGCTCGCGAAAAAGATGTCGCCCGCCGCACTCGTCGCCAGCGCGGTCGCCGATGGATAATCGCCCGCGACCGGCTGCCAGGTTTCGCCCGGAATCAGCACGGTCATCACGGGCTGCGACGATCTGCCCGATTTTACCGGCGCCGGATAACCCTGCCAGAGCCAGCGCAGCGCGGCGGGAAAAATCGACGAGCCATGATAATCGTTGTGTCCGGCGTGCTCCGCCCACACGTGGTTCACCTCGTAGCCGGCGTAGGTGAGCGCGGAGAGCATGTCCTGGTTTCCGGCGTACCAGTCGCCCGCGTAAATTTTGAAATCGTCCGCGCCGCTTTCCAGAAACACGCGCAATGGCTTGGGCTCCGTCAAGCGCACGAGCTGCGCCATGGTGTGGCCGCCGCGCATGGCAGTGTAGGAACCGACGATGCTGAGCACCCGCGAGAACGCGTCGGGGCGCTCCCACGCGGCGTTGAACGCGCACATCGCCCCGCTGCTGCCACCCATGATCGCACGACTGTTGGCCTCCGATGCGAGATTATAGCGGCGCCCCACCTCAGGTAAAACTTCCTCCAGCAGGAAACGCGCGTACCCGTCGCCCCGGCTGTCGTATTCAAAGCTGCGGTTGACCCGCGACGCGCCGCCCGCGAGCGGCGCCGGGATCACGCCCGGATCGATGAAGATCCCGATCATCACCGGAATCGCCTGCTGGTGGATGAGGTTGTCCAGGATCGTCGGAATGTGCCAGCGGCGCTCCGGCTGCCAGTGGGCCTTGCCATCCTGGATCACGAGGACGCACGCCGGATTCGCAGCATCGTACTGGGCTGGCACGTAAATCCAGCAGTCGCGCACCGTTCCGGGGAATATCTT
>JBDTJA010000288.1:0-8246 GCA_039936075.1 Opitutaceae bacterium | reverse complement strand
CCCGGCGCGCCCGGCAAATCGCGCAGCCGGGTCATTTCCTGCCGCACCGTCTCGCCGCCATTGCGTGACTCCGCGTAAAGTTCGACCCGCACCGCGCTCGCTGCGATGCCTGGAAGACGAACTTCGATTTCCAACACCTGCTGATCGCCTTGGGTTGTATTTTTCATCGGACCGAACCCCAGCTTTGACCAATTTTGTTCAAGCGAGTGCCCCCAATCCATGATGTTTTTGGCGATTCGGCCCTTGTCCGCTGCACGCCGACGATAAGCGGCAGCCGCCGGCAGATAGTGCTCCTCCGTGTATTCGCAGACCGTCCGGTTGGCGCAAAACCGGGGCGTCAATCGGGCCATGCTCTCGCGCACGCGCGCGACCCAGGCCACGGAGAGACCCTGATCGTTGCGCGTATAAAATTCGGGAATCACCTCGTGTTCGAGCCGTTCGTAGAGCGCCTCAGCCTCGGCGGCGTCCCACGCAGGATCGTCACCGTGTTCCCGGCCGTCGCCCAACGCCCAGCCGACTTCGGGTGCATAGGCTTCGGCCCACCAGCCGTCCAGTTCCGACAGGTTGAGGCCGCCGTTGACGAGCACTTTCATCCCGCTCGTGCCGCTGGCTTCCCACGGGCGGCGTGGGGTGTTGATCCAGACATCCACGCCCTGCACCAAATATTCGGCCATAAGCATGTCGTAGTCGGCCAGAAAAATCACCGGCGGGGATGGATCCGTCCGGCGAATGAAGTGCGTCCATTCCAGAATCAGCGCCTGTCCCGCCGTGTCGGCGGGATGCGCCTTGCCGGCGAGGATCAACTGTGCGGGGCGTTGCGGATTCGTGAGGATGCGGAGCAGCCGCTCGGGATCGTGGAGGAGAAGATTGGGCCGCTTGTAGCTCGCGAACCGGCGTGCAAAACCGAGCGTCAGCACGTCGGGTTTCAATCGCTGCTTCGTGCGTTCGATGGCGTCGGGCGCCGCGCCGGCGATTGCCATGTCGCGTGCCACGTGTTCGCGCGCATAGTCCACGACCCGCTGGCGGTTGGCGTTGCGCAACCGCCACACCCGCGCGCTGTCCACCTGTTGAATGGCGGGCTCGAGCTTATCGGTGTCTCCCAGCCAGCGTGACTTGCCGCAGGCCGTCGTCCAAAGGCCATCCGCCTCGGCAGAATCCCACGTCGGCATGTGCACGCCGTTGGTGACATGGCCGACGGGAACTTCGGCAATCGGGCGACGGGGAAAAAGCGGCGCGAAAAGCTCCCGGCTCACCTGCCCATGGAGGCGGCTCACGCCGTTGACTGCCCCGCTGCCACGAATCGCGAGGTAAGCCATGTTGAAAGGCTCGGATGCGTCGTTCGGATTCTGCCGACCCAACGCCAGCAGATCGTGCAGCGCAATTCCGAGTTCATCGGCGGCGTAGTGGCTGAGATATTGCTCGATGAGCCCGGGCGCAAACCGGTCAAAGCCGGCGGCGACGGCCGTATGCGTCGTAAAGAGGTTTCCCGCGCGGGTCGCGGCTAGCGCGACATCGAAAGCCTGCCCATTCTCCTCCTTGAAGGTGCGCGCCCGCTCCAGCACCGCGAAGGCGGCGTGGCCCTCGTTGAGGTGACAGACCTCGGGCTGGATGCCCAAAGCATGCAGGAGCCGCCAGCCGCCGATGCCCAGGACTATTTCCTGTTGGAGGCGCAGTTCGGGTCCACCGCCGTAAAGCTCGCTGGTGATCCCGCGATTCGCGGGAAAGTTAGCGGCGTCGTTGCTGTCCAGTAGATAGAGTTTTAGACGCCCCACCTGAACCTGCCAGGCGCGGAGCCAGACCGTGAAGCCGGGCAAGGCAATCTCCAGCCGCAGCCACTCGCCGTTGGGCAGGCGCAGCGGGGTGATGGGCATTTGCGACGGATCGTTGTACGGGTAGAGCGCTTGTTGCGCGCCGTCCCGGTCGATCACCTGGCGAAAATATCCCTGTTGATAAAGCAGCCCCACCCCAACCACGGGGACGCCCAAGTCACTCGCCGCCTTGAGCTGGTCGCCGGCGACATTGCCCAGCCCGCCTGAATAGATCGGCAATGCCTCGCTCAACATAAACTCCATGCTGAAATAGGCGACGACCCCGAGCTGCGCATGGGGATATTTCTGCTGGAACCATCCGGGCGCCGACGCTTCTTCGCGCTGAGTTCGCAGGAGGGCGTCAACCTTGGCGCGCAATCCCGGGTCGGCCAGTCGGCGCTCGACCCCCTCCCGGGAAAGGGCCTGCAAGACTGCATAAGGATGGCGGGTCAGGTGCCACACCTGTGGGTCGAGCGTACGCCAGACCTCGTCGGAGGCGTGATTCCAGGACCAGCGCAGGTCGAGGGCAAGTTCGGTCAGCGCATCGAAGCCGCCCGGTATTTGTTCGGTCGGCATCAAGTGGGTTTCCCTTCCTTCGGGCTTGCCGCCAACGCGCCGTCAACGAGTGACTGCGCCTCCTTCAGGAGCAGGCGCACGTGCTGCGGGCCGCGGAAACTTTCCGCATAGATTTTATAGATTGCCTCCGTGCCTGACGGGCGCGCCGCGAACCAGCCGCTTTTGGTCACGGCCTTCAGCCCGCCAATCGGCGCGCGGTTGCCCGGTGCCTCGGTCAGGAGGGCCCCAATTTTTTCCCCGGCCAATTCCGTGACCTTGACTTGCGTGGCCGACAGCTTGGCGAGCGCCACCTTTTGCGCCGGGGTGGCGGGCGCTTCCACGCGGTCGAACGCCGGCTCACCCAGTTCCCGCGTAAGGTCGCCGTAGAGTTCGCCCGGATCGCGATCGAGCCGCGCGGTGATTTCCGCCGCGAGCAGCGCCGGGATCACGCCGTCCTTGTCCGTGGTCCAGACGCTCCCATCGCGACGGGCAAAAGACGCGCCGGCACTCTCCTCGCCGCCGAAAACGAGCGAGCCATCGAGCAGGCCCGGGACGAACCACTTGAAGCCAACCGGCACCTCGTAGAGTTTGCGGCCCAGCATGGCCACCACGCGGTCGAGCATGGAACTGGTCACGACCGTTTTTCCGACGGCGGCATCAGAACGCCATTGGGGCCGGTGTTGCAGCAGATACCAGATCGCCACGGAAAGGTAGTGGTTGGGCGGGAGCAGGCCGGCACTGCGGGTGACGATCCCGTGCCGGTCAGAATCAGGATCGCACGCAAACGACAGGTCGAAAAGGTCCTTCATTCCCACCAGGCGCTCCATCGCATAGGGCGACGACGGGTCCATGCGAATTTGTCCGTCCCAATCGAGCGTCATGAAGCCAAAAGTTGGATCCACCGCCTGATTCACGACGGTCAGGTTCAGTCCGTAATGTTCCGCGATCGGCTCCCAATAGTGGACGCTCGCGCCGCCCAAGGGATCGACGCCCAGGATGAGTTTCGCGCCCCGAATCGTTTCGAAATCGATCACCGTGCCCAAATCGTTGATGTAGCCGTGGAGAAAGTCGTAGCGCCGCGTCGTCGCGGCGCCGAGCGCATGGGCCGCAGGAACCCGTTTCACCGCCTGCAATCCTCCGGTGAGAATCTCGTTGGCTTTGGCCTCGATCCAGGCGGTCACGACGTGTTCCGCCGGTCCGCCGTGCGGGGGGTTATACTTGAAGCCACCATCGTGCGGGGGATTGTGCGACGGCGTGATCACGATCCCATCCGCCAGCCCGGACCGGCGGCCGCGGTTGTGGGTCAGGATCGCCCAGGAAATGGCGGGAGTCGGAGTGTACTCATCGCCCGCCGCGATCATCACCTCGACGCCATTCGCGGCGAGCACCTCCAGAGCTGACGTGTGCGCGGGCTCGGAGAGCGCATGGGTGTCGCGGCCCATATAAAGTGGCCCATCGATTCGATGGACCTGGCGATAAAGACAGATGGCTTGGGTGATCGCCAGCACGTGCCCTTCGTTGAATGAAGTCGTGAAGGAGGAACCGCGATGCCCCGAGGTGCCGAAGGCGACCCGTTGGGCTGGCACCGCCGGATCAGGCTTCTGCGCATAGTAAGCCGCGATGAGCTTGGTGACATCGACTAGCATCGATGGCTCGGCTGGTTTTCCGGCGAGGGGATTTGTTTTCACTGAGGGCTCACTTGTTTCCCGGGTGTGCGACCGTATCTTTCGCAGTTTGGGCAATATCCGCTTTGGTGAGGTTCACAAACACGCTGGAATCATCGTAACTGATTCGCGTGATGTTTTTGGTGCTGACGAAGATCGTCTTGCCAGCAAACCAATGACCGGTTTCGACAACAATTTCGCGAATTTCCCAGCTCTGCCCGTCCACCATGAAGCCACTGACCGAGCCAACCTCCCCGTCGGTGGCGTGCAGCCGATAGCCCGTCGCGGACTTGGTGCTGCGCAAATGAAGGTCCCCCGGGTGCGGGTTGGCGGCTGCGGACGGGTTCGCCGCGATCGGCGTCGGCAAGGCGGGCGACATGCCCCACATCCCCCAAAGTCCTCCACCCTGCCAGTAGGTTGGCCAGCCGTAGTAGCGATAGTAGTCATCCTCGTTTTGCCGCGAGATGGGCCGGTGCGCATCAATCAACGGGCTGTCTTCGATCTGTTTCCGGGTCAATTTGACGTGCAGAACATCATCGGATGTCGCGGCAAGGCCGAAGGCATGCGGGCCAAACGCATGCGGAGTGAGCAACACCTGCCGGCCCGTCAGCCATGCGCCGGTTTCCACCACGAGGTAGCGAATCGTCCACGTCTGATCGTCGAAATAGAAGTCCTTCACGTGGCCGATCTCTCCATCAGTTGCGCCCAGTTTTCGTCCGTAGATCTGTTTCGTATGATGGAGCATAAGGGATGATAGCCGAAATTTCGCCGGATCCGGATGGGGTCTAACCCGACCGACCGCCAATGCAGTCCTTGGTTGCTGATTCAGACACAATTTCGTGCGCAACCTGATGGTCGCAGCTCCGTCGTTTCTCGTCCTGCGCCTGCTGTTGATTCCCGTGGTCGTGGAAGCCGCCGCGCGGGCCCAGACGCGAAACCTGGGTTTGCTCAGGCTGACCGCGTTGCCCGCGGGAATCGCGACGCTCGTCGCGATCCTGCTCCTCGATTATTCTATGTACGGCTGGCACTGGCTGAATCATCGCGTGCCTTTCTTGTGGCGCTTTCATCATGTGCACCACACGGACCGCGATCTGGATCGCCTCCACCGCGTTCCGCTTTCACTTCGGCGGAATCCTGTTGAGCGTCGTGGCGCGCACGGTGCAGATCGTCATCGTTGCCGCGAGTCCCGCCGCGGCCCTGATCTATGAAATCGTTCTCGAGGCGTCGACCGAGTTTTATCACAGCAACCTCCGGCTGCCTGTGCGCCTGGAACGGCTGCTCAAAGTGTTCATCATGAGCCCCCAGCCCCCCGCAATCGTGGCGCGCGAGACCAACAGTAACTATCCAAATTTTCTCATGGTCTGGGATCGGCTCCACCGCACGGTCCAACGGGAAGTCCGCCAGGATGAAATCGTCATCGGTGCGCCCGAATACCGGGAAGAACGGGAGCTCGGTCTGATCAACTTGTGGCTCATGCCCTTCCGGCGGCGCCGGGCACCGCCGCACTCCTCCGCGTCCGCTTCCACCGCGTGCGACGCGGGGTTGCCGGAAGCAAAATCCGATGTCCTGCAGCCGTAGGCTGCTAATCGAACCCGAGACGAAGCTGACATGGTCCGGACAAGTGGGGCTCAAAGCGCCAAGCTGTCCGCGCCCTGCAGTCCTTTCCCCGCCACAGGCAAGTTGCGGGATGTGGCGACCAGCACGGCGAGCAATCCCACCTCTTTTTCCGGCGAACATTTCGTGCCGCGGTTTGCGAGAGGCACGTTTGACCCGATCCCAGCCACATTCCGGCAGGCTTCGGCCGTCAACCACGTCAGCGATGACAACCTGGCCTTCTCTCGCGACCAAGGCATGGCGGACAAGAGCCTTTCGCACGCCGGATCAAAGTCTTCACGGGGCCACTGGATCGCATGATCTTGCCCAACCGTCTCGACTGGATCCCCGGACGCGGTCTCTCCCCTACTCTGTTGTGCGGTGGTAGCGAGGAGGACACGGCCGTCGAGTTACTTGACGCCAAGGTGCATCCCACCAAGCGGGGCGCACTTGGGGAACTCGAGCGCCCACGAGGATGGAAGACCAGCCAGGTTGTCTTCTCACGCGCACGTCGCTCCCTCGATGTGCCCCCGCCGGCAAACTGGTAGCGCCACCATTGAGATAGCCGATGCCTTGGCCCAAGCGTTGCGGCCTGGACAGCAAAAAGGCCCCTCCTGCGAGGGGCCTTTTGTGTGCAGATCGCGAGAGGTCGTTCCCCTCTAAACCTCATTCGCAATTGCGCCTAGACCCGCAAGCTTTCTTCGGGCAGCGACCACCGCGAGCAGACAGGCGACGCCCATCATGCCGTACGTGCCAGGTTCAGGCACGGGTGTAAGTGGTGACCTGGCCTGCGCCAGCCCCGAAACGCTGGAGAATCCGATATCCGTGTAAGGATCATTGTTCACCTGGGTCGCTGTGCCCGTCGCGACGTCCAACGTATAAAGGCGGTCGTCGACCGAGGTATAGAGACCTCCGCCGCTACGCGCCGACAGGCCGAGAAAGGGACTGTTCATATCGACGCCCAGCGAACCAACGAGCGACAAGTTCCCGTTCGTTTGATTTATGGTATAGAGCGAAGGCTGCGCGTCCTTGCTGACTCCGTAGAGCGTGCCGCCGATGAAAGCCAAGCCATTGATGGACACGTCACCCGTGGTGCCAATGTGGGTCGAGCTGTTCGTCGCGATATTAAACGTGTACAAATCATTCGTCGGTGTGCTCGAACCGTTCTTAAAGACCGTGGAGAGGAAACCGATGCCGTCCGAGCGGAAGGTAAGATCCCCTTCGCCCGTAAGATTGCCTACCCCGATATCGATGGTGCTGGCGATCAAGCCGGACGTCGTGTCGATCTGTTGAATTCGATCCAGGACGGAATTATAAGTGTACAACTGGGCACCGCGGTATGCGATGCCGTAGCCGAGCGCATTGACCCCCAATCCGGTGCCAACGATCGTGCCCGCACCGGTCGTGGTATCGATGCTGATCAATTGGTTGTCAAAAAACGAAAGACCGAAGAGCGTCGTCTGCGCGTGTGCCGTGGGAAGCATCGCGCCAAGCGTGCCGGCGATTGCGACGGCCAAAGCCGTGAGGCGGGAGAAGAGATAAGTTTTCATGGGACTAAGTGATTTTGCGCCGAATCAGTGGATTGCGCCGTTGAGCCCGGCGGGGAAGAAGCCACCTGGCGTGCCCGCGGCGTTGAGATAAACGATGTTCAGCACCTGCTGCGTGGTGCGGCTGTACACGATGCCATTTTGATCGGTCGGGACGATGTTGGCATGGCCATCGAGCACGATGCCCTGATCATCATCGGTGGGACCGTCCACTGCGTCCCGCAAGTCGGAGATCTTTTGCGCGGCGGCCTGAGTGGCTGAACCCAGGGAATAGAGCACCGTCCGGACGAGGCTCGCATGATAAGCCTCGGTGCCGAGGATGCCGGCGGCCGCTTCGAGATAGTTTTTATTGGTGATGAGTTTGGCGCCGCCTTTGTAAGCACTGACCCCAACGTCCTCGAAGATAAAGGCTCCGATGAGGAAGTTTACCTCATTGGCAAACGGATCGAAGCTCTGGCCCAAACCGGCGGCCACCGCTGCGGCATTGAAGCTATTGAGCAAGTCGATCGCAGGGCGCGCGACCGGTTGCACGCCGGCGTTGAGCAGAGCGGAGCGGAGGAACTTCACGTGCGCCAGTTCATCGGCTGCAATCTCCGCGGCGTAGTCCGAAAAGGCCGGGGTCGTGAAGGTCACCTGAGGATTCGCCTTGATTGTGACACCACCCAGCGTGCCCGAACCACTTACATCCACACTGTTGCTTCCCTGGTTGTCGATTCCGAGACCAGTAAAACCGCGGACATAATACTCCGCTTCCAAATATTCCAAGTTAAGGGCGAAATTAAGGACCGATGCGTCCTGCCCCGGGCTGCCCGAAGCAAAGGCGGGAAGACTGGATAACTGCATGGCTCCCACGGCGGCCGCGCCGAGACCCAGGGTCTTGAGTACGGAGCGACGTGAGATCGCGTGATTAGGCGAGAAGACAGACTGTTCATTTGGCATGACGTTTTTTCTTTCGATATTTAGACCAGACAGCATGAAAAAGGCCGAAAGGTCCGGGGTTGGATCTTGATGTTTATTGAATTCCGGAAAGCGCATGCAGTGCCGGGCGCAAATCGGGCGCTGCAAATACCACCGCGTGC
>JBDTJA010000287.1:0-2441 GCA_039936075.1 Opitutaceae bacterium | reverse complement strand
CGACGGCGCCGCCGAGCAGCGCTGCGTCAAAGCGTGCGGTGAGCAGGGCGTGCTTGGGCAGGCGCATCTGCCCGAGCAGAGGGCCGTTGTCCACTTGCTCGACGCAGTACACCAGCGGTCCGCGCTGGAGCGCGACGCAACCGGCGTCGTGGTGCACCGCAGGATGCGCGCGAACTCGCTGCACGGTCATCGGAAAATCCAACGTGACCACATCGCCGGCGCGCCATTCGCGCGCGAGGTAAAGGTAGCCATCCCGGATCCACGTCGGTTGGGGTTTATCCCCGACATCCGCAGAACCACCCTTCCCTGCGAGGTCAATCGCCTGGCCATTGAGCTGGGCGCTGGGCGCAGTGCACCAGCCGGGCAACCGCAGGCGGAGTGTAAACGTCACCGGCTGCGCGGGCGACACCTCGAACTTCACCGCCCCCTCCCACGGATAGTCGGTGTGGAGCGCGAAGCGGGTCTTCGTTCCCACCATTGTCGCCTCGAGCTGGCAGTCGGCGTAGAGATGCACCGCGAGTCCGTCGGCCAGCACGGAGTGCGTATGGTAGCCGAGCGACGTGAGGGTGCGCGCGATGTTCGGCGGGCAGCAGGCGCAGCCGAACCACGGCACCCGCTGCGTCTTGATGTAGTGCATGTCGTAGCGCCGCTTCGCCTCGGTGGGCCGCATTTCCAGCGGGTTGACGTAGAAGAACGTTTTGCCGTCGAGCGCCATGCCGGCGAGGACGTTGTTGTAGAGCGCCCGCTCCATCACGTCGGCGTACTCCCCGCGCAATTGCAGGTCGAGCATCCGCCGCGCCCAGAAGATCAGGCCGATGCCCGCACAGCTCTCGGCGTAAGCCCGGTCGTTGGGCAGGTCGTAGCGTTCAGCGAACTTTTCACCCATCCACTCCGAGCCAACGCCTCCCGTGACATAGAGATGATACTTGGTAAGCGTGTCCCAGAGGGTCGTGCAGGCCCGCCGCAGCGATTCATCGGGCAGGATCAGCGCGAGATCGGCCATCGCCGTTGCCAGATACATCATGCGCACCGAATGGCCGATCGGATCCACCAGCTCGCGCACGGGCCGAGAACTCTGCAGGTAATCCCAGCCGTCGGCATGAAAATAGACCGGAATTTTGTCCAGACCGAGACGTTTGATCTCTGCCTCGTAATAGAGGGGCGCCGTGCCGCGCTGGTTGATGAAATAGGCCGCCAGCTGCGCATAGCGTTTCTCTCCGGTGGTGCGCGCCAGCTTGACCAGCGCGAGTTCGATTTCCTCATGGCCGGGATAACCCGGGATCTGCTGTGCGCCCGTGCCGAAGGTGCGCTCGATCATGTCGGCGAGCTTCGCGACGATGGCCAGCAGCGTGCGTTTGCCGGTGGCCTCAAAGTGTGCGACGCCCGCCTCGATGAAATGGCCGGCGATGTAGAGCTCGTGAAATTCAAACAGGTTCGCCCACTTCTTTGCCGGTTCGACGAGCTGGATGTAAGTGTCGAGGTAGCCGTCGGGCTGCTGCGCCTTGCCGATCGTGGCGATCACGCCATCGAGTTCGGCCTCGAGCGCTGCGTCGGGGTGGGTCGCGAGCCGGAACGAAGCAGCCTCGATCCATTTCGCGAGATCGGAGTCCTGGAACCAGTACCCGTAGAATTTTCCTTCCTTCTCGCCCGCGGCGATCTGGAAATTGCTCACGGTGCCGCTGCGTTCGGCGCCGGGCAGGCGATCGTTCAAGGCTTCCCATTGATAGGGAATGACAACCTCGCGCACGAGACGCGCGCGGTCGGCGAGGAATCCGCGCTCAAAGCGGATTTTAGGCAGGGCGGTGCAAGTGGGGCTCGTCATGCGGGAGGGAAGGGAAGCGGAAAAACCATTGATCAACTGACAAACCGGAATGCGGCGACGGAGCCGGGTGGGAGCGTGGCGTGCAGGGTCGAGCCTTTCACGGTCACGCCCGTGAGCGGTTTCGCGACGACCGCGTCCGGGTGATCGCCGGTGTTACAGGCGTTCATCTGCGCCGCGGCAATCACTTGGGCGGTCGGCGGGGTAAGCGGCCGGTCGAGCGTGAGTTCGAGTTCGACGCTGTTTTCGGAGTCGGTGTTGCAGGCGGTCACATTGATCGAGCCGTCCGCGGCGAGCGACGCGGTGGCGGAAACCACCGGGTATTCCAAGCCCGCGTGTTGCAATGTCTTCATGGAGCCTTCGACGCGCAGGCGTTTCGCCCCCTGATGCGCGGCATAGAGGGCAAAGACGTGCCAGGTCGGCGTCAGGACCATGCGGCCGCCATCCCCCTCGGTAAGAATCACGGCCTGTAGCACGTTGACGGTCTGCGCGAGGTTCGCGATGCGCACACGCTCGCAGTGGTTGATGAAGATATTGAGGTTAAGCGACGCGAGGACGGCGTCGCGCACCGTTTGCTGCTGATAGAGGAAGCCTGGATTCGTGCCCGGCTCGGGCGCGTACC
>JBDTJA010000286.1:0-60885 GCA_039936075.1 Opitutaceae bacterium | reverse complement strand
TGATCGGCAAACGGCGTGGCCAGCGCCTGGAGCAATCGGGTGGAAGCACTTTGGGCACTGCGCCCGAACGCGACGGCGAGGGTGAACTCCAGGCCGCGGGACAGATCGATCTCGCCGGTCAGGGCGACGTTCCCGTCCTCCACCCGGCCATATTCCCAATCCATCTTGAAATTACTCATCAGATCCTGCCAGCCATCGCTCGTCCCGGCATAACCCACCGAGCGCCGCGTAAAATCGGGCGAGCAACCCATCACGAGGTGGATGTCCTCGCGCTCGGCCTCGAACAACTTGCGGCCATCGGCGTCACGCCAGCGCGCCGAATTGTTTTCTCCGGTGCCGTTCAGATGGGGCGCCAGCAGCGCATAGAGGCGAAGCTTGCCGCGCAATTTGCGGTCCATGATTTCCACGCGGGTGTGGATCAGCAGCACCGACGAGTGCGGCTCGCCGATGATTTCCTTGATCACCCGGTAGCGCCCGGCGCGGTCGGTGTTCGTGAGCCGGTAGAGCAGCGCGCTGTGCTCCGGATACTCGGTCACGTGGTCGAGATCGCGTTTCTCCTCGTGGCAAAACGTCTCGCCGTCGGTAATCAGGAACTGCAAGTCGCGCGTATTGGGCGTGTCCACGTGCGGGTAATAAACCTCGTTGACGATGCCGTGGCTCAGTGTGAACCAAATGCGGGAGCTGGTGTGATAGGCGGTGCCGAGGCCGTCCTTGGCACTGGAGGTCCAGCGCGGAGGAATGCCGGGCGCGCCCGGTGCGTTGTTAGATGAATTCGTGGTCATGGCTTTGATTCAGGTGATCGCCGCATCCGCGGGAGTTTTCCGAGTGACGAAAACCGCCACCACGGCCATTGCGAGTGCGGCGGATCCGCCGAAGATGACTTTCCAGCCCAAGGCCGCCGCACTTTGAAGTCGGCCAACGCCAAGCTCGGCGAGTTCACAACCGATTAGGTAGCAGGCGTTCAGACCTGCCGACGGCGTGGCGGCGATCGCGGACCGTGCCCGTTGGCCGAAGCTGATGATCAGCGGCGGGAGAGCCGTGCACCCCAGCCCAAAAAGCACAAAAACCAAAAAACCGGAAGGCCGCCGGATCGATGGCACCAGAGCAACGGCGACGAACGCGGCCGCTGCGAACGACGACAGAAACCGACAGACCGTCTTTTCGGAATGCCATTTTTCCACCGTAGCGACCAAGAAGCGAGCGCCGCTCATCATGCTCCAGACAACCGCAAGGGCGAGCGACGCCATAAGCGCCTCGGAGCCAAATTGGCTGGTTATAGGCGGCACCCGCGGGGGCTCCGGAACTGCCGATTTTCTCATGGTATAAGGATAGCTCGTTTCGACCAGCCACCCGAACAAATATGAAGAATCAACCCGCAGGCGGGGCTGGCGCCACCGCTTAACTTTGGACAACAAATCGGCTAAGTTGTTTTCTCATTAGATAGAATTCTTTCGGCGCATCTCGCCACTCGCAGCCCTTCTCCCTGCCAACCCTATTATCCCGAACTAAGTCCGTCCCTTGGGGTCTAAGCTTCTAGTTTACTATTATTATACTAGCTGAGCCGCAGTTGTTCCTCGGCCTCTCCGCTGGTCATTAACCCACCAAATCTCCATGGGCTTCGATCAAAATAGTCCCCTCCCGGTAGTGAACCCGCATAAGCGGACCACCAAGGTCAATTTTGGCATGATCGCGGCCGTGGTCGTGTTCTTCGCCCTCGCGGCGTGGGCCATCGTTTGGTTCAACGCGCATCCCGAAAAAGCGGTGCCAAAGGTAGAGCAATCTGCGCGATAAGTCGGTTGAATCCCAGCCCCGCGGTAATCTCGTTTTTTGCTGGGTGTGACACTACTGGCCGTTTTCGTTCGGTTTGAAGGCGCCGCTCATGCGCATGGTTGCGGTCGCGAACCAGCAGGCGGAGCGAAACTGCCTCACCCCGGCGCGGGCCATTTGGAACTTGCCGGGTAATTCGCCGGCGTTACAAAAATCTTTCGCGATATTGCTGTGGACGTTGGGACCGAATTTTCGATCCAAGCGTCCCGGTGATTTTCTGCGGGGATCAGGCTCCCGGACCTGCTGGCTATGAATCTAATAGTCAGACATTTGCGAGCGTAGCACAATGGATAGTGTAGTGGCCTCCGAAGCCATAGATCTGGGTTCGATTCCCAGCGCTCGCACCATTTTTTATCCGGATCGGATTGAAGAAAACTTTCCGACTTGTCCGCCCTAGCCCATCGAGCGACGGCGGAAGCCTCGGGCAAGGAGTGGTTTCAGTTCCCTTCGTCAGCCCTACCTCACCGGCGCCCCCGACTCAGATATGAATCGCCTCGCCGGTCGTCGCTGCGGCGGACTCCATGACCGCCTCGCTTAGCGTCGGATGCGCGTGGATCGTGTGGTGGATGTCCTCAACCGTGCCTTCCAGTTCGATCACGAGGCCATACTCCGCGATCAGCTCCGTGGCCTCGGCACCAATGATGTGCGCGCCGATAATTTCGCCGGTCTTCGCATCACTCAGCACCTTCACGAAACCTTCTGATTCCGCCGACGCCACGGCTTTGCCGGACGCGGTGAAGGGGAATTTGCCGACCTTGTAGTTCAGGCCCTTCTCCTTCGCGGCTTTCTCGGTCAGGCCCGTGCTCGCGACCTGCGGTTGGCAGTACGTGCAGCCGGGAAAATTCTTTACGCGATGGGGCTTGGCAAACCCGAACATGCCCTGGACGGCATTGACGGCCTCGTACGTCGCCACGTGCGCCAGCCAGGGCGGCCCGATGATGTCGCCAGCGGCATAGATCCCCTTCACACTGGTCTGGTAATCGTCGCCGACCTTCACGTAGTTGCGGTCGAGCTCCAGTTTCACTTTCGGCGACAATGCTCCCTCGAGATTCGGCACCACGCCAATGGCGGACAACACCGTCTCGGCCTCGATCTCCTCGCTCTTGCCCTCCTTCACGAGGTTGAGTTTCACGGAGTTTTTCCCGATGCGAAAATTTTCGCACTTGGTGCCCACGTGGACCGCGATGCCCTGCTTCTCGAACGAACGATGCAACAGCTTCGCCACTTCTTCGTCCTCGACGGGCAGGATTTGCGGAAGCATCTCGACGAGCGTCACCTTCGAGCCGAAGGAATTGTAGAAATATGCGAACTCCACGCCGATCGCCCCCGCGCCGACAATCACGATGGACTTCGGGAGGGTGGTCCCGGCCAGGGCCTCGCGGGACGTCATCACCCGCGCGCCATCAACCGCGAGGTCGGGAATGCGGCGCATCTTGCAACCCGTCGCGAGGAGGATGTTTTTCGCCTTGAGGAACTTCCCCTTGTGCTCGCCCTCGGTGATTTCAACCATGCCCGCCACCGTGATCTGCGCGCGGCCGACGAAGTAATCGACCTTGTTCTTCTTGAAAAGGAATTCGACGCCCTTGGCCATCTGACCGGCGACGCTGCGCGAGCGCTCAATGACCTTGGCGAAATCAAAGGACACGTCCTTGACCGAGATCCCAAACACGTCGGCCTGCTTGATCTTCTGGTAAAGCTCCGCGCTCTTCAGCAGCGCCTTGGTCGGGATGCAGCCCCAGTTGAGACAGGTGCCACCGGCGCGCTCCATCTCCACGCACGCGACGCGTTTGCCGAGCTGCCCGGCCCGGATCGCGCCGGCATAGCCCGCCGGACCACCACCAACGACGACCAGATCATATTCAATGGAATCAGCCATGCTCCCACGGTCGCCACGCGGCTAAAAACCGTCAAATCGAAACTCGACCACCGCCGGGTTCCCGCGCGCCCACGTTACCGGGCGGTCTCAGATGTCAATCACGTCACCGCGCTTCGGCCCCGCGGGCGGCTTGGGCGGCCCGCGCATGAGCCCACTAATCAAGAGATTCGTGATGCTGATGATCAGAGCGCCCCAGATGGCCGCCCAGAAATTTTCCACCCGGAAGCCGTCCACGAGGTTTCCGACCCAGTACAACAACAAGGCATTGATCAGGATGATGCCCAGCCCCATGGTCAGCACGATGAACGGCAGTGTGAACAGCAGCAGGAGCGGTTTGAGGATGGCATTAAAAAAACTGAGCACCACCACGACCACGAACAACGTGAGCCCGCCCTTGCAGGAGATTCCGTGCACGAGCTGGGTGGCGAGGAAGACGCCCAGCGCGAGCACGAGCCAGCGGATAAGTAATGATTTCATGGGAAAAGGATGGGCTTGATGATTCGATTGTTCCGCCCGCGTTCCGCCCGGCAATGAAAATCCTCGTCGTCCAGGACTACCTCCGTAGCGGGGGCACCGAGCGCCAATCCCTCCTGCTCGCGGACGCTTTCGCCGCCTCCGGGCACATCTGCACGCTGCTCACCTTCCGGCCGGGTGGTCCGCTCGCCGCCACCGGTAGCCCAGCCGTCGGCCGCCGCGCGCTGCAGCCATTCGACACCAAACTGGACTGGTTTGCGCCCGGCTTGCAGTCCGCCGTCGCGTCGCTCGCGCCGGATGTCGTGCTCTGCATGGGCCGCATGGCGAACTGCTATGCGGGCAAACTGCAGGAAAGTTTTCCGGCCACGGTGGTGATCGCCACGATGCGCACGGGCAAGACGTTGCCCGCCCGCTTTCGGCGTTCACTGCGGGTCGTCAGGCACGTCGTCGCCAACAGCGAGGACGCGAAATCCACCCTCGTCGCGCAACACCACGTGCCCGCCGACAAAATTTCCGTCATCTACAACTCGCTCGTTTTTCCTCCCGTCGCGTCACTCCCGCGCAATCTCGCGCTGCGCACCTCGCACGGAGCTGGCCCCGGCACCGTCGTGCTACTTTGCGTCGCGATGTTCCGGCCGGAGAAGAACCAGCGGGAGCTCATCGAACTCGCCGCCGCCCTTCCCGTATCCACGGATTGGCAGCTTTGGTTCGTCGGCACCGGCCCCGCTCTCGCCGATTGCCAGCGGCTCGTCGCCGAACGCGGACTTGGCGACCGCGTAAAGTTCCTCGGCTTTCAATCCGATCCCTCCACGCTTTACCGCGCATCCGACGTCGCCGTCCTCGCCTCAAAAAGCGAATCGCTCTCGAACTTTCTCATCGAGGCCCAGGCCCACGGCCTGCCCGCCGTCGTTTGCGCCGCCCAAGGCATCGGCGAATGTTTCCTGCCCGGCACGACTGGCTGGATCGTCCCGCGAGGCGACCGCGCCGGCTTTCTCGCCCGCCTGCAGCCTTTGCTGGCCGACGCGGCCTTCCGGAGCAGCTGCGGCGAACAGGCCCGCACGTTCGCCAGCGAACGTTTCGATCCCGCCCGTCAGCCTCGTCTCTGGCTCGACCTCTTCACCCGTCTGCTGCAAAACGGCCCCCGACCATGACGAGCAAGCAACGCACCGACTCCATCGAGCGCTTCATTCGCGCTCACCAGTATGCGGACTTGCACACGCTGGCGACCAAGTTTGGCGGGTCGCTTTCGACGGTTCGCCGCGCCCTTGATCAGCTGGAAGAGCGCGGGTTGGTTCGCCGCCATCACGGCGGGGCCTCGCTGGTGGAAACGGACGTCGTCGCCCAGGAATATGATTTCATCGCCCGCAACCAGCGCCACCCCGACGAAAAATTCGCCATTGCCAGTCTCGTCGCCGCTCAAGTGCAGCCCGGCATGACGGTGATCCTCGACGGCGGCAGCACCACGTACGCCGTGGCACGGCTGCTCGCGGAGAAACGCCTGCAGGTCATCACCAACTCCCTCCCCATCGCCAGCTTGTTCAGCGAGGTCGGCAGCGTGGAAACCATTGTCACGGGGGGCAGCATTTATAGCCGCCTCGGCGTGGTCCTGGGTCCGATGTGCGAGGAATTCTTCGGCCAGGTCCATGCCGACCTCGCCGTCCTGGGCGGTGCCGGCATCACCGAGAACGGCGTGTGGAATCACAACTCCCTGATCGTCGCCGCCCAGCGCAAGATGATTGCCGCCGCCGAGCGGAGCATCTTCGCCCTCGATAACTCCAAGTTTGGCCGCAAGGCCCTCAGCCTGACCACGCCGTTCGAGTCCCGCTTCACCATTGTGACCGATACTCGCCCGTCGCCAGCCGTCTCCCGCGCCATCCACACCGCCGGCGCCAAGCTCACCCTCGCCCGCTGAGCAAAAAAAGTCCGTGGCGCAGTTGAGTTTCCGGCGTACTGCACCATCTGTGTGCCCCTCCGCCGTGGCCCAATCCCGCTCTCTCGAATTCATCCGCCTCCGCGGCGTCCGCCAGAACAACCTCAAGGGTTTCAACCTCGACCTACCCCTGGGGAAATACGTCGTTGTCACCGGCCTCAGCGGCGCGGGAAAATCGTCCCTCGTCTTCGACACGCTGCACGCCGAGGGCCAGCGACGCTATGTCGAGACCTTCAGCGCCTACACGCGCCAGTTCCTCGATCTCCTCGACAAACCCAAGGTCGACTCGATCGAGAACATCCGCCCGTCCATCGCCATCGAGCAGACCAACACGGTCAAAACCTCCCGCTCTACCGTGGGCACGATGACGGAGCTGACCGACTTCTTCAAAGTCTGGTTCAGCCATGCCGCCCGCTGCTTCGACCCCCTCACCGGCGAGGAAGTGGTGGACGACACCCCGCAAACGATCTGGGAAAAATCGCTCGCGACCGATCCTGGCCAGACCGTCATCATCGGGTTCCGCGTCGCCAAGCCCGACAACCTCGCGTGGCCGGAAATCCTGTCCAACCTCAAGGGACAGTCCTACGTCCGCGTCCTCGTTCCGGCTCCAGCGGGTTCGCCCGGCGAAGGCTCGGTCAAAGTCTCGACGCTCGCCGTTCATCGGGTGGATGACCTCCTCGCCGACCCCAGGCTCCTCTCCCACTCCGATCATCTCTTTGTCGCCCAAGACCGACTCACCCTCGCGTTGGACCAAAAGTCCCGCTTCCTCGAAGCCGTCGAAACCGCGCTGCACTTCGGCCAGGGCTCGGTGCGGATCTTCTCCGCCGACCCGCTGGGCGAGATCGGCCATTTCTCCCGCGGCCTGCACTCGCCTTCCAGCGGACGCACGTTTCGCGCCGCTTCTCCGGCCCTCTTCTCGTTCAACTCGCCGCTCGGCGCCTGCCCGAAATGTCGCGGTTTTGGTCGGGTTATCGACATCGATTACCGCCTGACCATTCCTGACCAGTCGCTTTCCATCGACGATGGTGCGATCAAATGCTGGGAGAGCGAAATCTACGGCGAGTCAAAAAAAGACCTGCTCGTTTTCACCAAAAAGAGGAAAATCCCGACCGACGTTCCCTTCGCCTCGCTCACCCCCGAGCAACAGAGTTTCATCGTCGATGGCGAGCCCGGCTACGGCGACGAGAACGGCAAGCCCTGGCCCAAATATTGGTATGGCATCAAGGGTTTCTTCCGCTGGCTCGAGAAGAACACCTACAAGATGCACGTACGCGTTTTTCTCGCGCGCTACCGCACCTACAACCCATGCCCCGCGTGCGGCGGCCAACGCCTGCAACCCGAGGCGCTCTGTTGGAAATGGCGCGGTCACACCCTCCCCGAGCTGTATCAGCAGCCTGTGTCCGACCTGCTCGTCGCGCTCGCGGACGCCCGGCCCTCGGGCCGCGATCATCAATCCGAGCTCGCTTACGATTCGATTGTCACGCGCCTGCGTTATCTCGAGCAGGTCGGTCTGGGTTACCTGACGCTCGACCGGCAGTCGAAGACTCTCTCCGGCGGTGAGGTCCAACGCGTCAATCTCACGAGCTGTCTTGGCACGTCGCTCGTCGACACGCTGTTCGTACTCGATGAACCGAGCGTGGGCCTGCACCCCCGCGACATCAATCGCCTGATCGCCATCATCCGTTCCCTCACCGATGCCGGCAACACGGTCGTCGTTGTCGAACACGATGAGTCCATGATTCGCGCCGCCGACCACGTTATCGAGGTGGGCCCCGAGCCGGGCTCGCGCGGTGGTCACATCGTGTTTCAAGGGACCGTCGACGGCATGCTCCACGCGTCGAAGAGCATCACCGGCGCGTATTTCTCCGGTCGTGAAACGCTGCCCACTCCCGCCGTGCGTCGCCCCATCCCCGCGAAACACCCCTCACTGCACTTTACCCGCGCCACCAAGCACAACCTCAACGGCGTTTCCTTCCGCCTGCCGCTGCATCGGTTCGTCTGCCTCAGCGGTGTTTCCGGCTCGGGCAAATCCACGCTCCTCGACAACGTCATTTATCAGGGTCTGCTCGCTCAGCGCCTGCAAATGGCCGAGGATCCCGCCGCGATCGAGTCGATCAGGAGCGACGCCAAATTCTCCGAGGTCGTCCTCGTGGACCAGTCGCCGTTGTCCCGCACGCCGCGCTCCAATCCCGCCCTCTACACCGAAGCCTGGGATCTCATCCGCGAACTCTACGCGCGGACGCCCGAAGCGCAGGAGGCCGGTTTCAACGCCTCGAGTTTTTCATTCAACAGCGGCGAGGGCCGCTGCGATCAGTGCCAGGGCCTTGGTTACGAACGGGTGGAAATGCAGTTTCTCTCCGACGTCTATGTGCCCTGCCCCGTCTGCGAAGGCCGGCGCTTCAAGCCCGAGGTGCTCGCCATCCAATGGAACGGTCGCTCCGTCGCCGACCTCCTTGCGACCAGCGTCACCGACGCACTCGCGCTCTTCACCGATCACGCGTCCATCCGTTCGCGCCTCGCGAGTCTCGACTCCGTCGGCCTGGGTTATCTCACCCTCGGCCAACCGCTCAACACGCTGAGCGGTGGCGAATCACAGCGTTTAAAACTCGTCAGTTATTTGAGCGGTTACACCAGCGCCACTGAGCCTGCTGCCACTGCGCTGTTGCTGCTCGATGAACCGACCACCGGCCTGCATCGCCACGACGTCAAACGCCTGCTTGGCGTCCTGCAGGCGCTCGTCGACCGCGGCCACAGCGTGGTCGTCATCGAGCACAATCTCGACGTTCTCAAATCAGCCGACTGGATCCTCGAAATCGGTCCCGACGCCGGCGCCGGCGGCGGCCTGATTGTCGCCGAGGGTCCGCCGGAAAAGGTCGCCGGCGCCAAAACCGCTACCGCGCCTTTCCTGCGGCTGGCCCTCGAGCTGCCCAATTCTGACGAAGTGACCGAACCTCTCGCCGCCGAGGATGCCGATCCCTACCTTACGCAGTCTCCCTTGGCGCTGGCCTCTGGCGATCTCACCATCATCGGCGCCCGGGAGCATAATCTCAAAAATCTTTCACTCACGATTCCGCACCGCCAACTCACGGTCGTGACCGGCGTCTCCGGTTCCGGCAAGTCCACCCTCGCCTTCGATATCGTGTTTGCCGAAGGCCAGCGGCGGTTCATGGAATCCATGTCACCGTACGCGCGTCAGTTCGTCGAGCAGCTGCCGCGTCCCGCGGTGGACCGGCTCACGGGTATCCCGCCCACGGTCGCGATCGAGCAGCGTGTCACCCGCGGATCCCGCAAGTCCACGGTCGCAACGATCACTGAGGTGGCGCAATACCTTCGCCTCCTTTACGCGCGGCTTGGCGTGCAGCATCATCCCGACACCGACAAGGCCGTCACGCCTCTGTCCCCCGGCGCCTTGAAAAAGCTTCTCGCGCGCATCTTGGCCACGCCGAAAGCCCGCCGGGCGAAGCATCTCTATCTCTGCGCCCCGCTCATCCGTGGTCGCAAAGGCCATCACCAGCCCATCGCCACATGGATCGCCCACCAGGGCTACGAACTCATGCGCGCCGATGGCCGGCTCACGCGCGTGGATGCGTTTCAAAAACTCGATCGTTACAAGGAACACGATATCGAGGTCGTCGTCGCGGATCTCAAACTTAAGTCCCAAGGCATTAGACCCAACGCCGATGCAGTCCTCAAACGCGCGCTGCAGGTGGGGAAAGGCGCGTGCTTCCTTCTCACCCCCGAAGGCGAAGTATTGTCGTGGTTCTCCACGACGCGCACCGACATCGCGTCATGCGAATCCTTTCCCGAGCTCGAGCCCAAGAATTTCTCCTTCAACTCGCCGCGCGGCTGGTGCCCGACGTGCCGCGGCCATGGCCGCATTCTCCCGTGGATGCTCGAGCCCGATGAGGAGGACGGCGACGCCAACGTCGCCCGCCTCCGCCAGCTCGGCCTCGATGCCGGCGATACCGTGGCCGACGACGGCGTTCCGTGCCCCGAGTGCCATGGGGAACGGCTCAATCGCGTCAGCCGTGCGGTGAAACTTCATCTGCGCGGCAAGCAGCCGCCGCTCTCCCTTCCCGCGTTGCTTACCAGCACGCCGTCGCGGTTGCTAACCCAGTTGCGCAGTCTCGAACTCGACGCCCGTGGCAAGCTCATCACGCAGGACATCGTGCCGCAGATTGAAGAGCGCCTGAAATTCCTCGATCACGTCGGCCTCGGTTACCTCTCGCTCGATCGTCCGACCGAGACGCTCTCCGGTGGTGAGGCCCAGCGGATCCGCCTCGCCGCCCAGCTCGGCTCCAATCTCTCCGGCGTCCTTTACGTGCTCGACGAGCCCAGCATCGGCTTGCACGCCCGCGACAACGATCAGCTCATCCTCACGCTGCAAGCCCTGCGCGCGAAGGGCAACACGCTCCTCGTCGTCGAGCACGACGACGAGCTCATGCTCCGCGCCGACCACATCATTGATCTCGGCCCGGCCGCCGGCATCCATGGCGGCGAACTGCTCGCCACAGGCACCCCCAAGGAAATCCGCCGCAACGAAAAATCCCTCACCGGACTGTTCCTCAAGTCAGGGATCAAGCATCCCTTGCGCGGTTCCTACCGCAACGTGGAGCGTATTGCCCCCCATGCACTTTCCGATTCGCCCCAGCGGTTGGAGGGCAGCGCGCTCCCCCCCTCCAGCTGGCTTGAGCTGCGCGGCGCTCGCTTCCGAAATCTCAAGGACTTCACCCTGCGTCTCCCCCACGGGCGCCTGATCATGGCCGCGGGCCCGAGCGGCGCCGGCAAATCCACGCTCTTTCGCGATCTCCTCCATCCGGCCGTCACGCACGCCATCAAGGCCCGTAAACCCAAGCTCACCGGTCGCGAGTTCGTCCGCGCCACCGGCTTCGCCTCCGACCGGCTCGCCGATGACAACTCATCCGCGCCGCCCTTCGCCGAACTGACCGGCGCGAGCGGTTTCAAGGCCGTTATCGAGGTGGATCAGGCGCCCATCGGAAAAACGCCCCGATCGACCCCCGCGACCTACCTCGGCATTTTCGACCTGATCCGCCAGTTTTTCGCTTCCCTCCCCGAGGCGAAAATCCGTGGCTACACCGCATCGCGTTTCTCGTTCAACGTCGCCGGCGGGCGCTGCCCGACCTGCGAGGGCGCCGGCCGCATCAAGCTCGAGATGGCCTTCATGCCCGACACCTATCTGCCCTGCGATGACTGTCGCGGCCTGCGTTACGGACCCGAACTCAATGATATCACGTGGAAGGGCAAATCCATTGGCGCCGTGCTTCAGCTCACGTTTGAGGAGGCCGCGGTGTTCTTCGATTTTCACTCGCAGCTCCAGCAGGTCTGCCAGCTCATGGTGGACTGCGGTCTCGGCTACATCACGCTGGGCCAGAGTTCGCCCACGCTCTCCGGCGGCGAAGCCCAACGCCTCAAGCTCGTGACCGAGCTTTCTGCCGGCCTCGCGACCTATCGTGAGCGCAGCCGCGGGACCTTGCCCCGCAATCTCTACCTACTTGAGGAGCCCACCATCGGCCTTCACCTCAGCGACTGCGAAAAACTCATCCGCGTCCTCCAGTCGCTCGTGGACCAGGGGCACACCGTGGTGGTCATCGAGCATCACCTCGATCTGCTAGCCGAGGCGGATTACCTCGTGGAACTCGGGCCGGTCGGCGGTCCGGATGGCGGCGAACTGCTTTATCAGGGCGAACTCGCCGGACTGCTCAAGGTGAAGCGGAGTCCCACCGCCCCGTATCTTCGCACCAAACTGAAGCGGCTCCGCTAACGCGGCGTCACTTCGTCGCGAGGGCCTTGTAGATCTCTTTCTTCACGTCGGCGGGAAGAGCCGGCTTCAGAATGCACGCCGACAACCCAGCCAGGGAAACCGCGCGCGAAAGCAACTCGGGATTGATGTAGCCGGTCATCATGATGCGGCGCGACGCCGGCTGCAGCTCGGCCAGCTGCATCAGGAACTCCAACCCGTTCTGTCCGGGCAGGATCTGGTCACAGACGATCATGTCATACTTGCGCGTCCCGGTCAGGAGCGTGGCGTCTTCCGCCGATCCCGCCGTCTCGATCTCAAATTCACCTTCGAGGCCGGCCTTCATCAATTCGAGGATGGCAGGCTCGTCGTCAATCAGCAGCACCGTCGGCTTGGTCGTGGAGGCAGGAGCGGTCATGGCGTGATTGGAATTGTTACCCTTCGGCAGAATTGGAGAAAACTTAAGCAGTGGCAACGCTGGCATCATGCACTTTCGTCGCGTCCTGCACGGTCTTGATGAGGTCCGCCAGCTTGACCGGCTTAAGCAGATACCGGAACAGGGCGGCCTCGTTCACACTGCGCATCAGCATTTCGGGCTTCATGAAACCCGTCACGAGGATGCGCTGCATGTGCGGGAATTCCTCCCGGGCGCGCACCAGAAAACTCATGCCATTGCCACCGGGCATCAGATGATCCGCGATGACGACCTTAAACGGCTTCTTGTGCAGGATAAACTCCGCCTCGCGCGCCGACGCCGCCGTCGTCACGTCGAAATATTCCGCAAGCGCATCCGCAAAAATTTCCAGGAGTGGTTGCTCGTCATCAATGAGGAGCACCGCGTCCTTTGCGGACGAGGTCGCAGGGCTGTCATCTGCGGCATTCATTGCGGGGCATGGTGGGTCGTGAGTTGCGCTTGGCAAACTGAATCCTGTCGCGACGGAGCGCCGCCTTTTAGTTTGCCTCCGCGAGATCGTAAAACTTTCTTAAATATGCCTTCGCCATGGAAACCTACGACCTGCACGAGGCCGCCCGCGCGGGCCTGTTATTCAAGCTTCCGCCGGGACTTTTCACCCTCGAGCGGTTGACCGCGCGCAATGCCGCCGGCAACACGCCGCTCCATGCGATCGCCAAATACGGCGGCCTTGCGCTCGTGCCCGCTGGCCTGCTCAACGCAACCACCCTCGCCGTTCGGAATGATGCCGGCTACACTCCGCTGCATCATGCCGCACTCGGCGGGCACCTCGACGAAATCCCCGCGGCGCTCCTCACTCCCGCGCTGCTCAACCTTAGCAGCAACTCCGGCTACAGCGTGTTTCACGTCGCCGCGGCCAACGGCCATCTCAACCAGCTCCCGGCCGCCCTTATCACGCCCGGCACCGCGCTGTTGAGCAACCATCTGGGCAACACGCTCCTCCACGAGGCGGCCGAAAACGGCACGCTGGACCGGCTGCCCGCTGGGTTTCTCACCGCCGATCATCTCCTCCCCCGCAATCTCGGTGGCGAAACCGTCCTCCATGTCGCCGCGTTCAATGGCCACCTCAACCAGGTGCCATCCGCCCTGCTCACCGCAAACCTGCTGCTGGAACCAACTTCGGCCGGCGACACGGTTTTCCACGCCGCCGCAATTTCCGGCCATCTGGGTCAGATCCCCGCGGAGTTTCTCACGCACGACCATCTCATCCGTGCGAGCAAGACCGGCTTCACCGTCATCCACGCCGCGGCCGAAACGGGTCAGCTCGCGCAAATTCCCCGCGGCAATCTTACGTCCGATCTCCTGCTGACCCGCAATGACAATGGCGACACGCCGTTTCATGCCGCCGCCTTCGAAGGCCATCTGGACCAAGTGCCGATCTCACTGATGACTCCCGAGCTGCTCAGCGTTCGAAATTACGATGGCGTTTCCGTCACGCGCCTAGCTATTACCCGCGGCTATTCCAGCCAATTGCCGCCGGCGCTGCAGCCGAAAGCGCCGGGCGCGATGAGAAGAATGCTCATGCGGCTCGGACTGATACGCGAGGCATCGTAGGCCGGGAATTCGTCGGCGCTTCGTGCCTCTCGCCCACCTCCCGGCAGGCTACCGGCGTCCAGATTCGAGCAATCCCTTATCCAGCGCTGATCGCTGATTGCCGAGCGTTTGGACGAAACGATGCGAGCTGACAGGTTTTCGCCTTCCCCTTGCTGGCTAGGTCCCGTTCAATCTCCGCTCATCCTTTTCCAATCTCTATGAACACCGCCATCTCCGCCCTGAACGCCCGCGAAATCATTGATTCCCGCGGCAATCCCACGATCGAGGTCGACGTCCGCCTTGCCTGCGGCGCCCTCGGCCGCGCCGCCGTCCCCTCGGGCGCCTCCACCGGCGAACACGAGGCCCTCGAGTTGCGCGATGGCGACACCAAGCGCTACAGCGGCAAAGGCGTCCTCAAGGCCGTGACCAACGTCAAGAACGTCATCGCCCCCGCCCTCTTCGGCCACGACGCCTGCGATCAGGTCGGCATTGACCGCCTGATGATCAAGCTCGATGGCACGAAGACGAAGTCGAAGCTCGGCGCCAACGCCATCCTCGGCGTTTCCCTCGCCACCGCCCATGCCGCCGCCGCGGCCCTTGGCCAGCCTCTCTACAAATACCTCGGCGGCCCCAACGCCAAGGTGCTGCCCGTGCCCATGATGAACATCATGAACGGCGGCGCGCATTCCGATGCGCCGATCGATTTCCAGGAATTCATGATCATGCCCATTGGCGCCAAGTCCTTCCGCGAGGCCCTGCGCATGGGCGCCGAGGTGTTCCACGCACTCAAGAAGGCGCTCAAGGAAAAGGGCCTCGCTACTGCCGTCGGTGATGAAGGCGGTTTCGCCCCCAAGCTCGCCTCCACCGAGGCCGCGCTCGACATCATCGCCGTCGCCGTGAAAAGCGCCGGCTACAAGCTCGGCAAGGACATCGCCCTCGCCCTCGACGTCGCCGCCTCCGAGTTCTACGTGAAGGAAAAGAAGCGCTACGTTTTCAAGAAATCCGACGGCCGCTCGCTCACCGGCGACCAGATGGTCGAGTTTTATCGCGAGCTCACCGCCAAGTACCCGATCATTTCCATCGAGGATGGCTGCTCGGAGAACGACTGGGAGACGTGGGGAAAGCTAACCCGCGCCCTGGGCGACCAGATCCAGCTGGTGGGCGACGATATCTTCGTCACCAACACCGAAATCCTCGCCCGGGGCATCAAGGAGGGCGTGGCGAACTCGATCCTCGTGAAGGTGAACCAGATCGGCACGCTCACCGAGACCCTGGACGCTGTCGAACTGGCGAAGGAGGCAAATTACACCGCCGTCATCTCGCACCGCTCCGGCGAAACCGAGGATGTCACGATCGCCGACATCGCCGTCGCGACCAATGCCGGCCAGATCAAGACCGGTTCGCTTTGCCGCACGGACCGCGTGGCCAAGTACAACCAGCTCCTCCGCATTGAGGAGGAGCTCGGCGCCAGCGCGATCTACGGCGGTAAGCTGTAACGAGCTCTTGACGTAGGCCGCGAGGTTTGCAGGCGCATCCCGAAACGCGCCTACGAGCAGCCTGCCTACCTTTGGCTCAAGGCCGGGCTCGTCCCGGCCTTTTTTGTGCGATGCAACTCCGGCTCACGCCGAGTGTCTGTCCATCGTGCCTATCCCCTCGACTCGCGCCGCATCCGTCCTACGTTTCGACTAACCCCACTCCGCATGAAATTCCCCTTTCGCACCGTGTTGGTGTCCGTGTGTCTGACCCTTCGGCTCGCCGCCGCCGATCCAGACACTGACGTCGCGCTCCCCCCGCCCTCCGCGACTCCGGCTCCCGCTCCGGTCAGGACCACCGCTGATCAAAAGAAATTAGAGGCCGCCATCCGCGAGCGCCTTGCCGAGCACGCCCTGAGAAAATCCACCAAAACCGTCGCCACCGAGCCGATTCCTGCCGAAACCCCGGCAGATAAGAACGCCAAGCCCGTCGCAGCTTCAGCCCCGGCGGTTTCCACCGCCCCGACCAAACCGGGGGCCTCCGCCGCCACAGCCACCGCCGCATCGTCCAAGGAAGACTCCACCATGCTGCTCCCCCGCGTTGAGGTGAACAAAACCCGCGTCACCGAGCAGTTGATCAAGGAGCACGAGAAAGACGTCGAGATCGCCCGCGAGAAAAAGAATACCGTGCCGACGACCTTGGACAACGCGCTGAACGATTCCGACGTTTCCCATAGCCTGGCTATTTTCGGCGGCTCCTCAAGCGACGACCGCGCCCGTTTGGCCCAGGAACGCGTGAGCCTGCTCGAAGCGGAGAAGGATCTCCTCGACGAAATCGCCCGCGCCCCGACCAAGGAAGAACGGAAAGAACTGCAGGACCAGTTGAACGAGCTTAAAACGATGCGCCGCGAACTCGAGCGCGCCCCCCGCGACGAGCGGAAGTGAGCCAAGCATTGCGGCGCTAACCAGGGTTCGGCAGCATGAGGGAACGCCACGAATCCCTCTCCCCCAAGCTCGGCGGGCCTGGAGGTCATTTGTGGACGGTCTGGGCCGACTGGGGCTTGGTGGCTAAGGTCGGTCTGGGCTTTGTCGGCGCGATCGCCTTGTTTGTCGCGATTCAGTTCTACTTTGAGCATGACAACCAGAAAGACAGTTTCGCCGCGGCCCTCACGACCTTGGCAAACGTCCCACTCGACCATCCACTCACTCAGCGGCAGGCGAGGTTGCTAAAACATCACTCAACATACTCTTGGCGCGCCATCCTGTGGGTACAGGAAGGCACTGACATCAAGCCGAGGATTTGGCAGACACTTGTCCTTCACGAAGGGAAGAACTTCCGTTGCTTGAATTCGGAACTTTTTGTCTACGAGAAAGAGAAGGCCCGGAGTCTGGAGCTGTTTGAGGATGTTTCCCGTGGCCCCCAATCCCCTGAGACTCGCAATCCCTAGAGAAAAATCCACCCGCTCAACGCGAGGATCGGCAGCAGGATCGGCAGGCTGTATTTGAAGATATAGCCGAGAAAGGTCGGGCAGTGCACGCCGGCATCCTGCGCGATCGCTTTCACCATGAAATTGGGGCCGTTGCCGATATAGGTCATCGCCCCGAAGAATACCGCCCCGAGGCTCACTCCGATCACATACAGCGGCCGTTGAGCGAGGAGCACGCTCGTGGCGCTCATTGTATCACGGGCCGAGGCGAACGCTGAGGGGACCTGCGCCGCGGCCGTGGTCCGCGCCAGTTGGAAGAAGCCCGCGAACGTGGGCGCATTGTCGAGCACTGAGGAGAGCGCGCCGCTCGCGAAATAGTACTGCAGCGGCTGGACGATATGGAATGACGGGCCGTGCCTCGCCAGATAATCGAGCGCCGGCAGCATCGTCGCGAAGATGCCGACAAAGAGCAGCGCCACCTCCTTGATGGGCCCAAAGCTGAATTGGTTTTCCTCATGCACCTGCTTGGGCGTGGCCACCAGACTCACCGCCGCGGCGAGAAGCATCACGCCTTCGCGCAGGAAATTCCGATCCGGCAAAAACACCGCGCCGATGACGACAAGTAGCAGCAGCACGTTCACTCCGCCGTCAAAGCGCCAAGTCTCGGCCTGCGTCTTCACCTCCGCCTGGAGCTTCCGGGGCATGCGTTTAAAGCTCCGCAAGTCGAAGGCGTAAAACGCCGCGACGACCGCCCCAACCGTCACGAGCCATTGGAGGAAAACATGCTGGATCAGCCAGAAGAACGGCACCCCGCGGAGATAGCCAAGAAAGAGTGGCGGATCACCCACCGGCGTCAGCGCTCCGCCGACGTTGGAAACGATGAAAATGAAAAACACGACATGATAGGGGCTGCTGCGGATCTTGTTCATCCGGATCCAGGGCCGGATGAGCACCATGGATGCACCCGTGGTCCCGATGACATTTGCCATCACCGCCCCGATCAGGAGAAACACCACATTGGCCAGCGGCGTCGCCTCACCCTTGACCTTCAGGTGAATGCCACCCGCCACCACAAACAGCGAGCCCACGAGGACGATGAACGCCACGTAGTCGCCGGCCGTGCGTGCCAGCTCCACGCGGCCACCGGGAATCTTGACGAGGTAAAAAATCGCCACGATGGCGGCGAGACCCAGCGCCACGAGCGGATAAAACCTCTCCCACCGGTGCTTGACCCGGGGCGGCGTGAGCGGCATCGCCGCCATCAGGAGCAGCAGCAGGGCAAACGGCGTGAGCAGGACCGGCGACACGTCCGCCACGGCGAGATAGATCGGGAAAGGCATCAGGAATTCAGGAGCTCCGCTAGCGTGCGGCCAGCCGCCGCCTCATGCCTAGAAAAAAGCCGGTGACGCAGGGCGCGTCGCCGGCTTTCGCCCGGCATCCGAGCGGGATCAGAGGGCCGCGTCGCCACTCTCGCTCGTGCGTACCCGCACCACGGACTCGATGGGGAGCACGAACACCTTGCCATCACCGATCTTGCCGGTCTTCGCAGCCTTGACGATGGCATCCACGGACTTGACCGCGATGGAGTCGGCCACGGCGATTTCTATTTTCACCTTCGGCAGGAAATCCACCGTGTATTCGCTGCCGCGATAGACCTCGGTGTGGCCTTTCTGGCGGCCGAAGCCTTTGACCTCGGTGACCGTCATGCCCTCGATGCCGATTTCAGCCAGGCAGGTTTTCACCTCGTCGAGTTTGAAGGGTTTAATGATGGCGATGATGAGTTTCATGAATCAGGAGTTTTAAGAAGATAATTGAGGAGGTTGTACGACGGGGAATTCCGGGCTCAGGCCCGGTCTGCCTTGAGCTTCAAACGCAGCTGGGTTAAGAGCGTCCAGCCATAACCTAGGACCAACCCCGCGGAAACCACCCATTGGGTGCCGCCCACAAAGAGCAGCGGACAGATGACTTGCACGAGCAGGAGCGCGACGAGGAGATACGCAATGCGCGCGCCGGAGCGCGGCATGAGTGACCAGCCGTTCTTGAGCTGGCCGGTTTGCTCCAGCTTCTGGTTGTATCGGAGAGCGGCGTTTTGCAGCAGGCCAAAGGCATAGCCGATCAAGGCGCCGGCTCCGAGGCCGACCGCCGGACGGAGAATATCGAAAAGATGCATGGGGATGGGATGGGATTATCCAGGAGCGACGCGGAGTCTAGGCCTCCGCGCCGGCGTGGATGTTTAAGTTAGATTCGGTTGGTCGCTTATATTTAGGCCCGGGGCATCGGGGTTTCGGACTGCCTGTCCATCACGATGCCCGCGTAGCCCGGAACGCCCATCTCGGGCACATCGAGGCCCTCGATTTCCACCTCGAGCGACACGCGGTTGCCCACGAGTTTCTCGGCGATGTAATAAACCAGGAGGGAAAGGAGCGACACCACGATGAAGCAGGTGAGCACGCCGATCAGCTCGGCCCAGAACTGGCCCATGCCGCCGCCGTAGAACAGGCCGCGGACCGTGCCCGCGACGCCATTCCAGCCGTCGCCGTATGTGCCGTCGGCGAAGAGGCCGATCGAGAGACAGCCCCAGGCGCCGTTGACGCCGTGAACCGAGATTGCGCCCACGGCATCGTCGATGCCGATCCGGTCGAAGAAGAACACCGATTCCACCACGATGAGACCGGCAATGATGCCGATGAGGGCCGCACCGCCTGCGCTCACGAAGGCGCACGGGGCCGTAATGGCCACCAAGCCGGCCAGCATGCCGTTGCACATCATGGACGGATCCGGCTTCTTCGTCTTGAACCACCACATGTAGAGCGTGGTCGCGAGGGCCGCGGTGGCTGAGGCAATCATGGTGTTAACCGCCACGACTGCGATCCGGAGGTCAGTGCCGGCCAGGGTCGAACCCGGGTTGAAGCCAAACCAGCCGAACGCCAGAATGAACGTGCCGAGCATGACGAAGGGAATGTTGTGCGGGGTGATCGGGTGAACGATCTTGCCGGCCTTGTCGTACTTGCCGTGGCGCGGGCCGATGAGCCAGCAGAAGATCAGGCAGATCACCCCGCCCTGCATGTGCACGACCGAGGAACCGGCGAAATCCACGTGACCATGACCGAGCGCCGGGAAGTTCGTGCCCAGCGCTGCCAGCCAGCCGCCACCCCAGACCCAGTTGCCGAACAGCGGATACATGATCGTGCCGATGCAGCAGCCATAAATCATGAACGCGGAGAACTTCCAGCGTTCCGCCGCGCCGCCCGTCGGGATCGTCGCGGTCGTATCCATAAATACCATCTGAAACAGGAAGAGCGTGAAGGCCGCCGTATCGTAGCCAGCACCCTGCAAGAAAAAGCCCTTCAAGCCGAGCAGGCCAAACGGATGGCCAAACAGCGTCACGGTAAACTCGTTGTTCAGCCCTCCGTAGCCACCCAGCGTGCCTAACGGCCCAAGGCCGCCAAACATGAAGGCAAAACCGCAGACATAAAATCCGAGCATGCCCATCGGGTAGATCATGAAATTCATCGACATGGTGTGGCCGGCGTTTTTCGCCCGGCACAGGCCCGTCTCAACGAGCGCAAAGCCCGCCTGCATGAACATCACGAGAAAGCCCGTGACCAGCGTCCACATGAAGTTGATCGCCACACGATTGTGGCCCACGCCATCGGCGAGCTTCACGGCCAACGGCTCAATCGCAGCCTGCTTCGTGTAATCGTCCGCCGCTTTCCTGGCGTCGGCGTACGCCTTAAGCTTGTCCTTGTCCTGCTTGTCATCGGCGCTCAAGTCGGCCGGGACCGACACGATAAAGCCGGGGACATCTGCCGCGACACCAGTGGCCGTGCCAGCCGGATCGGGCTTCGGGTCATCCGCCCAGATTCGGGGGGCGCCCAGACTGCAATAAAGCGCGAGCCCCAACAGGGGCACGCGCAACCAGCTCAAGCGGGAGTATCGGGTCATCATTGTCGGTGTTAGCGGGTTTCTTAAACCGCGCGGATTATGGGTTGAACAAACCAAGCGGCCAGGAGCCGGAAGGCTTCAGGGCCGCGAAAGACAGAAAGGCGGGTCTCACTCAGCGGCCGCGGGGCCAAGCCGCCCGCCAACGTTGAGGATCCGGTGCGCGCCCGGGAGCGGCCCCCCGACCATAGGGGGGCCGCCCGTTGGACTGTGCATACTCTCCGAGTGTCTAATTCGGAGAAAGTCTTCGCCGCCGCCGCACGCTTCCTGCCGCCGCGCGCCGCCTCCAGCGGCCGCAGGGCAATTCGGGCATTCAGTGCTGAGGTGGTGCGGTACATATTACCGCCGACAATTTAGCACCCGACATACCACACCGGATAAACAGAGCGTTGATAGTTAACGCTGTTTTATGAACAAAAGATGTACAGCCCGTGACCCCCGCGGTGACCCTAACGCGGAACCAGAGTCGTGGTGAACTCGGCCAAAACCGGGTCAAACGTGGACCGGTGTCTCACTGAGGAATCGGTAACCGATCCCGGATTCCGTCTGGAAATACCTCGGCGCATCCAGGTCATCCTCGAGTTTCCGTCGCAGTCTTAGCATGTAAGTCCGCAGGTAGTGAGTCTGCGTTTCTGCTTTTGGGCCCCATAGCTCCCCGAGAATCTGCCGGTGCGTCAGCACCTTGTCGCGATGCGTGATGAAGAGCTGCAGCAACGCGTACTCCATCGAAGTAAGTTTCAAAGTCTGACCTGCCTTCGTCACGCGGCGCCGGCCCAGATCCACTTCAACCTGGCCAAAATGAAAGAGGTTCGTCGCCACCGCCGGTTTGATGCGGCGCAGCAGCGCGCGCAATCGGGCCAGCAGTTCGGCGCCCCCAAAAGGCTTGGTCAGGTAATCATCCGCGCCCGCATCCAGGCCCGCGATCTTGCTGCCTTCCTGGCCGAACACCGACAGGATCAACACGGGGACCGGATTCCATTCGCGGAGGCGTTTCAGCACTTCCAAGCCCGGCTCACCCGGTAAACCCAGGTCCAGAATAATCGCGTCCGGGGTGCGGCGCAGGACTTCCTCCAGTCCAGCCTTGCCCGTGTCGGCCTCTCGCACCGCGTAACCCGCCTCCTCCAGCGTCATCCGCAGCAACCGCCGAATCTGCACTTCGTCGTCAATCACCAGCACTTCCGGGCGATTTGTTTCAGTGCTCATCGTTGGGCACGCTCCCATGCGCGACATGCGGCAAACTCACCGTGAAACATGCCCCGCCTTCCCGGCTCGTTCCCGCCACCACTTCGCCACCTTGCGCCTGCATGAACCCGCGCACGATGGACAGTCCGAGCCCCAAGCCGCCCGCCGGAGCCGATGTTCCACGCCGGAATTTCTGGAACAGCTGGGGCATCAGTTCCGGCGCAATACCGGACCCACAATCGGACACCGCAAGGTAGATGCGGGCCTGATCGACCGACCATCCCGCCGTCAGCCTGATCGGGCTGCCCGCAGGCGTGTACCGGGCCGCATTCAACAGGAGATTGACCAGCACGTGCTCCATCAGCACGGCATCCGCGAGGAAGAGCGGCACGTCCTGGGGAATTTCCACTTTGACTGACCGGGACACCAGGGCCTCGCCGGTTGCGCGTCGCGCCACTTCAATGAGGTCCCGCGCATCGCACCAATCGACGAGCGGCGTCAACCCGCCGGATTCCAACCGGGTCTGGTGGAGTAAATTGGCCACCAGATGGTCGAGCCGCCGGGTGGCCTGATTGATTTCGCCGGTCAGCGTGAGCCGCTTCTGCTCGTCAATCGTGCCGAGCTTCTCCGTCGCGGAGCGCAACACCGCGAGCGGCGTTTTCAACTCATGGGATACGCTGTCCAGCAACGTGCGGTGCAGGCGGTCGGATTCCAGCAGCAGCTTTTCCCGCTCCGCACTCATGCGCAGTTGCTCGCGCTCGACAAACAGCGCGATCTGCTCGGCAAATCCGTCAATCAGGTCCCTTTGCTTCGAGCTGAGCTGGCCCAACTCACCTGGCCACCGCACCGCGAAGGTGCCGAGCGCGTGGCCCGCGCGTGTCAACGGCAGGTGCAGGCTTCTGCCGGTGCCCAGTTCTTCCGTGTTACGGCCCCACCGCAGTCCATCATGCAGCGCCGCCGTGGCCGTCTTCAGCTCGTTCGTGTCCGGAGAGAATGAACTGGCGGGGTGAGCCACGAGCGCCCCGGACTCATCCACCAACCATACTGCCGTGCGCGCCGCGAAAAGCTCATCCGCCTGCCGGAGCGCGGCCTCGACCGCCTCATCCAGCGTGCGCGTCGCGGCCAGTGCCCGGGTCAGGTGGAGAAATGCCGCGGACCTCTGCTCACGCTGGCGTTCGTCCCGCTCCCGCTCGCGAATCCTTGCGGTCAGCTGACCGCCGATCAAGGCCGCGAAACAAAAGCAGCCCAGCATCAGGCTGTCGTCGACGTCGGGCATCTCGAAGGCCAGCCGCGGCGGCATGAAGACAAAATTCCACGTCACCGCACTCAGTCCGGCCGCAAACAACACCGGCCAGCGGCCCACGCGCAAGCTGAGCGCAATCACCATGAGCAGGTAAATATATCCAAAGAAATGGTAGCTCACCGGCACGAACCAGCCCATCACCGCCACCCCGAAAACCGCGCACATTACTTCCGAGAATTCTCGCGCCCAGGCGTTCGGCCGCGCCCGCCAGTACTCGCGGCCCGGGATGCCCATCGGTCGGGCCCGCGCCGAATGCGGACGAACGCCAAGCACAAGTCCATGCCCCGTTTGAGGGAACGAATTGGCGACGGCGTCCGATTTCACGGCCTCTCCATTGCAACAACCATACCAGTGCGCGCATTATCGATGCGCAGCGGCCGTACTCCGTTAACCCATTAACCCAAAGCCCCTTGGATGATTCACTAATCCGCGCCAATATGGGCTCAGCCCGGTTTACTCCGCCTGCACAATGTACCCGCGCAGATACTCACTTTCCATCATGGTCACGAGCACGGGATGATCGGGCGGCTGGTGGCAGAACTCCCGCACCCTCACCTTCCGCTTCGCATCGGCCGCCGCGTCGGCCAGCACTCCGCGCAATTCCGCATCCTGCATGTGATGCGAGCACGTGTACGTCGCCAGGATACCGCCCGGCGCGAGCCGCTGCAGGGCCCGCAGGTTGATTTCCTTGTATCCGCGCAATGCGCCCTCGAGTGCGCTCTTCGATTTGGCGAACGGCGGCGGATCGAGAATGATGACATCCCACAGCGGCTCGCCCGCGCGCGAGGCGTCGTTGAGCCAGTCAAAGACATTCGCCACGCCAAACTCCGCCTTCACGCCGTTCTTCTCCGCGTTGCGCCGCGCCGCCGCGATCGCGTCCTCCGCGCTGTCGAGCCCGAGCACTTTTGTCGCTCCCGCGCGCGCGGCGTGAAGGGCAAAGGGTCCTTGGTTGCAAAACGCATCAAGCACCCGTTTGCCCGCGCAGAACTTCGCCACCAACGGATGCTGCGCACGCTGGTCGAGATAAAATCCCGTCTTTTGGCCGTTCTGCAGGTCGAGCCAGTATTCCATGCCATCGATCGTCATCCAGCGCGCATCCCAAGTCTGACCCGAGCGTGTGTGGACCTCGAGTGGCAAGCCCTCGAGTCGGCGAATGGGGGCGTCGTTGCGGAAAATAATCTCCGCCGGCTGCAGCAACTCGGCCAGCACGTCTCCGACGAGGACCGACCGCTTCTCCATCGCCGCCGTCTGGATCTGCACGACGAGCGTGTCGCCAAACTGGTCCACCACGAGGCCGGGCAAATCATCCGATTCCGACCACACCAGTCGCTTGCACGAACCAGCGATGCCTTCGCGCCGCGCCAGCGCTCGCTCGAGCGCACCGCGCAGATACGCGCCGTTGAGCGCCGCGCGTTCGCGGCTGAAGCGCCGCCAGATGATCTGGGACTTCGAATTGTATATGCCCGTGCCGAGAAACCGATCCGCGCGATCCCGGCATTCGACGATTTCGCCGTCCTGATCAGCGGGGAGCAGCGCCTCGACCTCGTTGGCAAACACCCACGGGTGTCCCGCCAGCACGCGTGGCTTGGCGTTGGGTTTCAGCTTGAGCGTAGGAACGGACATGGCGTCACCCTGACCGCTGTCCCCTGCCCGCGCCAAACTCTAAATCATTCTGGCCCGCAGTGCTGACTCACCGCACGCCGGTCGCCACGCTCGGCAGGGTCTTCAGGTACAGCCACACGGCCTTCAATTCGGTGTCATTCATCAGACCGAACGCGCGCGGCATCACGGGGCTCAATTCGGTGCCGTCCGGCCGCTTTCCGGTGCGCACGGTGCGGAGAAAATCGTCCTCGCTCCACTTTGACAGCCGTCCGCTGGAATCGGGCGTCAAATTCGCCGCCCGCGGCCAGTTCGGCGGCCCGATGTCGATTTTGCCGCCCGAATAATTTGACCCATGGCAACCCGTGCAGCCCACGGCTACATACCGGCCATATTCCACGGTGATTCCCGGGGTCACGATCGTGGGTCGCAGGTTGACATGGTCGATCTCGTCGGCCGCCAGCTTGATCTTGCCGGCCACCATCAGCGCTCGCGCCACTGGCCCGACGGACAGCGGCAAATTGTCGCGGTCCACCGGCTTGAGCGATTTCAGAAAAACCACGAGATCGCCCATGTCCGACTCGGTAAAATGCGAGTAGTCCGTGGACGGCATGAGAAAGAGCCCGCGCCCATCCGGCGCCACGCCGTGCCGGATCGCTTTCACCCAATCCTCATCGCGGAAAATCGCACTGAGCCCACCTCGTCCCGCCGTGAGATTCGGGGCATACAGTCGGCCCATTGCCGGATCATCCACCACCTTATGGCCGCCCAAGTCCTTCCCATGGCACTCCATGCAACCCCGCGTCACCGCAAGATGCCGACCGCGCGCGATGGCGCCAGCATCCGTCGGCAACAGTGGCGACTGGACCGTAACGATATGAATCCGGTTCAGCTTCGAATTGGACCGTAGGTACACGACCAAAACCAACGCGGCCACAATCGCGACCAGAGCGAGCACCGTATAGCCCAGAAACTTCAGGAATTTCATGACGGCGTCGTTCCTGCCGATTTCCACTATTCGGGCCAAGCTCTTTTTTCCGAATGCCGTCATTCCCGGTCAGGACGGTCCAACCCGTGAAAATAGACTTCCCCTGCGGGGCTTTGCCCCTTTGCGTAAACGTTTTACGCATGTCTCCCGCCGCTGAAATCGCCCGTCGTCGCACCTTTGCGATCATCTCCCACCCGGATGCCGGCAAGACCACGTTGACGGAAAAATTTCTGTTGTACGGCAATGCCATCCATCTCGCCGGCGCCGTGACGGCCCGCAAGAATCAGCGCGCCACCGCCTCTGACTGGATGGAACTCGAGAAACAGCGGGGCATTTCCATCAGCTCGACCGTCCTGCAGTTCGATTACACCGGTTATGCCGTCAACTTGCTCGATACGCCGGGGCACAAGGACTTTTCCGAGGACACGTATCGCGTGCTCACCGCTGTCGACGCCGCCGTCATGGTGATCGACGCGGCCAAAGGCATCGAGGCGCAAACCCGCAAACTCTTCGAAGTCTGCCGGCGCCGCGGCGTCCCGATCTTCACGTTCATGAACAAGTGTGATCGGCCCACGCGCAACGCCCTCGAGCTCCTGGACGAGCTCGAGCAGGTGCTCGGCCTCCAGTCGTCGCCCGTGATCTGGCCACTCGGCAACGGTCCCTCATTCCGCGGAGTCTTCGACCGCCGCACACGCGAAGTTCATCTGTTCGAGCGCGTCGCCGGCGGCAAATACCAGGCGCCGGTCAACGTCACCTCGCTCGAGGCGCCCGCCGTTCGCGAAAAGCTCGATGACTATACGTTCGCCCAAGTCACCGAGCAACTGGCCATGCTCGACGGCGCCGGTCATACCTTCGACCTCGCCGCCGTGCGCGCCGGCCAGCAGACGCCGGTCTATTTCGGCAGCGCCGTGAACAACTTCGGCATCCAGCTGCTGCTCGATGGTTTTCTTCACGATTCCGTCCCACCCCAGCCGCACCGCAACGCCATCATTCCCATTTCCGCCGGCCACTCGAATCAGCCGACCACGGTCGGTGAGATCGTGCCCGTGGATTATCCCCGTTTCTCTGCGTTCGTCTTCAAGATTCAGGCCAACATGGATCCCAAGCACCGGGACCGCATCGCGTTCGTGCGCATCTGCTCAGGTAAGTTCACCCGCGACATGCTCGTCACGCATCAGCGCACCGGCAAAACCGTCCGGCTTTCGTCGTCCCACAAACTCTTTGGGCAGGACCGCGAGACCGTGGACGAGGCATGGCCGGGCGATGTCATCGGCCTCGTCGGCCATAATGAATTCGGAATTGGCGACACGCTGACCGAGGACCGTGCAATCGCTTACGACGAAATTCCCCGCTTTCCGCCTGAGGTCTTCACCTTCATCACCAACCCGAATCCATCCGACGCGAAAAAATTCCGCGCTGGCCTCGACCAGCTGCTGCAGGAAGGAGTCGTGCAATCCATCACGCTCCGCGCCGGCATGACGACCTCCACTCTACTCGCCGCGGTCGGCGCGCTGCAGTTCGAAGTCGTGCAGTTTCGCCTCGAGAGCGAGTACGGCGCTGCCTCGCGCCTCGATCCGTGCAATTGGACGCTTATGAAGTGGCTCGCGCCCGTGAATCCGGCGGAGAAATTGCCTGACGTCACCCGCCTCATCGTCGCGAGCGGCGTGGCCTTTGGGACCGATAAACTCGGCCAGCCCATCGTCCTTTTCCCGAACGAATGGACGATGAATTATTTCGCGGAGAAGAACCCGGAACTAAAACTCCACGACCTGCCCCTCGAGCAAAGCCTGTAGACCCGGCTGGCGCGCAAGTGACGGCCAAGGCCGTCTCATCATCAAGATCGTCAGCAGCAAACAAGCGGCCACCCGCCTTCGCGGGCTCAAGCGCGCCATCGCCGAGTCTTGGAAGGGGTCGGCACCTCCGGTGAAGCTCACGCGTCTTAACGTGCCGCCCTGCGCGCAAAATCCGAAGTAGGGCGAGGTCTTTGACCCGCCTTCCCGGTTGTCATTCCTCGTCGCCCCGTCGGGCAAATTATCCCGTCGGCCATGCTCCTGGAGAAGGTGGATGCAATCCTTCTGCCTCCTACCTGAACGGGCGTCGCTTCACTTCTCGCCACGACACGGAAACAGAATTGCGGGTCAAAGACCCTGCCCTACTCCCGGTAGCAATCTGGGTCTTAACTTACAAAATGACACAGCGCAGCGCCCCGGCCCACGTCACTGCCGCCATGAAGCTCATGCTCGATTGACTGCCACCGCTTCTGCTTACTGGTGCAGTCGAACCCATGTCGCTCTTCAGCTCATGACCATCATCGCCCAACGGTGCGGACAATGGACGAGCGCTTGTAACAATTTCTGTCCTCAGGAAGTTTTTCGCGGATTGAACTTCGACGTGCTGGCCAATTTTTCCCACTCAGCTTTCTCCTCCGCAGACACCGTCGCTGGCACCTGGATCAGCACGGTCGCATACAAGTTGCCCCGGGTCTTGTCGTCGCCTGGCAGGCCCAAGCCACGCAGGCGCAATTGACTGCCGGCGGCCGTGCCGGCTGGCACTCGTAACGATGTTTGCCCGTCGAGCGTCGGGATCTTCACCGTCACGCCCAACACGGCTTCCCAAGGTGCGAGATCCAGATCGAAATGTAGATCGACGCCTTCCACGCGAAATTCGGGATGCCGCGCCAGCCGCACGCGGAGATAGAGATCGCCCGCCGCCCCGCCGCCGTAGCCCGCCCCGCCCTGGCCCGCCAAGCGGATGCGCTGGCCGTCATGGACGCCCGCCGGGATGCGTACCTGATAGGTGTTCAATTGGTCAGCAGCCCCATTTTGCGCGGGGCGCCGGAGTGTTACCTTACGCTGCGAACCACCCAGGACTTCCTCGAGCGTGACCAAGAGGTCGGCTTCCACGTCGTTGCCCGGATGAGAAAAACCGGCTTCGTCATCATCCATTGAAACGGGGCCGCGCCGCCGCGCGCCGGCGGATCCGCCGCGTCCACTGCCGAAAAACGATTCGAAAAAATCGCTGAACCCCGTGCCATCGAACTCGAAATCAGGTGCGCCCGGCCCGCTCCTCGACTGGCCCCGCGGACCCGCCCCATAAGCGGCCTGGCCACCACCATCCTGCCAATTCGGCCCGAGTTCGTCGTAGCGCTTGCGCTTTTCCGGGTCACCCAAGACCTCGTACGCCTCATTGATCTCCTTGAATTTGGCATCTCCGGCCGCCTTGTTTTTGGCGACGTCGGGGTGATGAATCCGCGCAAGCTTGCGAAAAGCCTGCTTGATTTCGTCGGGGGATGCCGTGCGGGCCACCCCGAGGGTTGCGTAATAGTCTTTGAATTGAACAGCCATGGGAGATCGACCCCAACCATAACGCAGGGTTGCCGGGATTCAACTCTCGCGCGCTTTCGAAGGTGAGTCGGCCGCTCCGTGCGCGAGATCCTTTTTCGATCAGCCGGGCGGCGGAACGCCCGGTCTAGCCGCCCGCCGCAGCGTAAATTGCCCTGCATGGTGCACATTTCTGCTCGCACCGCGCGGCGGATTCCCTGTTCGCTCTCCCACATGATTTTACCGCGCTGGTCCCTCGCCACTTTTCTACTCTGCGCCGGCCTGATGCCGGTTTCGCTCTGCGCGGCCAAGGCGCATCCAACCCGGTCCCACGCCACGGCCAATCCCGCCGCCTTCAAGGGTCTCATCGTCATGGATGCCGCGACTGGGCAGGTTCTGATCGAGGACAATGCGGACATCGCCAACCCCCCGGCAAGCATGACGAAGCTCATGACGTTTCTCGTGGTGCACGACAAACTCCAGAGCGGCGCGCTCACGCTGGCCACGCCGATCAAGATCACGACGGACGATGCCAGGATGGGGGGCACGCAGGTTTTTCTCGACCCGCGCGAAACGTTTTCCGTCGAGGAGCTGCTTTACGCGATGATGATCCAGTCCGCCAACGACGCCGCCCACGCACTCGCCCGTCAGGCCGCCGGCTCCATCCCGGCGTTCGTGGAATTGATGAACGCCAAGGCGCGCGAGATCGGCATGACGCACACGACCTTCCGCTCGCCTCACGGCCTGCCGCCGCCCAGCCGGCGGATCGCTGATGGCGATCTCACCACCCCGCGGGATTTTGCCATCCTCAGCCGCTATTTACTCCTGAAAACCGATGTTTTGAAATACACCTCGGTGCAGAAGAGGGATTTCGGCCCTAACCGCGCCAAAGGCCCCCAGCACATGATCAACCACAACAAGCTTCTGGGCAAAGTCGCCGGCGTGGATGGTCTCAAGACCGGCTTCACCGACGGCGCCGGTTATTGCATCAGCGTGACGGCGCAGCGCAATGGCCGACGCGTGATCGTGGTTATCATGGGCTCATTCGGTCCGGGTGGCGCGATTGATCGAGGTCATGCCCGCGACCTGAAGGCCATCGAGATGGTCGACCGCGGGTTCGCCGCCTTGGCACCGAATGGACCCGGCTTCCGAGCCGAACCCGGCGCCATGCCAGAGCCTTCGCCAATTAGTGCCGCTCCGGCGCCCGCGGCCGTCGCCCCGGCTGAGACCGAAGCCGCCATCAAATTTTCTCTGCCGTCGCCCAAAAAGTAGGCCTCGTCGGTCGCGGCCACGGAAATTCTTCTACCGAGAATATTGCACCGGAATTAGTGTTTCGCCCCACGGCGGTTCAGTATTCAGTGACGCGTTGCCATGAAACCCGACGTCGCCGCCGTCAAGGCCTACCTGCTTTCACTCCAGGACCGCATCTGTGATGCGCTCGAGCAGGAAGACGGCGCCGGAAAGTTCCGGGAAGACGCCTGGACCCGCGCGGAAGGGGGCGGTGGCCGCACCCGCGTGCTGACCGAGGGCACTGTCTTCGAAAAAGCCGGGGTCAATTTCTCCCACGTCACCGGCGAAAAACTCCCGTCCTCCGCCACCGCCCATCGTCCGGAACTGGCTGGCAAACCTTGGGAAGCGCTCGGCGTTTCCCTCGTGGTGCACCCCCGCAACCCATATGTCCCCACCGCTCACGCAAATGTCCGCTTCATCAGCGTGGGCACCGATTCGACCGCTCCCCTTGCGAAGCCCGCGTCGACGAACACGTCGCCCGACTCCGGCGCCAAACAGTCCGCGTTGGGCATTAGTCATCCCGGCCCGACTCCCGCACCGGCTTGGTGGTTCGGTGGAGGTTTTGATCTGACTCCCTATTACGGTTTCGAAGCGGATGCCGCCCACTGGCATCAAACCGCCCGCGCCGCCGTCGCGCCGTTTGGCGATCCGCTTTATCCACGCTTCAAGAAGAACTGTGACGACTATTTCTTCCTGAAACATCGCGGCGAGCCGCGCGGCATCGGCGGTCTGTTCTACGATGATTTCAATGAACTCGGCTTCGACCGCAGTTTCGCCCTGACGCGCGCGGTGGGCGACGCGTTTATCCCGGCCTATTACCCCATCGTGAACCAGCGCAAAGGCATGTTGCACAGCGACCGTGAACGGCAGTTCCAGCTCTACCGGCGTGGGCGTTACGTGGAGTTCAATCTCGTCTGGGATCGCGGCACGCACTTCGGCCTCCAAAGCGGCGGCCGCACGGAATCCATTCTAATGTCACTCCCTCCGCTCGTCCGCTGGGACTACGACTGGAAACCCGCACCCGGCTCCGCCGAGGCGAAACTCTACGACGTGTTTTTACAGGCCCGCGATTGGGCTAATTACTCATGAATTCCCGCGAACGTTTTCTCGCCGCCTGCGCCTGTACTCCCCTCGAGCGTCCGCCACTCTGGGTCATGCGCCAGGCCGGGCGCTACCTGCCGGAATACCGCGCGCTAAAAGCCAAATCCTCCTTCCTCGAGATGGTGCGCACGCCCGCGCTCGCCGCCGAGGTGACGCTGCAGCCGTTGAAACGTTTCCCGGGGCTCGACGCCGCCATCTTGTTCTCCGACATTTTGGTGATCCCGGAGGCCCTCGGCCAGGGTTACCGGTTTCGCGACGAGGGCGGCATTGCGATGGAGTATCGACTCGAAACCCGCGCTCAAGTGGATGCCCTTGCGCCCGCCTCCGCCGCACTCGAGCGCCTCCACTACGTCGCCGATGCGCTGACTCTGCTCAAAAAGGAGCTCGCCGGAAGCAAGGCCCTCCTTGGTTTTGGGGGTTCACCGTGGACGCTCGCGACTTACATGGTCGAGGGCGGCAGCTCGGATGAATTTGAGCGCGTGAAGCAGCTTTTCTACACGGATCGCGGCCTGTTCGATGCGCTGCTGGAAAAACTCACCGCCGCGCTGATCGCCTATTTCCAGATGCAAATTCGCGCCGGCGCCGATGCGATCCAGATCTTCGATTCGTGGGGCGGCATCATTGCGGGACCGGACTACGAGGCCGCCTCACTCAAATGGATCCGCCAGATCATCGCCGCATTGCCCAAGGATTTCCCCATCATCCTCTACGCCAAGGGCACGGCTCCGCATCTCTCCGCCCAAGCATTCACCGGCGCTCGCGTGCTGAGTGTGGATTGGACCAACGATCTCACCATCGTTCGTCGCACCCTGCCCGCCAACGTCGCAGTCCAGGGCAACCTCGATCCCGTCCTGCTCAATACGACACCGGCCATCGTCACCCGCGAAACCACCCGCTTGCTCGAATCCATGCGCGGCACGAACGGCCATATTTTTAACCTCGGCCATGGCATCCTGCCACAGGCCAAGCTCGAGTGCATGGCCGCACTCGTCGGTACCGTCACCACTTGGAAATGATCCGTGGCTACATTTAAGGTTCCCATGGCGTCCTTTCCCTTCGTGAGCGCTTCGCCTCGACCGGCTGACCCGAAGACCAAGTCCATTGCAATCATCGGGGCCGGGCTTACCGGCTTGACCGCCGCCCACCGGCTGAGTCGCAACGGCCACCGGGTCCGTGTCTTCGAGAAAACCGGCCGGGTCGGCGGAGTCATTCGCACCGAGATGGAGCATGGCTGGCTCATCGAAGCCGGTCCCAACACCTTGCTGACCGGCGACCCGGCCGTGGGAAACCTGCTCGAGGAGCTCCGCATCACCTCAGCCTGCCTCCCGGCCAGTCCCGAGTCGAAGCACCGCTACATCGTCCGCCGCGGCCGGCCCGTCCCCTTCCCGCTCTCCCCACCCGAGTTTCTCACCTCCTCGCTGTTCTCTCCTCTTACCAAGCTGCGCATGCTTGCTGAGCTGGCTTCCGGCCGCCGGGTGCGCGTCAACGACCTCAGCCTTGAAGACCTCATTCGTTCCCACTTCGGTCAGCAATTTGTGGATTACGCGCTCAACCCGTTCGCCAGCGGAGTGTACGCCGGCAATCCGCAAAAACTTTCCTCGCGCTTCGCGTTTCCGAAACTCTGGGAACTTGAGCAGGAGTACGGTTCCTTCCTACGTGGCCAACGAGCCGTCGCCAAGACGCGCCGGGCCCGCGGGGAGCCTCCGCCCGGCGTGGTTTCGTTCATTAACGGCCTGCATACGCTCCCGCAGGCCCTCGCGGACCAGCTGCCCCTTGGCACGCTGAGCCTGAATGCGCCGCTCGAGGAGCTCGTTCCGGGCCACCGCTGGAGCGTTATCTGGCACGACGGGCAGGTCGCGCGCACCGAGACCTTCGACGCCGTCATCGCCGCGCTGCCGGCCTCAGCTCTCGCCTCGATTCGGCTGGGTCCCCTCGCGGAACGCCCGCTGGCCGGCCTCCAAAATATTGAGCATCCGCCCGTCACCTCCTTTTTTCTCGGCTATCGGCGTGAACAAATCTCTCACCCGCTGGACGGTTTCGGCCTGCTCGTGCCCGCCGTCGAGCGCCGCTCCATGCTTGGCGTGCTGTTCTCGTCGTCGTTGTTTCCGAAACGCGCGCCCGCCGGACACGTGGCCCTCACCGTTCTGGTCGGTGGCACGCGCCAGCCGGAAATTGCCGCGCTCTCACCCGAAAAACTGCTCGCGCGGATTCGTCCTGACCTCCGCGAGCTGCTCGGGGTGACCGGCGACCCGGTCTTCTCGCATCTCACTTTCTGGCCGCGGGCGATTCCCCAGTATAACCTCGGCTACGAACGCTACGTCGAATCCATGATAATTTGTGAGCGGTTGTTTCCCGGCTTGTTCATCGGCGGCCAGGCCCGCGACGGCATCTCGATGCCGGCCTGCATCGCGGCGGGAGAAAGACTCGCCGCATCCGCCGTGCTGCCACCCTGAGGGATCAGGTATCGGCGGTCAGCACTCCGCTTTCAGCGCTCAGCCGGGAGGCCGTCGGATCGAAACCTTCAGGATGAAAGCGGACCATCGATTAATGACCGCCCGCCCATTCCCGGGTCGTGAGTCGTGGGTCACATTGCCCAGGGTCGGGCTTTCCGCCAGATATCCGATCCGCGGAGATCAGGCGTAAAGCCCAACCCACAAAATCACGGAAAATTGAACTGCCCACCATCCAGCCCTGTCTCCCCTTGACTCACTCTCCGCGCGGCCTAGCCTCGCGCGTTTTCTTTGGCATGGCGCTCGAACTTAAAGATACGCTGCAGCTCCCTAAAACGGACTTTCCCATGCGGGCCGGCCTGGCCCAGCGCGAGCCCGGTCGTGTCGCGCACTGGGAGAAAATGGGCCTCTACGAAGCCATCCAAAAGGCCCGCGCCGCTGCGCCGGCCTTCGTGCTCCATGACGGTCCGCCCTTTACGAATGGCGATCTGCATCTTGGCCACACGCTGAACAAGACGCTCAAGGATCTCATCAACCGCTACAAATCCATGCGAGGGTTTCGCACGCCTTACGTGCCAGGTTGGGACTGCCATGGCCTCCCGATTGAGCAAAAGGTTACCGCCGAACTGCGCGAGAAGAACGAGACCGTCACGACCGCCCAGCTGCGCGCCAAGTGCGACGCTTTTTCCGAGTACTGGATCGGCCGGCAGCGCGCCCAATTCCAACGCCTCGGCGTGCTCGCCGACTGGAAAAATGAATACAAGACCAAGGACCCCGCTTTTGAAGCCGATATCCTGCGCACCTTCTCGACTTTCGTTGAACACGACCTGACCTATCGCGCCAAGAAGCCCGTCTATTGGTCGATCCCTTTCGAAACCGCCCTGGCCGAGGCCGAGATCGAATACAAAGATCACACCTCCATCGCCATCTGGGTGAAGTTCCTCGTGCCCACCGAGGAGGCCGCCAAGTTCAGCCTGCCCACCGACAAGCCTCTTTTTATCGTCATCTGGACAACCACGCCCTGGACGATCCCCGCCAATCTGGCGATCGCGCTGCATCCCACCGTGGATTACGTCGTCGCCGATGTCGGCGCGGAGCGTCTCATCGTGGCTGAAGCGCTCCTCAGCGCCGTCCTGACCGCCGCCAAGATTGAGGCCACCCCGACGGTCGTCGCCAAACGCAAGGGCGCGGAACTCGACAAGCTTCAAGCCCGTCATCCTTTCATCGATCGCGCCTCGCCCGTCGTCCTCGCCGACTACGTCACGACCGACAGTGGTACCGGCGCGGTGCACACCGCGCCTGGCCACGGCGCGGACGACTACCAGACCGGCCTGAAAAACAAACTAGAGATCTACTGCCCCGTCGGCGACGACGGTCGCTACCTCGATGACGGCCGGATCCCCGCCGATCTCGTCGGACTCACCACGCTCGAGACCGTCGAGGACCTCGCCGCCAAACGTCCGGCGCCCGCCAATCTGGCCGTCCTCAAGAAGCTGGCCGCCGCCAACGCGTTGCTCGCCAAGGCCAAGTATGCGCACAGCTACCCGCATTGCTGGCGTTCCAAGACGCCGATCATCTTCCGCGCCGTCGATCAGTGGTTCGTGTCTCTCGACAAGAACCACACCCGCGCCACGGCCCTTGCCGAGATCGCCCGGATTGCCGCGCACCACGGCTGGATCCCCGCGTGGGGCGAAGCCCGCATCCGCGGCGCCGTCGAGTCACGTCCCGATTGGTGCATCAGCCGCCAGCGCTCGTGGGGCGTGCCAATCCCGGCATTCTTCGATGCGAAGAAAAACGCCTTCCTCGACGCCGGCGTCGCTCGCGCCGTGGCCGACAAGGTCGAAAAGCTCGGTTCCAATTTCTGGTCCGATGCCACCCCCGCGCAAATCCTCGAGGGAGTGACGCTTCCCGCTGGCTGGCCCGCCGCGACGGAACTGACCTGCGGTCGGGATACGCTCGACGTCTGGATCGATTCCGGTTCCTCGCATGTCGCCGTGCTTAAACGCCATCAGGGCAACACCTCGTGGCCTGCCGATCTTTACCTCGAAGGCAGCGACCAGCACCGCGGTTGGTTCCAATCCTCGCTCTGGACCAGCGTGATCGCGTTTGGCGCCGCGCCTTACAAGGCGGTTCTCACCCACGGTTTCATCGTGGACGAAGAGCGCAACAAGCTCAGCAAGAGTAATACCTACCAGAAGCCGCAAACCAACGACGCCTATATCGCAGACTATGGCGCCGATGTGATCCGGCTCTGGATCGCTTCGCAGAACTTCCGCGACGACATCCCGATCTCCAAGGAGATTCTCGGCCACGTGGGCGAAACCTACCGGCTCATCCGCAATACGTTCCGCTACCAGATTTCGAACCTCTTCGATTTCGACGCCAAGACTGACGTTGTCGCTTATGCTGACCTTGACGGGTTCGACCGATGGGCCCTTCACCAGGCCGGCACGCTGGTGCGCGAGTGCACCGCGGCCTACGACAGCTACGAGTTCCACCGCGTTTACCAGCTGTGCAATCAGTTCTGCTCGGTCACGCTCTCCGCAACGTATCACGACATCTTGAAGGACCGGCTTTACACGCTGGGCACGAAGTCACCGCTGCGCCGCTCCTCGCAGACGGCAATCCACCACATCTTTCGTGCGCTGGTGAAGATTCTCGCGCCTATCCTCACGTTCACCTCGGACGAGGCTTGGACCTTCGCAACGACCGGCCAGGAATATGCGGATGACTCCATCCACCTGCAGGACTGGCCCGTGATCCCGGGTGAGTGGACCAACGTCACCTTGGAGACTGAGATCGCGGCCTTGCTGAAGGTCCGCGCCCAAGTCAACGAGGCGATCGAGCCGCATCGTGCGGCGGGCAAGCTGGGCAAATCGCTCGACGCCGCGGTCACACTGGGTGGCGCACCCCAAGACGAAACTTTCCGGCTGTTGGAGAAACACCGCGACTTTCTACCAGAACTTTTTATTGTCTCGCATGTCACTCTTGCACCCTCCGCTGGAGCGGCTCTCGCGGTCTCGGTTCGCTCCTGCAGCGAACTGGGCCACGTGCGCTGCCCCCGCTGCTGGCGCTGGGTTCCAGCCCTCGAGCCCTCTCCCCTCGGCGATGTTTGCCCCCGCTGCGTCGCCGCCTTGAAATAATCCTCCCCTTTCTTACCTCCCCAATTCTCCCCATGGCTAAACATAAAAAACCGCTCGCGAAAAAATTATCCGCGAAAAAGCCTGCCGCCAAATCCGCCAAACCCGCTTCGAAGCCGTCCCCGACTCCGGCGCGGAAATCCGTTCCGGCTCCCAAGCCGGCGCCAGCGGTAGCCAAAGCTCGTCCCCCTGCCACCATGGAAAAGCCGTCCAAGAAAACCGCCCTGCGCGACAACATTCTCAAGCTGAAGCAAAAAGCTCCCGCCAAACCCATCGCGTTCAGCCTGGACGAAGTCCGTGCCATCGCGAAGACCGTCACCAGCAAGAGCGCCGCACCCTTTGCCAAGGACGCCAAGGCGCCCGTTAAGGCTCCGGTCAAGGTCCTCGACCTCCCCAAGGCCAAGCCGAACCACATCAAGGCCGCGTCGCTCTCCGAAATCCTCGGCTTCAACCCGAAGAAGGCCAAGGCGCCCATTCCCGACGAGGGCAAGGACGTCCCCGAGAAGTTCAAGCGCTACTACAAGCTGCTGATCGATCTCCGCAACCATCTCACCGCCGGCATCACCCTGCACTCCGAGGAGACGTTGAAGCGCTCCAGCAAGGACGATAGCGGCGACCTCTCGGGTTATGGCCAGCACATGGCCGACGCCGGCACCGACACCTTCGACCGCGACTTCGCGCTCAGCCTCGTTTCCAGCGAGCAGGAAGCCCTCTCCGAAATCGATGCCGCCATTAAACGCATCCACGCCGGCACCTACGGCATCTGCGAGATCACGCAGAAGCCGATCTCCAAGGACCGTCTGCTGGCCGTACCCTTCACTCGCAACTCCGCGGAGGCCCAGAAGGGGCTCGAGCGGAACCGCTATCGGGCGCGGACCGCCGGGGGACTCTTCGGCGAGCTCGGTGAGGAAGGCGGCAAGATTGCTTCCGACGACGACGGTGGCCGCGGCGAGGAATAAGCCGCCCCAGCTCCATCGTGTCGTCCGGCGAGCCTAACCCAGACCCTGCAGTCATGCCGCCGGCCCCGCGGCACCGCCGCTGGCTCGACTATCAATTGCTGTGGGCGCTGCTGCTCGCCGTCATCGCGTTTGACCAGGCAAGCAAGGCTCTGATCGTCCGGCATCTTCCACTCGGCACCTACGGCCCACCCGACGCCATCCCCGTCGTACCGGGATTTTTCTACCTCGTCCACGTCGGCAACACCGGCGCCGCCTGGAGCATGTTAACAGGCCGCAGTGTCCTGCTCGCGGTCCTCGCTGCGGCCACGCTCGTGGCCATCTTCATCTGGCGGCACGCTCTCGGCCTGCGGGACCGCACTGCCCAAGTCTGCTTCGGCCTGCTCTGCGGCGGCATTGTCGGCAATCTGAGCGACCGCCTGATGTATGGGCACGTGGTGGACTTCATTGACCTGCACTTCGGCAGCTACGTTTTTCCGACCTTCAACGTCGCTGACTCCGGAATTTGCGTCGGCGTGCTGCTCTACCTGATCCACTCCTTGCGCAAGCCGGACTGACCTGAAACGGCGTTCGTTTCGGCCGCAGTTCGCCGTTCGGTCAAGCGTGCTCGGGCTCCGAGGCAATTCGAACGGCCCTCTTCGCACTGCGAAAGTGGAATAACCGCACCGACGTTATTCCACGTTGGCCATCTGTTCGCGGACGCGCTCAAGCTCGTTCTTCAGCTCGATCACGGCGCGGGAGATGGTCAGGTCATTCGCCTTGCTGCCGATCGTATTCACCTCGCGGCCGATTTCCTGAAGGATGAATTCCGCTTTACGCCCGATCTCCGCGTCGGATTTGAGCAACGTGTTAAACTGCTCGAAATGGCTTTTCAGCCGCGTCAATTCCTCCGTCACATCGCATCGATCGGCAAAGAGCGCGATTTCCTTGAGCACGCGCTCATCGTTCACATCGAGCTCGAGCCCCGCCTGGCGCAACCGTAGCAGCAGCTGCTCACGGTAAGCGCTCGCGACTTGCGGCGCCCGCGCCGTGATCACCTCCACTTGCGTTCGCAGCAGCGCGAGCCGGGTGATAAAATCAATAAGCAGCGCCTCGCCTTCCATGGCCCGCATGGCGCCAAAGCCGCGCAAGGCATCGGCCAGTGCCGCCTTCACCACCGGCGCAGCCTCGTCAGCCACCGCCATCTCCGCCGGCTTCCGGCGGGAGTTAGCAATGGACCAGAGCAGTTCCGCCGATGGCTGAAAACTGACACCGCGGGAATCTGCCAGATCCGAAAGCTTATCGAGCACTTCGCCAATCTCGATTTCGTCCCACACCAGCTCGCTGGCGCCGTTCTCGCCCGTCAGCTCAATCACCACGTTGACGCGGCCCCGCGAGGCCACTTTGCGCACCTGCTCCCCCACCGCAGCTTCCAGACTCTCCCATTCCTCGGGCAGCCTGATCGCCAGATCGAGGGTCTTCCGGTTCACGGAGCTGACTTGGACCGTGAGCGTGCTTGTGCCCAATGTCGACACCCCCCGCCCATATCCGGTCATGCTCTTCATGGCAGAAGTAACAAGGAACAAGGGACAAGTGGCAAGAATCCCGAAACCCAATCTTGGGGACGCAGCGATCGCGGAAAAGGCTCAGAGGTCACGGAGCGAAACGGCTTACGGCCCCCGCGAATGCTCGGGCTAGGCCCCGCGCTTCCGATGCCAGAATTAAACGCGATCACTTCGCTCTCTGGTCGAGAATCTTTGCCACCTGCTCGACGTCTTTGTCGCCACGGCCAGACAGGTTGATGATCACGATCTTGTCCTTCGAAAGCGCGGCGGCCCGCTTCAGGCCGTGCACGATTGCATGGGTGGATTCCAACGCGGGGATGATACCCTCTAGCCGCGAGCAAAGCTGGAAAACCTCCAGCACCTCATCGTCTGTCGCATAGGCAAATTGGATCCGGTTCCGGTCGCGGTAGAAGGCGTGCTCCGGCCCCACGGCCGCGTAATCCAGCCCTGCGCTGACCGAATGCGTGAGCTCGATCTGGCCCTCGGCATCCTGCAGCAGGAACGTCTTGCATCCCTGGAGCACCCCGAGCCGACCGCCGGCGAAGCGCGCCGCATGCTCGCCTTTCGTGATGCCATGGCCACCCGCCTCGACCCCGGTCATCTTCACGTCCAAGTCCTCGAGAAATTCAAAAAAGAGTCCGATGGCGTTGCTGCCTCCGCCGACACAGGCGACGAGCTCGTCCGGCAGTCGGCCTTCCCGGGCAAGAATTTGTTCTTTCGCCTCGAGGCCGATGACGCGGTGAAAATCGCGCACCATCATCGGATATGGATGTGAGCCATAGGCGGTGCCGAGAATGTAGTGCGTGCTGCGGACATTGGTCACCCAGTCGCGCATCGCCTCGTTGATGGCCTCTTTCAGCGTCTTCTGGCCGGCCTCCACGCTGCGCACTTCCGCGCCCATCAGCCGCATGCGGAAAACATTCAAGGCCTGCCGCGCCATGTCGTGCGCTCCCATGTAAACCACGCACTCGAGTCCGAATTTCGCGCACGCCGCCGCCGTTGCCACGCCGTGCTGGCCGGCGCCGGTCTCGGCGATGATGCGTTTCTTGCCCATGCGTTTTGCGAGGAGCGCCTGCGCGAGGGCGTTGTTGATCTTGTGCGCCCCGGTGTGGAGCAGGTCTTCACGCTTGAGATAGATCTTCGCCCCACCGGCGTGCTGCGTCAGCCGCTCGGCGAAATAGAGCTCCGTTGGGCGTCCCGCAAATTCCTTCAGATGGTGCCGCAGCTCGGCTTGGAACGCCGGATCCTGTCGCGCCGACTCGTAAGCCGCCCCGAGTTCCTGCAGCGCGGTCATCAGCGTCTCGGGCACAAACACGCCGCCGTAACTGCCAAAATGCCCGTTGGCATCGGGCTGCGTGAAACGGTCGAGACGGGGAGGTGTAGCCGTGGCGGACATGTGACGGTCAGACTGAGCGAACGCCGGCCCGTGAGGCAATACCCCGATTTATCCGATCCGAAACGACGGGCCGGGTTGCAGAACCCACCGCGACCCACTTTGCCATGAATTAGCCCCGAGACACGAACGATTCTATGACAACCGTGAGATTGAACCGCGTCCGACCGTGAATCCGTGGTTGGATTGGTTGCTCGTCATCACGCGTGAGCAACCCCGCGCGACAATTCTTCTCAAACCCGCTTGATCGTCACTAGCGTGAGGTCATCCCGCAGGGCGACCACGCCGGCAAAGCGATGCACTGTCTCCAGGATGCCGTCATTGAGCTCGCGCGCGCTGCGGTTGTGCAACGCGTGAACGGCATCGGCCAGGCGGGGGCCCGAGAATTCCTTGTCCTCCTCGTTAGGCGCCTCGGTCAGGCCATCGGTGTAGAGCACCAGGGCATCCCCGGGGTTGAACGGCTCCGTCTTGTCCTCAATGACCGCGGAGAAAATCTCGTCCGGGACCATGCCGAGCGGCATGCCTTCCGATCCGACATACTCGCCTATCGGCACTCCCGTCGCCCGGTCGCGGCGGGAAAAGAGCGGCAATTCATGGCCCGCCCGGGCGAACGTCACGTCGCCTTTTGCCGTGTCGATCACTGCATAAAGGATGGTGATGAACATGCCGCGCAGATCGCCGCCCAAAGCAAGGTTCACCTCGGCCAGCGTCTTTGCTGGAGATTCGTGACGCGGTGCGATCTGGCGGAGATTGGTGCGGCACATCGCCATGAGCAGCGATGCCGGGATGCCCTTGCCTGACACGTCAGCGACCGCCACGCCGAGCTTGGTGTCTGACAGTGCGAAGAGGTCGTAGAAATCCCCGCTGACCTTCTGCGCCGGCGTGTAGCGCGCATCAATGTCGAGGCCCGCCATTTTCGGCGGATCCTGGGGCAGCAGCATTTGCTGGATGCCGCTCGCGAGGGACAGGTCGAGGTCGAGCTGGCGTTTCTCGATCTGGAAGTGGAGAAACTCCGCATTGTGCAGCGCCAGCGCCGCCTGCTCGGCGAGCGACTGCATCAGGGAAAAATCGGTCAGCGTGAACGGCTCGCCGTCCGCCGAATTCGCGACGGCCAACACGCCGAAGAATCGGTCGCGGAACTGCAGCGGCACCGCGATTAGCGAGCGGACCCGGAGCGCCGGGTCCTCATGAATCACGACGCGCAGGTCGGCGGCCGCATCCGCGATCAGCTGGCCCCGGCCGGTCTGCACCACCGCACCGACCACGCCCTCGGTGGCCGGAAACGTCTCGGACTTGAGCACCTGCTCGATAAACCGGGCGCGGGTGGCGAGTTTTTCGCGGACCGCGGGCGGCAGCGGCTTGTGCGGGGGGAACAGGCCCTCGACCGCCGCGCTGCGCATGTTCCCGTCCTCGGTTTTCTCAAACAGGCACGCGCTCAACGCACCCGAGCACAAGATGGCGGCATGGACAATGCGCTGGTGAAGCGCCTCGCGCGTGAGGCCCTCGCCCAACGCCTCGACCATGTGATGCATGAAATCGACGACCAGCTGGCGCTCCTGAGTCACCTGCTGCTTCTCCTCCTCTAGCCGGTGGAGGGCACGGCGCGTCCGGTAAACCGGCAGGAACATCGCCGCGACACCAACGATAAGACCAATAATCAGGACCAGAAACATGGGAGGCGCAAAGATGTGGCAGTCCCCGCACGCCCGGGCAATCGCGGAGTGTGCTTATTCCCGCCATTTTGGACGCCGACGGCTCCTTGACTCGCGGCCGGGAACTAGATGGAGCACGTTGCCCGCCATGCGGTTATCTTCGTCGAGCGGGACCGCATTTCCGCTGTCCGAGGTGGGCCGTACGCTCCGCGCGCGGCAGTCGGGGGGATCTTTCCGCGCGCGGAGCGCACGGCCCACCCGAGAGCAGGGCTCACCAACCCCCGCCCTGCAGGACTACTTCTGCTCGACCCGGTTTTTCAGGAAGGCGAGCACGTCCTGGAATTTGCCGCGGTTGGTTTCGTCGGCCGAAATCAGGTTTTCGTGGGCCTCCAACACCAAGCGCGCACTTTCCAGCTCCGAATTGTCCTGACAGTGCAACGCGGTGTCGCACTTGTCGAAATTCATCGGGAAGTCGCCAGAGTCCACCGTCAAAAGTCGGTGCAGGCCGAGATTGCGGATCAACTCGAGATTGCGCGGGCCGACGCGGGCCAGAACGAGGCTGGTGTCCGGGCCGGCCTTCCTCAGCTCCAGCGCGGCGCCGGCGAGCACGCCCAGGAAGGTGCTGTCCATGCTCGTGCAATGCGTGAAATCGAGGACGAAGCGCTTCTTTCCCTGCCGTACGAGTTCGGTGATGAAATCCTTCAGGCAGGCGCTATTTTGAAAACACGCGCGGCCATCAATGCGGACCACCACGGGATCGGAATAAGCGTCGACGAGAAATGTAGGTTTACCAGCTTCAGACATGGGAATGGGCCCAAACAGTACGCACCGGTTTCCCGGCGGCAAGGTCGGCCGGTTTAATTCTTGGCGACGATTTGCCGGAGCACGTAAGGCAGGATCCCGCCGTGCTGGTAGTAATCGATCTCGATCGGCGTATCGATCCGGCAACGGACGGGAACATGCTCGGCCGTACCGTCCTGACGCGTGATCTTCAGCGTGAGATCCTGCTGGGGCTTGATCGCACCACTGAGGCCGACGACGTCGTAGGTCTCGGTGCCATCAAGCTTGAGGGTCTGCGCCGTGGTGCCCTCCTTGAACTGGAGTGGCAACACGCCCATGCCCACGAGATTGGAGCGGTGAATGCGCTCAAAGCTCTGCGCGACGACAACCTTTACCCCGAGCAAGTTCGTGCCCTTGGCCGCCCAGTCGCGGGAGGAACCCGTGCCGTACTCCTGACCCGCGAGAATGATGAGCGGCGTCTTCGCCGCGAGGTGCTTCATCGCGGCATCGAAGATCGCCATCTTTTCTCCCGTCGGCTGGTAAATCGTGCTGCCGCCCTCCTCGCCGCCGAGCATCAGGTTCTTGATCCGGACGTTCGCGAAGGTGCCGCGCGTCATCACGCGGTCATTGCCCCGGCGCGAGCCGTAGGAATTGAAATCTTCGAACGCGACGCCGTTCTCGAGCAGGTATTTGCCGGCGGGCGAATTCTTCTTGATGGCTCCGGCCGGTGAGATGTGGTCGGTCGTGACCGAGTCGCCAAAGATGCCGAGGGCGCGGGCGCCCTTGATCTCGGCGATGGGGCCGGGCTGCAGCGAGAAATTCGTGAAGAATGGCGGTTCCTGGATGTACGTGGATTTGAGCTCGAAGGCGTAAACGTTGCCCGTCGTCGCAGGGATCTCGTTCCATTTGGGATTCTGCGCGGCGAAGTCGGTATAAAGCCGGCGGAAGACGTCAGGCTTTAACGCCGCCTGCATCTGATCGCGGATTTCTTTCAGCGTTGGCCACAGGTCCTTCAGGAAGACGTCCTTGCCATCCTTGCCCTTCCCGATGGGTTCCTGGGTCAGGTCAAGATCGACTCGGCCCGCGAGTGCAAAGGCGATGACCAGCGGGGGAGACATCAGGTAGTTGGCCTTGATGTTCTGGTGAATGCGCGCCTCGAAATTGCGGTTGCCGGAAAGTACGGCGGCAGCCACGAGGTCGTGCTTGATTACGGCCTCCTCAATTGCGGGGTGCAGCGGACCAGAGTTGCCGATGCACGTGGTGCAGCCGTAACCCACCGTTTGGAAACCCAGCTGGTCGAGATATGGCGTGAGCCCGGCCTTGTTCAAATAGTCGGTGACGACGCGCGACCCCGGCGCCAGCGACGATTTCACCGTCGACCTGACCGTGAGGCCCTTTTCCACGGCCTTCTTGGCGAGCAGTCCGGCCGCGAGCATCACGCTCGGGTTCGAGGTGTTGGTGCAGCTCGTGATGGCCGCGATCAACACGGAGCCGTGACCCACCTCGCCCTCGATCCGGGATGCAACGGAGGGGGTCGTGTCGGCCGTTGGCCGGTTATTGATCATCTCGCGCTCCGTCACCGGATTAGTGTCTTCGGCCGCGGACTTGGTCGCCGAGACGGGCGACTGACAGCCGCCCCCGCCGCCATGAAATGAGCCATTGGCGGCCACCGTGATCTTCCTGCCCAGATCGGCGGCCTTCTTGCCAAAGCCATTTTCGGCGACCGGCTTGGCCAACGTCGCGGTGAACTCGTCCTTCATCCTCGGCAACTCGATCCGATCTTGCGGCCGCTTGGGGCCGGCCACGCTCGGGACGACCGTGGCGAGGTCAAGTTCAAGGTCCGTGGAGTAATCAATCCCGCCCTTTAGCGGCATGCCCCACAGGCCCTGGGCCTTGTAGTAAGCCTCATAGAGGGCGATGTGCTGCTCGCTGCGGCCGGTGGCGCGGAGATAATTGCTGCACTCCGCGTCAATTGGGAAAAAGCCCATCGTGGCGCCGTATTCGGGTGCCATGTTGCCAATCGTCGCGCGATCCACCACCGGCAGTGCCGCCGCGCCGGGCCCGTAGAACTCGACGAATTTGCCGACCACCTTCGCCTGGCGCAGTCGCTGGGTGACGGTAAGGGCGAGGTCCGTTGCCGTCACCCCCTCGCGCAGTGTGCCCGTGAGATGCACGCCGACGACGTCTGGCGTGAGAATATAAACCGGCTGGCCCAGCATGCCCGCCTCGGCCTCGATGCCACCCACGCCCCAGCCCACGATGCCTAGTCCGTTGATCATGGTTGTGTGCGAGTCGGTGCCCACGAGCGTGTCCGGATAATAAACGCCGCTCGCGTTGGAGAGCACGCCCTTGGCGAGATACTCCAAGTTAACCTGATGCACGATGCCGATGCCGGGCGGCACCACCTTGAACGTGTCAAAGGCCTGCATGCCCCACTTTAGGAATTGGTAGCGCTCGCGGTTGCGGGAGAACTCCATCTCCAGGTTCTGGGCCAGCGCCGACGCGGTGCCCGAGAAATCCACCTGCACCGAATGGTCCACCACGAGGTCCACCGGCACGAGTGGCTCGATGAGCTTCGGGTTTTCGCCGAGCTTGACCGCCGCGGCGCGCATCGCCGCCAGATCCACCAGCAGCGGCACGCCGGTGAAATCCTGCAGCACAATGCGCGCAACGACGAAGGGAATCTCCTCCGTGCGCGGCGACTTCGCGCCCCAGCCCGCCAAATCTTTGATCGCCTGCTCGCTGACGCGCTTGCCGTCGGCGTTGCGCAGCAAGGATTCGAGCACGATCCGGATCGAGACCGGCAGGCGCGAGACCTTGAAGCCCGCTTTTTCCAGCGCGGGCAGCGAGTAGAACTGATGCGACGCGCCATTCGCGGAAAAGGTCTGGAGCGTGGAGAAGGGATTCGGGAGGGTGCTCATGATTGATGGGGTTGATGGGTTGTCATGGCGAGGAGCGGAGCGGCGAAGCAATCCAGCTGGATCGCCTCGGCCGGGGGGCGGGCCTCGCGATGGCGTCTTTACTTGGCCAGGACGGCTTTGATCGCTTCGAAGTTGGGCAGATCCTTCGGCGTGGCGGTTTCCTCGGAATATTTGATCACTCCATCCTTGCCGATGACGAATGCCGCGCGGGCGGACGTGTCGCCGATGCCGGCCAAATTGGGAAACACGACGTCGTAGGCCTTGGTCGTGGTCTTGTTAAGGTCGGAGAGCAGCGTGATGCTGATCTTGTGCTCCTTGGCCCACGCGTCATTCGCGAACGGGCTGTCGACGCTGATGCCGTAAACTTCGGCGCCGAGCTTGGCGTAGTGATCCAGTCCGGCGGTCGTGTCGCACATCTCCTGCGTGCAGGTGCCCGTGAAAGCCAGCGGGTAAAACAGTAGCAGCGTCTGCTTCTTGCCGAAGTTGTCGCTGAGCTTGATGTCCTTGAGACCCTCGGCGGTCTTCGTCTTCAGGGTAAAATCGGGGGCTTTGGAGCCAACGGCGAGCGGCATGGTCGTGGGAATTGAATGAGTTGCGGTTAGAGTCACGGCGCCTGAGGCGACGCGGCGGAACAGCACAAATGACTCAGGCGCCCCGCGGCGGCAAACCGTTTTTCCAGAAAGAAACGCCTCAGAAGCTGTTATTCTGTTTTGATCATCGCCGGCATAAGTTTTGTTTTGCGCCGCTCCTCCCCCGCCCCGTTAACTCGCCCGTTCCCCATGACGATTCTCGAAGACCTCCAATGGCGCGGCCTCTATGCCGACTGCACCGATGCCGACGCTTTGAACAAGCGCCTGGCCGCCGGTCCTCTCACGCTGTATTGTGGCTTCGACCCCACCGCGGACTCGCTCCACGTCGGCAATCTCGTGCCGCTGTTTGCGCTCCGGCGGTTCCAGCTCGCTGGACATAACCCCATCGCCCTTGCCGGGGGGGCCACCGGGATGGTGGGCGATCCCTCGGGAAAGTCCGATGAGCGCAACCTGCAGACGCCCGAGCAGGTCATCCACAACATCACCGCCATCCGGGAGCAGCTCTCCCGGTTCCTCGATTTCGCGGCGACCGCCAACCCGGCCCAGTTGGTGGACAACGCCACGTGGACCGCGCCGCTCAGCTTCCTCGAATTTCTCCGCGACGTCGGAAAATACTTTTCGGTCAACGTCATGATGGCCAAGGACAGCGTTCGCGCGCGCCTCGAGGGCGAAGGTGGCATCAGCTACACGGAATTCAGCTACATGCTGCTCCAGGCAAATGATTTTCTCCACCTCCGCACCGCGATGAATTGCGAGCTGCAGGTCGGTGCCACCGACCAATGGGGCAACATCACCGCCGGCACCGATCTCATCCGCAAGAAGTCCGGCGGCAGCCACACGGCATGGGGCCTGGTTTTTCCGCTTCTCACCAAGACCGATGGCACCAAGTACGGCAAATCCGCCTCCGGCGCCGTCTGGCTCGATGCCAAGCGCACCTCGCCCTATCGCTTCTATCAGTTCTTCGTACAGGCCGAGGACGCCGATGTGGGTAAATTGCTTCGCGTGCTGACATTCCTTTCCCACGACGAAATCACTTCGCTCGAAGCCGCGCTGAAGGCCAACCCCGGCGCCCGCGCCGCGCAGAAAGCGCTCGCGCGGGAGCTCACGACCCTTGTCCATGGCGCCGACGCGCTCGCGGCGGCGATCAAGGCGAGCGACATCCTCTTTGGCGGTTCACTCGAGGGGATCACCGAGGCGCTGTTCAACGACGTGGTGGGCGAGGTCCCCACCAAGGAACTCTCCGCGCCATCCCTCGCCGCGCCCGGCATCGCCGTGACCGATCTGCTCGTCCACGCGGGTCTCTGCCCATCCAAAGGCCAGGCCCGCAAGGATCTCGAGGGCGGCGGCATCAACGTGAACAACACCCGCGTCTCCGACCTCGCACGCACCGTCACCACCGCGGACCTGCTCTTCGGCAAATACGTTCTCCTGCGCAAGGGAAAGCGGACGTATGCCGTGATTCGCGTGACGTAACTCCCGGCCTCTCGGTTCCGCGCGAGCGCTGAGGTTTTAGCAGAAACTCCCTCCGCGCCCCTGGTCAGTCTCCTCTCCATGGCCCATTCCTCTTCCGCTTCTGAGCGTGCGACCCACATCCGCTGGCTGCCCACCGGCGCCGCGGCTTACGAGCGGATGCTCCCGTCCATCAAAGCCGCTGAGCGAACGATCCGGTTTGAGATGTACATTTTCCACGACGATGAGGTGGGCAAGAAATTTGCCACCGCCTTGTCCGCGGCGGCCCGGCGCGGTGTCCGCGTGCAGCTCCTGCTCGATGGCTTGGGCTCAGGTGCCCTCCCCAAGCATTACTGGGCCGAACTCACACAGCACGGCGGCGAAGTTCGCATTTTCAATCCGCTCTCGTTGCGCGGCTTCCTCTTTCGGAACCACCGCAAGCAGCTGCTGATCGATGACGAGGTCGCCTTCATCGGCGGCTTCAACGTCGCAAACGAATACGGCGGAGATGGCGTGACCGAGGGTTGGCGCGACCTCGGCTGGGAAATTCGTCGTCAGGACGTCATCAAACCGCTGACGGCAGCTTTCGACGCCATGTTCCGCATGTACGATCTCGGCCACCGGGTCCTCCATCGCATCCGCGGGCCGCTGCATCGCCGCGTGCGGGTGGGCGCGCACGGCCCCGTCCTTCTCGGTGGTCCACGCGTCGTGCGCGATGCCTTTGCCACGAGTCTGCTTAAAGCCTTGAAACATGCGAAAGACGTGCAGCTCGTCTCCGGGTATTTTGTACCCAATTACCGCCTCCGCCGGGCACTGCGGCGCGTGGCGCGTCGCGGCGGCAATGTCGAGATTCTGCTCGCGGGAAAATCCGACGTAGCCATCGCCCAGACGGCGGCTCGCTCGCTCTATGGCCGGTTGCTCCGCGCCGGGGTGAAAATTTACGAGTACCAGCCGCAGATCCTCCACGCGAAAATGGCCGTGGTGGATGACGCCGTTTATGTCGGTTCCGCCAACCTCGACATTCGCTCCTTCGGCATCAACTACGAGCTGATGGTGCGTATCGCGAATCCATCGATCGCGGCGGAGGCGCGGGAGCTCTTCGCCGCTGACGTGCAGCGATCCCTGCAGATGACCCACGCCTCCTGGCAGTCCAGCCGCGGCTGGCTCATGCGTGTCCGGGGAAAATTTGCGTGGTTCTTCTTCACGAAGATCGACCCTTGGCTGGTCCGCTGCTGGTTGCGCGGACTGAATTGAAGCGGGTAAGGGCCACGCCCGATCGGTGGCTCTCACAAGTTGATGCGGTTGTTCTCGGCGTCGTGCACCCTGCCGAACTTGCCGCAATCAATTTTCTCGCCGGATCCGGATCAAGCTAACCGTCTGCTTTTTTTATCTGCACCAACACCCGTGTCAGGTTGACCACGTGGTCGTTGAGCATGTGGCCGAGCCTACCCTGGCCAAAATATTTGTCTTCAGAGGGGAACCGCGACCAAGCCGTGCCGCCTTTCTGTTCCGGGTAGCCGTCCCGCCGCTGAAAACCGGTCCACCCCACTCTTCCACCGACAGGCCGAGCTCGTTTTAACAATCAGGCGCCCAGCACACCGGGCGTTTTCTCCGGGAGGAAAATTTTGCCCAATGCGGGCAGGCGAGGATTCATCCCGCCAGCTCACCGTTCGCAGGGAAGTTGCGCTCAACTTTGGGCCGCTGGCGAACCTCCTTGGCAAATCCCGCTGCCCCGGAGTAAATCCCCCGTGTGCACTGGCGTTTCCTACTGATTCTAATGATGCTGGCGGGGGATGTCTTGGCCACGCCGGCTGCTCCGCGCACGCTCCGGCGGTTGGAATCCGGCCAGACCGTTCGCATCGTTTGTTTCGGCGACAGTATCACGGGCGTTTACTATCACACCGGCGATCGTCGCGCATGGTGCGACTTGCTGGGCCTCGCCTTGCAGCGGCGCTTTCCCGCGGCTCGGATCGAAATGCTCAACGCCGGAATCAGCGGCCAAACCACGGGGGACGCCCTGCCCCGATTGGAAACCGACGTTCTCGCCCCGCGTCCGGATCTCGTCGTCCTGATGTTCGGCATGAACGATGCCGCGAAGCTCGCGCCCGAAACTTACCGGGCCAATCTCCGCGAATTCACCTCCCGCATCCGCGCCCGCGGCGCCGAGCTGATCTTCATGACCCCCAATGCCGTTGATGAAGGCGACCCGCTTCGGCCGCCCGATCGCGTCGCCGCCTACGCCGAAATCATGCGGGAGGTCGGTCGCGAACTCGCGGTGCCCGTAGCCGACGCCTTTCAAACTTTTCGAGCCGTGCAACTCCGGGGAGGTCCCGACTGGTGGCGCCTGATGAGTAATACAATTCATCCGAATCTTCACGGTCACATTCTGTTCGCGGAAACCGCGGCGCAAACGTTGGTCGGCGGTCCGGTCGCTCTCGGCGAATTGCCGATCCTCCATCCCGGTCTGCCGCACACTCTGGCGCGGCTGGAGGCCGGCGAGGCGTTGCAGGTGGTGGCCATGAAGCCTTACGACGTCCTCATCGGACCCGCTTTGCGCCACCTTTTCCCGAAGGCCGAGATCCGCGTCACCGCGTGGGACCCGTCGGGCAAGTCTCTCGAAGAACTGGAGGCCGAAGCCAAGCAAACCGGTTGGTTTAAATTCCAAAGTCATCCCGCGACCATCCCTCCCGACTTGGTGATCTTGGCCGTGCCCGTGGCGGCCAGCGCTCCCAGTCCGCAGGAATTCTACCGGTCATATAGCTGGATCCTGAATTGGTCACAAGCCATGGGAAAACCCGCGCAATGGGACTGTCTGCCAATCCTGCCCTCCGTGGCGCAACCCGACTTGAGTGAGACCCAACGCAACGTCGAGGCGAGCGCCCTGACAGTGATTCTCGGCAAGGATCTGCCGGTGGTGCAGCGGGCGCCGGGAAATTCCGCCAGCACGAACGACGTGCTCACCCATCAGCTGGAGACTCTGCTCCACCGCGCCACTCCCTAAAAAAACATCGCCTCGCTCAGCGCCGCCTCGGGCGAGAGCAAGCTGACTGCGGCCGACAGTTTCGTGGCGCCGGTGCCAAAATTGGCGTCGAAGAGCGCCGTGCCGCGCGCGAGGTCCCCGTGCCAGGAGAATTTCTTCCGGGCGCCCGCGTAGGTGAATGTGAGCGCAAAATGCCCGGATTTCCCCGCCTTCGCGACCAGCGAGAAGGTCGCATGGTTCTGGCCACATTGGCCGATGCGTTCCTGCAACCAGTGCAGCAGTACCCGGCCCTCGGCTGCGTGAGCGGCATCATGCGTCAACCTCACCGCTTGCAGCCCCTCGCACAGTGCGTCCATCGAATACCGGCTGAGAAACTGCCCCAGGCTCTGCCGCACCGGCAGCAACCGCGCGTGGACCAGATCGCGCAGGGTGTCGGGCCGCGGCCACGGATAGGTGAGCGCGCCTTGGGGCGCGATGGAACTGTCAATCAGCACGCGCTGCGCGCGGGTGAGCAGGTAGTGATAGTCGGCCAGTTTCGACATGTCACTGAACCGGTGCGCCCAGTAGTACAACGGCAGGTCCGTCGAGAGGCAGATGGACACCTGGCTTTCCAAAAACTGCCGCGCATTGCGCGGATAGCTCAGCATCACAAATTCGACGCAACGTTTGTCGCTCTTTGATTTGCCGAGGTGGCACTCGCCATAAACCTTGGCCCGCATTTCCGTAATGCCCGCGTCCTTGCCCAGCGGGCACAACACCACGACCCGGCTCGGGTAGCGTTTCGAAAACTCCACCGCCGTGCGAAACTGGCGCACCGCATCGGGCGAGGTGGTGTTGAGTCCAAGGTGGAGGACAAAGTTGACCTGCGTGGCCTTCGCATCCTCGGAAGCCGGCGCCGCCTTGCCCGAGGCCGCGGTGTCCGACCACATCTTGCCCAGGCTTTTCGAGATCGCCCCCACCGGCACCTCGATGCCCGGGAGCGCATTGAAGATGTCTGGCATGGCGACTACGGCTGGCGCCAAACGTGATTCTGTTTCGCCAGCAGCGCATCGCCGCTGGGCGGACCCCAGGAGCCGGCTGCGTAGCTGTCCATGCCCGGCCGCCCCGCGGCCGCCCACGCTTCCAGCACCGGCGTGTAAAGTTTCCAGGAGGTCTCGGCCTCGTCACCCCGAATGAAGAGGGTGCCGTCGCCGATCATCGCGTCGAGCACCAGGCGTTCGTAGGCCTCAGGCGTGTTGGAGCCGAAAGTGGTCGAATAACGGAAATTCATCTTCACCGGCTGCGTGCGCGTTTCCAAGCCGGGAATCTTCGTGTTGAGAATCAGGCTGAGGCCCTCGTCAGGCTGGATCTGAAACGCGAGGGTGTTGGCGGCGAGATTGAAGCCGTTGCTCTCGGCGAACAGCGTGCCCGGAGCCGCCTTGAAGTTGATCGCAATTTCCGAGACGCGGCGCGCCATGCGCTTGCCGGAGCGGAGATAAAACGGCACGCCCTGCCAGCGCCAGTTGTTGATCCAGAGGCGCACCGCCGCATAGGTCTCCGTGTTGGATTGCGGCGCGATGCCCTCCTCCTCGAGGTAACCCGGCACGGCTTTTCCCGCCATCATGCCCGCGGTGTATTGTGCGCGAGCCACGTCGCCGCCCGGCCCAAGATTCAGCGGCTGGATGGCCTTGAGCACCTTGACCTTTTCATCGCGGAGCGCCTCCGCTTCGTAAGCGACTGGCGGCTCCATCGCGGTGAGCGCGAGCAGCTGCATCGTATGATTCTGGATCATGTCTCTCAGGCAGCCGCTCTGCTCGTAGTAACCGCCGCGCGTGCCGACGCCGACTTCCTCGGCCACCGTGATCTGCACGCTGTCGATGTAATTGCGGTTCCACAGGGGCTCAAAAATCGAGTTGGAGAAACGCTGCACCAGCAGATCCTGCACCGTCTCCTTCCCGAGATAGTGATCGATGCGATAAACCTGGTGTTCCTCGAACACGCGCCGAATGGTGGCGTTGAGTTGCAGAGCGGACGCCAGGTCGCGGCCGAAGGGTTTCTCGATGATGACCTTGGCGTGATGCGCCTTGCCGGCGTGCCGGCCCGCCAGTCCCACCGCGCCAATGTTCAGCAGGATGGGTTCAAAGACTGACGGCGGCGTGGAAATGTAGAACAATGTCTGCACCTCCCGACCGATGTTTTTTTCGATGGCATCGATGTGTTTCGCGAGTTTCTTGAACGCCGCCTTGTCGGTGTAATCGCCCGCCACGTAGCTGGTGTGGGCCGCAATGCGGTCCCACACGTCCTTCTTCAGCTCGCGCCGCGAGAACTCCTTGATGGCGTCGGCCGCCAGCTTGCGAAATTTATTGTCCGGGATCGGCTTCCGGCCGTAACCGACCAGATAGAAATCGGCCGGGAGCAGGTTGTCCACGCCGAGGTTGTAAACGGCAGGGATGAGCTTGCGGGCGGTGAGGTCGCCGGAGGCGCCGAAGATGACGACGACCGTCGGAGGTGCGCCGCGATGTTTACTGAGCCCTTGCAGGAACGGATGACGCGGGGTATCGGCCATAACGGAGAAGCATCCTCGCCAGCGGCGCACCGCGCGCAAGGGAAATGCTGATCATCCTTTGTAGTGTTTGGGAAACAGGGAAACATTCGCGAAGTGCCGCACCTCGGCCCCGACCGCGCCGGAATCCTCCGGCAACGCCACCTCCACCACGTCGAAGCGGAAGGTCCGCGGCTTCCTGGCCAGCCGGCTGAGATAATCCTGACAGGCGCGGAGCAGCACCCGCCGCTTGCGCTTGTTCACGGCGTAATAACCGGGCACGAGCGCACCCACCGCCCGCGTCTTGACCTCGACAAACACCAGCACTTCCCCATCGCGGCCGACCAAGTCGATCTCCGCCCGCCGGTCGCGCGGCGATCGCCAGTTGCGGGCGACGATGACAAACCCATGGGTGCGACGGAGGAATTCGGCGGCGAGACGCTCGCCCGTTTCGCCGCGCGACCGCGCCGCCGCAGCGGGCCGGGATAAAAATCGCTTGAGCCAGTCGAACATGGGTAATTTCCGCGGGGCCGGACCGTGCTTTCTCATTGCGGGGCCGAGCCTTCGCTGACAATTCCAGAATCAAATCTGACGCGTCCCACCTAATGGCCACTCCAAATATTGCCGGCACCCTGCGACGTTCGCTCCTGATCAAGATCATTTCAAAGGCGGCGCCCAGCCGCGAGGATCTCGATTCAGTCATCGAACTCACCGCCTCCAAGGTCGTCGAGGCGCTGCAGGCCCAGTCGATGACGTTTTACATCATCGAGGGCAACGAGATCACTTTCCGGCATATCTACTATTCGCCCTCGCTTTGGGCCAAAGATCCAGAGTTCGAACTTAAGCTCAAGGACACCACCACGAAGCTGCTCGCCATGCGCCTGCCGCTCGGCACCGGCGTCGTCGGCAAAGTCATCAGCAGCGCCGAGCCGGTATTCTACCGTAATTCGGAGAGCCAGGCGCCGTTCATGTCGTCGCTCGCCAAGATCACCGGTTTCGAGGTTCGCTCGATGCTCACCGTGCCGCTCAAGAGCAACGGCAAGGTCATTGGCGCCATTCAAGTGCTCAACAAGGAGCTTTCCGCGGGGACCGACGGCGAGTTCACGGACAAGGATCTCATTCTGCTGAAGGAAGTCGGGGAATACTCCGCGGCACTCTTACACCGCATGCTCGACCCGAAGTTCGAGCTCAACGCCGACGACAACGCCAAGTTCATTGCCAAGCTCACCGACCTGCCGCTCGTCACCAAGATCGAGGACGTGGAGGTGGACGAGAAGCTGCTCGAGGTGCTCGGTGACGCCCTGATCCGCCGCGAGGGTATTTTTCCCCACAAGCGGATCAGCCCCAATTCCGTGGCCGTGCTGATGGCCAACCCTCTCGACTACGCGAAGCGTGAGTCCTTCGCGCAGGCCACAGAAATGACCATCGACGAAGTCCGGGTGATCTCCGCGACGCTCTTCGAGGCTCTGCTCAAGAAGTATTTCAAGGAAAACAGAGCGAACGATCCCAATTCCGTCGACGTCGGCTCCGTGGTGGAGGTCATCAGCACCGCCTACAGCACCGACGCCTCCGCGGCGGAAATGAGTGCGGCGGACCTGGAGAAGGAAGACTCCGCCCCCATCATCCAGCTGACCAACCGCATCATCGAGGATGCGTATGTCTCTGGCGCGTCGGACATTCACATTGAGCCGATGGAGAAGGACTTGCTCATCCGCTACCGCATTGACGGTCTTTGCCAGGAAAAACTCCGCCTGCCGAAGCTGGCGGCGAACTCCATGGTCACGCGCATCAAGATCATGTGCAACCTGGACATCTCCGAGCGCCGGTTGCCCCAGGACGGTCGTATCGTCTTCAAGAAGTACACGAAGAAGAACATCGATATCGATTTGCGCGTCGCCACCGGCCCGATGAATCACGGCGAGAAGGTGGTCATGCGTATTCTCGACAAGCAGAAGTCCACCCTGCCCCTTCCGGCCTTGGGCTTCTCCGACGAGAATCTGGCCCGGTACCGCGAATGCATCCGCCAGCCTTACGGCATGATTTTGCACTGCGGCCCGACCGGCTCTGGCAAGTCCATGACCCTTTACTCCGCGCTCGGCGAGGTGAACACCCCCGACGTCAACATCCAGACCGCGGAGGATCCGATCGAGTACACGTTGGCTGGCATCAACCAGATGCAGATGAGCCGGGCGATCGGCCTGACCTTTGCGCGGGCCCTCCGCTGTTATCTTCGGATGGACCCCGATATCATTCTCGTGGGTGAAATTCGTGACGAAGAAACCGCCGGTATCGCCGTTGAAGCCGCCCTCACCGGCCACTTACTCGTCTCCACCCTGCACACCAACGACGCGCCTTCGACCATTGCTCGTATCGGTGAAATGGGCGTCGAGCCTTTCAACATTTCCGCTTCGCTCGTCTGCGTGTGCGCCCAGCGTCTGCTGCGCCGCGTGTGCAAGACCTGCAAGGTCGCCTACGAGCCCGAGGGTCGCGAAAAGCAGCTCATGGAAAAGGCGCTCGGCTGGAGCGGACAGATCTTCAAGGCCAACCCCCAGGGTTGCCCCACGTGCGGTGGACTCGGTTACAAGGGCCGCGTCGGCATCCACGAACTCATGATCAACAGCGAGGAGCTGACCGAAGCCATCAACAAGGAGGTCGAAGTCGCCGGTCTTAAGCGCATCGCGATGAAGAATGGCATGAAGACCCTCCATCAGGATTCGATGCTCAAGGTAAAGATGGGCCTGACCACGATCGAGGAAGCCCTCAGCAACGTCCCGCCGGATCTGATTCTCTAAGCGGCGCATAATCCTTGCCGCAGTTTCCCGCGATTATTGTAGGGCGGCATCGCTGATCCCGCCTTCAGCGGCCGAAGGGCCAAGGGTCTTCTTGCCGTGATGCTGGATTTGAGCGGCACGCCCTCCGCGCGAGCCAACAGTCCGGGTTGAAACGCGGCCCAATTCGCGGCGCATAAGACCCGGGCCAAGCCGGCGGATCTTCCGGCCAGGATGCCGCCGCCACGTCACACCAGTGCCACCGGCTTCGCACCCGTCACGGCGTCCGCAATGTTCGGGGAGTGAGTCTCCAGATCGCCGCGATCGTGATTGAAACGCATCGAGACCGTCTTCGACACGCCACGCTCCTCCATCGTCACGCCGTAAATCGCGCGCGCCGCCGAAACCGTACGCTTGTTGTGCGTGATGATGATGAACTGTGATTCGTCCACGAACTTCTTGAGGAGGTCAGTGAAACGGCCGATGTTCGACTCGTCCAGCGGCGCGTCCAACTCGTCGAGCAAGCAGAACGGCGACGGTTTGACCATGTAGAGCGCGAACAGCAGTGCGACCGCGGTGAGCGTTTTCTGACCACCCGACAGCAGCGAGATGCTCTTGAGCTTCGTGCCGGGCGGCTGCGCCACGATCTCAATACCACTTTCAAGGATGTCCTCGGTCTGGATCAGCTCCAGCGCCGCACGACCACCGCCGAAGAGGGTCTCGAACGTGTACGCAAAGTTCTTTTTGATCTGGTCAAACGTCAGTTCGAACTGCTTCTGCGACGTCTGGTTGATCTCGTCGATCGCCTTGAGCAGATCGGCCTTCGCCGTCGTGAGATCCGTGCTCTGCGCCGTGAGGAAATCATGCCGTTGCTTCAACTCCGCATATTCCTCAATGGCGACGAGGTTGACCGCCCCCATGCTGTTCAAACGCGACCGCAGCGCATCCGCTTCCACCTTGATCTCATCCCAGTTGGTCGCGTCAAGCGCCGCCAAATCAGCCTCCGTGGCCTCACCACGCGCGGCCTTCGCTTTCCGCTTCTTCGGCTTCGGATCTTCGATGGCAGCATTCGGCTGATCGCTGACGCCGGACCGCGGATCGCTTTCATCTTCCTCGTCAAGGTCGAGCGGCTTGACCCCCTCAGGCTCATCTTCGGAGCGCCACAGCAATTGACGCCAGTCGAGTGTCGTGATGTCGGCAGAAAATTCGCGGGTAACTTCCTCGGCCAGGAACTGCGCGCGCTGGCGCGTCCCGGCGAGCTTGATTTCCTGCGTGCTCAGATTGTCATGCGCCGCCTCGGACTGGGAGTGGAGGGAAGCTTGCGCGGTCTCCAGCGCATGGATCTCGCGCTCGATTTCCACCAACTCGATCCGGATTTTCTCCACCTGCTCCTGGGCAATGCCCAGCGTGCCGGCAATCTCGCCGGCCCGGGTGCGTTGCGTACCCGACTCACGCTCCAATTCCCCCGTCTGCTCCGACCAGGTTTCAATTTCGGCCTGACGCTGCACCAGCAGGTCATCGAGCTGATGACGGCGCTTCTCCATTTCACCGAGGCCGCGATCAAGCACTTCGACCTTCTGGCGGCGTTCGGCCAGCTCGAGCCGGGCCTGCGCCAGCGACTCGCGCTTCACATCGCGATCCGTGCGGTTTTCCACGATACGGAACTCCAGCTTCTGAATCAATTCGCGCTGCGCCGTCGCCGCGGCATCCGCCGTGGCCAGACCGGCCTGCGCCTTGTCCCAACGGGCATGCGCCTCGTTGCGGGCCTGTTCGAGCGTCACGAGCTCGTTTTCCATCCGGCGCAACCGGTTGGCCACGTCCTCGAGCGAGCGCAGCGCTCCCCGCTGTTCCGCCTGCAACGCGGCCAAATTCTGCGTAACCACGAGTACCTCGGCCCGCTTCAGCTCCACGGCCTGCTCAGCCGCCGCCAGCTGCAGGTTGAGCGCATCAATCGCCGTTTTCTGATCGTCATGCACCTTCTGGTCTTCGGCCAGCAGCTTGGCGGTTTCGCGCAGGTCAATTTCGCGCTGCACGATGCTGCCGGAAGATTTTCGGGCGCTGTGATGGCCACCGTAAACGAGGCCGCGCCGGTCAACCAAGTCCCCTTTCCGCGTCGCCACTGCGAGAAATCCAAAACCGGGCGTCGCTTTCCAAAATTCGAGAAACGCGCCGAGATCATCAGCGATGTAGCAACTGGCAAGAATGCTTGCCGCCGGATGGCCCGTCGCATCGCCCGCGAGCGCCTGCGTCGCTGGCTGCAGGAAGGCCGGTAAGTCCGCGTTGTCCCCGCCGCCTCGATGAACGATTTCGCCCACCTGCAGCACCGCCGAGCCAATCTGTTCGGTGTCGAGCTGCGTCAAAATCCGTTGCGCCGTGGCCAGGTCGGTCACGCTGATCGCCTCCGCCGCCGAGCCGAGGATCGCTTCCACGGCCTTGCCAAACTCCGGCTTCACCTCGAGCCCGTGCGTGATCGGCGTGGCCTTCGCGCCGGCGAGCGCCGCGTCGAGCCGGCCCTGCAGCACGGCCTTCGCGCCCTCGCCGAAACCTTCCCACTTCTCTTGCAGCTGCTGGAGCAGCCGGAGCCGCGCGGTGCGCTGCGCGAGCTGGCGGTCAATTTCCTGGAGCTTGCGCTGCGCCTCGCGGAAATCCCGCGTGAGATCGGTGATGGTCTGCTGCGCCGACGTGGCCTCCGTGTGGACGCGCGACTTGTCGGCGAGCATCGCCTCCGTCTTCGCGTTCAGGTCGGTGACGGCCTGGGCTGACACCGCATTCAGCTCGCGCACGGATGTAATTTCCTGCGCGACGGCATCGTGTCGCAGCACGCTGGTCTTTTGGTCCACCTCGTAACCGGAACAATCGGTGCGCAAACGCGCCACGGTGCTTTCCAGCTGGAGTAAATGGAATTTCGCCTGCTGAAGCTCCTGCTCGAGTTTGCTCATCTCGCCCTCGACGATCGCGAGCTCGCGGTTCCGCTGCTGGAACACCGCGTCGCTGCTGCCCAGCAGACCCAGCTGCATTTGCTTGTCCTGAGCGCCGGTGTCCACCTGCTCCGACACCTCGCGCAACTGCATTTCGACTTCGCTGAGATTGTCCCGTGACGAAGCCAGCCGATCCTCAAGGCCGGTGCGTTTGATTTGGGCAAGATTGGCCTGGTTTTCCGCGGCCTCCTTCTGCGAGCGCAAATCGAACACCGCCTGCTGCGCGTCCTGCACGCGCTGGTTCAACCGGTTACGACCGGCCTTTTTTTCCTCGAGCGAACCCTGCTGGGCCTCCAGTCCTGCCCGGCGGGCGTCCGCCTCGGCGCGCAGTGCGGTCACCTTGGTCTCGAGCTCGCCGAGCGTGGCCGTGAGCTGCGCATGCTGGCGGCCGCTCCACGCGAGGCTGAGATGACGCAGACGGAAACTGAGACGCTTGTAACGCATGGCCTTCGCCGCCTGGCGGCGCAGGCTGCCGATCTGCCGGCCGACTTCGGCGACGACATCGGCGACGCGTGCCAGATTCTGATCGGTCAGCGCGAGCTTGTTCATCGCCTCGCGACGCGCGCTCTTGTACTTCGTGATGCCCGCGGCTTCCTCGAATACCGCGCGACGCTCCTCGGGTTTCGACGACAGGATCTGGTCAATCTGGCCCTGCGCCATGATCGAGTAGCTGGTCCGGCCGACGCCGGTGTCCATGAAAAGCTTCTGGATGTCCTTCAAGCGGCACGTCTGGCCGTTGAAGGCGTACTCGCTCTGGCCGTCGCGGTGGACGCGGCGGGTGATCTCGATCTCGTGAAACTCACTGCCCAACTGCTTCTCGCACTCGGTCAGGAGCAGGGAAACCTCGCACAACTGCGATGCCTTGCGGGTGTCGGCGCCCTCGAAAATGACGTCCTGCATTTTGCCGCCACGCAGCGCCTTGGCGCTTTGCTCGCCCAGCACCCAGCGGATGGCATCGGCGATGTTCGATTTGCCGCAGCCGTTGGGACCGACAACTGCGGTCACACCGGGTTCAAATTGGAGAGTGGTGGCATCCGCGAAGGACTTGAAGCCGTGCAATTTTAGAGCCTTGAGATACATTAAAGGGAACAGTGTGAGCGGTCCGCGCGAGCGCGGGCAAACGGAAAGTGAGAGCCCCATTTTTGCCCTCGCCAAGGCCCCTTCCGAACGTCAACCGCGGAACTCAACCCGAAAGTGGGAGTTGCCATGCTGCGGAGGCTGCATAGCCGTGCAGACCATGCCCGAAGCGCCTGCCGCCGAACCCATCGT